>NZ_SSNL01000003.1:300000-600000 GCF_007004735.1 Salinigranum halophilum
TCACGGTCCGCGAGGTACGCCGAACCGCGAGCGCCGTCAACAACGGGACGTCCGTCGAGGCGGCGCTCACCGAACACGGCGTCGTCCTCGGAGAACTCGCCACCCGGCTCCCGCCCGAACTCTACCTCGAACTCCGGCGGCGTGCCTCGCTGGAGAACGTCTCCCCCGACGACGTGCTCGCCGACGCGCTGACGGCGTACTTCGCGGAGTGACTGGCGAACGGGCGACCGGAGAGTGACACGAGGCGGGTGGTCGCGCTTCCGCAGCACGCCCCGTCGGAGCGGGTCAGGACATGCGATGCGGTGGATTCGTCTTCGCATTTGAATCGGCGGGCGCATAGGGCGACAATAAACGCTTATTAACACGCCACGGTTATCGATGTTTGAGGGCCGGTAGCTCAGTTCGGCAGAGCGTCTGGCTTTTAACACAGTCACTCGTTCGATTCGGGTGGCCGTGGAAGTGACCAGACGGTCGGGGGTTCAAGTCCCTCCCGGCCCGCTCCTTTGTGCGGACGTAGTGAACCAAAGAGCGACGGCTTGAGGGATTGAATCAGAAAGCGTAGTGAGCGACAGCGAACGGAGCGACTGTGGTTCAAGTCCCACCCAGCCCGTATTCCTGTGCACTCGATAGGTAGTGAAATCACATGGATACGGACGGGACGAGTAGGTGATAGTGGAGTCTGTATTACTCATCTGTGGTGTGACACGTGGAGTGAATTTACGTAAGGGGGACCTGTATTATTGTTGTACCCTGTGAGTCTTGTTCATGGTCACCCCACATCCAAAACAACGGGGACAACAGAGTGAAGCGGCGGTCCTCTTCGAGTTCGTCGGTCGTGGATTATCAGTTCTCCAGCCATCCGGTGATAACGAACGCTATGACTTGGTCGTAGAAATCTCGGGGACGTTCTACCGGGTACAGGTGAAGACTGGACGATTAGAAAACGGTCGAGTCCAATTCGAGACTCGAAGCTCCGGAACATTAACAAACAAAATCAGTAAGCGTGGATACGATGGTAAAATCGACGTCTTCGCCGTCTATTCTCCAGAGAGACGAGAAACGTTCGTCGTACCTATTGAAGATGCGCCAGAGACCTCAATGGGTCTACGAGTGTCTGCCGCACAAAAACAATCACCGAATATCAACTGGGCCGCCGATTACTCTGTCGAGAGATGGCTTGAGACAGTGGGCGAGTGACTCAGACACCTGTTGCAACTAAATAGCCACGCCGTCTTCGATGACGATGGTAACCCGGACTAATTTACCTGAGAGATGTCGGTCCAGAGAACTCCCTCAGAGCGACGACGAGTCTCACTCGGTCCGCTCGCCCTGATAGCTCCCGTCGTACGTCCCCTCGTGAGTCGCCTCGGCGAGTACCAACTGTGCGATTCGCGCGCCGCGTTCGAGGTCGATGGGGTGGTGGACCTGGAGGAGTCCCTCTCCCTTTCCCTCGTAACCCGCGTCCCACACCGCGGTGTTGAGCATACAGGAGTTGCGCATGAGCGAGGAGCGTGGGTAGATGAACCCGACGTGGCCCTCGGGGATGTGGACCGTCTCGGCGTACTGGACGACGTACCCGCCGGGGGTGAGCGACACCCACTCACCGCCATCACGGGATTCGAACTCGACGGGGCGGCGCTCGCCGATCCGTTTGCCGTCCGTCGAAATCTGTCCGGTTTCTGTCTGTTCGAGCACCGACGCGAGCGTGAGGTCGACGCCGTTCGGCTGGACCTGTGTCTCGTCGACGGGTGTGACGTGGTCGGCGACGTACGCACCGCTTTCGAACATGGCGGGAGTGGTGAGAGTCGACGCAAGACCGTTTCGAAGTCGATACGCGAGGCTGATGACGGTGCGAGACGGGGTTGTTCATATACGTTACGGTCCGGCAGTCGTGCGTGGTGGAGACCTTTACTCAGGCGCGAAACAATGTAAATTACGTCGCGAAAATTGCCGGACTGCAGGGAGTTTCACATGGTAGACTGACACAGAACAGGGAGGATTTATATCCGTCCGCCATCGACGGGCAAACGTTATGGGACTGACGTTGACCGAGAAAATCCTCGACGACCATCTCGTCGAGGGAGAGCTCGAGCCCGGCGAGGAGATCGGGATCGAGATCGACCAGGTGCTGACACAGGACACGACTGGGACGATGGTCTGGCTACAGTTCGAGGCCCTCGACCTCGACGAGGTCCAGACCGAACTGGCGGCGCAGTACTGTGACCACCAGACGTATCAGTTCGACTTCAAGAACACGGACGACCACCGCTTCCTCCGCTCCGCGGCCGGGACGTACGGCGCGTACTTCTCCCGCCCGGGTAACGGTATCTGCCACAACGTCCACAAGGAGAACTTCGCCGCGCCCGGCAAGACCCTCCTCGGCTCGGACTCGCACACGCCGACGCCCGGCGGACTGGGTCAGCTCGCCATCGGTGCCGGTGGCCTGGACATCTCCGTCGCCATGGGCGGCGGCGCGTACTACGTGGAGATGCCCGAAGTCGTGAACGTCCGCCTCGAAGGTGAACTCCCCGAGTGGTCCACCGCGAAGGACATCATCCTCGAGATGCTCCGCCGTGAGACGGTCAAGGGCGGCGTCGGCAAGGTGTTCGAGTACACCGGCCCCGGCGCGGAGTCCCTGACGGTCCCCGAGCGGACGACCATCACGAACATGGGCACCGAACTCGGTGCCACCTCGTCCATCTTCGGCACGGACGAGGAGACGCGCGACTACCTCGCCCGACAGGGCCGCGAGGACGACTTCGTCGAGCTCTCGCCCGACGAGGACGCCGAATACGCGGACGAAATCGTCATCGACCTCGACGAACTCGAGCCGCTCATCGCGCAGCCGTCGATGCCCGACAAGGTCGTGCCCGTCCGCGAGGTCGCCGGCACGGACGTCGAGCAGGTCATCATCGGCTCCTGTACCAACGGCGGCTACGAGGACGTCCTCCCGGCCGCGAAGATGGTGAAGGGCCGCGAGGTCCAGAAGGACATCGAGATGATCGTCGCCCCGGGCTCGAAGCAGGCCGCCGAACTGCTCGCCCGCCAGGGCTGGACCGCCGAGATGATGGCCGCCGGGGTCAACGTCTCCGAGGCGACGTGTGGGCCGTGTATCGGTATCGGCCACGTCCCCGCCTCCGACTCCGTCTCGCTCCGGACGTTCAACCGCAACTTCGAGGGCCGCTCCGGTATCGAGGACGACTCCGTCTACCTCTGCTCGCCGGAAGTCGCCGCTGCCGCGGCCATCCACGGCGAGATCATCGACCCGCGCGACCTCGCCGACGAACTCGGCGACCTCGAGGCACCGGGTATCGAACTCCCCGAGAAGTACGACGGCTCGAAGACGGACCTCATCACGCCCGAGGACGCCATCGACGACGAGCTCATCAAGGGCCCGAACATCGGCTCCGCCCCCATCGGCGAGCCGCTCGAGGCCGACATCGCCGGTGAGGTGCTCCTGAAGATGGAGGACAACATCACGACGGACCACATCATCCCGGCGACGTCGGACATCCTCATGTACCGCTCGAACATCGAGAAGCTCTCCGAGTTCACGCTCTCGCGCGTCGACGAGACGTTCGCACAGCGCGCGATGGACGCCGACGGCGGCGTCCTCGTCGCCGGCGAGAACTACGGCCAGGGCTCCTCACGAGAGCACGCCGCGATGTGTCCGCTCTACCTGGGCGTCGAGGCCGTTCTCGCGCAGTCGTTCGCCCGCATCCACAAGGCGAACCTGTTCAACTTCGGCATCCTGCCCCTGACCATCGACGCCGACACCTACCAGCAGATCGACCAGGGTGACGACGTCGAGGTCGTGACGGACGTCGCCGAGGCCGTCCAGGCCGGCGAGGAAGAGTTCACGGTCCGCGTCAACGACGACTGGGAGGCGACGGCCACGCTCAAAGCCTCCGAGCGCGAGCGCCGTATCCTCGCCGCCGGTGGCAAGCTCCGCCTCACGAAGGAACAGTACGAGTCCGGCGGCGGCGCGGCACCCGCCGACGACTGAACCCACCTCGCCCACGTTCTCCGTTTTTTCTCCGCACCGAGCCGTCGCTCTTTCCCCCCACCCGTCTCTGGCCGTCGTCCTTTTGCGGCCCCCTCCCGTATCCGACGACGTGTCCCCCGCACCCGGCTCTGACGAACACCTCTCCGCACTCGACGAGGTCGTGATTCGACAGGCCGAACAGGCGGACCTCCTCGACGTGTTTCGGCTCGAACGCGCGACGTTCCCCCAGCCGTGGCCGTTCTCGGCGTTCGAGTCGTTCCTCGGCGAGGGTGGCTTTCTCGTGGCCCACGTCGGACCGTCACCCGACATCGTCGGCTACGTCGTCAGCGACACGACGCCGAACTACGGGCGCGACATCGGTCACGTGAAAGACCTCGCCGTCCACCCGCGCGCTCGCGGGCAGGGGCTCGGTCGGACGTTGCTCCGTCGGGCGCTCGAGACGCTCGCCGTCGACGGCGCGGCGCTCGTCAAACTCGAGGTACGGGCGACGAACGACGCGGCGCTCGCCCTCTACCGAAGCGAGGGGTTCGAACCGCTCCGCCGCATCCCCCGCTACTATGCCGACGGCGAGGACGCCTTCGTGATGGTCCTCGACCTCTCGGAGTGGGGCGCGTCGGGAGGCGACGACGCGCCCGACGAGCCCGCGGCCGAGTAGAGCGCGGACGTTTTTGCCCGCCGGTCGCAACTGTGGAGTATGGGCTACGCCTGTCCGGTCTGCGACGACCCACAACAGGACACCACACACCTCGCCAACCACCTCGCGTTCCAGGCGCTGACACACGGCGACGACCACGAGTCCTGGCTCGACGAACACGCCCCCGGCTGGGCCGAGGGGGGACCGGCCGACCTCGCCCCGCGACTGGAGGAACTCGCGGCGGAGGCCGAGTACGAGGTCGTGTTCGAGGACACTGCTGGAGGAACGAACGCGGACACGCTGTACGACCCCGACTTACAGGGCGCTGTGGGTGGACACGGACACGACCACGGTCACAGCCACGGTCGTTCGGGCGACGACGGCATCGACGTCTCGGACCTCGACCCCGAGGCGCGCGAGATCGTCGACGAGGCGCGGGAACTGACGCGAGAGATGCTGGACGACGAGCGCGGCGAGTAGGCCCTCACCGCCCGTCGAGCGCTGCAGTCGCTCCGGCGACGACCAGCAGGAGCGCCGTCCCGACGCCGGCCAGGGCGCACACTCGGACGAGGTCGTCGGCCGGCGACGAGAAGAGCCCGGGCAGTCCGACGAGAGACCAGAGGTCCGCGAGCGCGGGAACGGCGACGCCGGCCAGGAACCACGCCGCGGGCGCGGGTACGAGCCGGAGCTGCTGGCCGAGCACGCTCGCGGCATCGCCCGTGACGACCGGCGTCGCCTCCTCGCCGAGTCGCACCCCGCGGACGACCACGTAGACCAGCGCCGCGACCACCCCGGTCGTCCGGACGGCCCAGGAGACGAACGGTTCGAACGCGAGCCATGAGAGGACGGTCCAGAGCAGCACGACTCCCGCGATGGGGAGGCTCTCGCGGAGGGCGTGAGCGGGGCTGAGGGGGGACGGTGGGGCCACCGAGACGACCGGGAGTCGTTCCGTGACCGTGCGGTGGAGGGCGAGTGCTGTCATCGGACGCCCCAACGTTTCGCTGACGACATCAAAACCGCTGTGGCCACCCTCGGGAGTCCGACACAGGTAAACCGCCACCACCACCACGTACGACCGATGCGTACCGAGGGAACCCTGGCACCCGACACCCACGAGGAGGCGCGCGAGGCGTTCGAGGCCGCCGGGCCCGTCGCACAGCGGGTCGTCCGCGAGACGGCGCGAGCGATGGCGTTCGACCCCGAGGAGTACCGCGAGCGCGTCACGGGAGCCGTCGTCTCGACGGCCCGCGACGTGCTCTTCTCGTCGCGCCTGCGCGTCCACAGCGGGACGCGCGCCGAGTTCGACGAGTGGTGTGCCGACCACGACGCGTACGAGGTCGTCGAGGTGGGGAGCCCGAACGTCGAGCGGGTCGTCTGGCACCCCGCGCCGTTCGTCGAGCGAGTCGTCGCCGCGAGCTACCAGGACGAGCGTGACGCCGCCGTCGAGATTCTCCGGCGACAGGCGCTCGGTCGGGTCTACCGCGTCGAACTCGACGGGCTCGACGGGGCGGCGGCGACAGATACCGTTGCGGCCGAACGCGGGGAGGCAGCCTCGGCGGCGGGTGAACGGGGTGCCGACGAGCGCGGGCCCGACACGGACGGGAGCGACCGATGACTGACGACGGCCGCCGCCACGACCCGCTCGCCGACCCCGAGTGGCCGGTCCTCGAATCCGCGGTCGAGTACGAGACGGGGTGGTTCACGGGCGGGTACGACCTCGTCGAACAGCCGAACGGGACCACCAAGCGTTACTACTGGGCCGAACTGGCGACCGCGGTGGTCGTCGTCGCGGTCACCGACGACCGGCTCGTCATGGTCGAACAGTACCGGCCCACCATCCGCGAGACGCAACTGGAACTCCCCGCGGGTATCGTCGAGGCGGGCGAGTCGTTCACCCACGCGGCCGAGCGCGAACTCCGCGAGGAGACCGGCTTCGAGGCGTCGTCGACGAGTCTCCTGCAGGAGGTGTGGTGTACGACGGGGATGCTCAGACATCGTCGCGGCTTCGTCTTCGCCGAGGGGCTCTCGCCGGCCGACCAGGACCTCGACGACAACGAGTTCCTCCAGGTCCGCGCGATTCCGCTCGACGAGGCCGTCGACGTCGCTCGCGCCCAGCCGACGAACGACGCCACCGTCGAGGGCATCCTCATCGCTCACGACGAGGGACTGCTGTAGAGCCCGCCGAGACTCCGAACGGTTCGGTGATCGGCTGGTCAGTCGTGTGTGCCGCCGGTGAGCGTGAGTGGTCGTGGTGACGGTGAGTGAGCGTGGCTGTGTGGCGTCAGCCGCGAGGACCCGTTCCCCGTCGTTTCTGCCGGTGTGGTATCCCTGCTTCGGCCGACCGTCCTCACCGTCCAGAGCGCCGAGTGACTTATCCACCCGTACCCGCTCTACCCGGGTATGGACGGCGAGATCTCCACCGACGAGGTCGCTTCGCTCTTGAACACCGAGAACCCGCCCCGCATCGTCGACATCCGCTCGCCCGGCGCGTTCGCTCGCGGTCACATCCCCGGGAGCGAGAACGTCCCGTTCGGCCGTCTCCCGGAGATGGTCGAGTCGCTCGCCGACGCCGACCACATCGTCACGGTCTGCCCACACGGGAAGGCGAGCGTCCAGGCGGCCCGGCTCATCACCTCGTTCGAGGGAACGAACGACGCGCGAGTCGAGAGCATGGCTGGCGGACTCGAAGCCTGGGCGGGGCCGCTCGAAACCGACGACGAGCGAGCGACGGCCGATTCGAGCCCCGACTCGCCGTTCTGACCGACTCCGTCTCGTCGTGATTCCGGCGGTTTCGACTCACTACTTGCCACAGCGTCGGCTCTGACGGTCCGACGACACTGTACGAGAAACGAACGGCTCGACGCGGACTGCTACGCCGTGTTCATGCGACGTTGAACCCTTTGTCGCGGAGGAAGTCCTCCACGCGCCCGGTGTGGTTCCCCTGGAGTTCGATGGAGCCGTCCTCGACGGTCCCACCGCAGGCGAACTTCGACTTCAGGTCCGACGACAGGCTGTCCATGTCGACGTCCTTCGGGTCGAACCCCTCGATGACCGTTACCTCTTTTCCGTAGCGTCGCTCGTCGATGTGGATATTGATCTCCTGGGACTCACGGGCCACGTCCTCACAGACGCAGAGTTCCTCAGGCAGTCCACACGTCGAGCATACCTCTGACATTCCAACCTGATTTCTGAGAGCGAGATACAAAACAGTATCGGGAGGACGCACCGCTCGACAGACCGATTCGGCTCAGGTCGCCGACGCGACCGGCTCGTCGTCCCGGCTCGCGAACAGTTCGCCCACGACGGGCGTCACCTCCCAGACCAGGTCGTCGACGAGTGTGACCGCTCGCTCGGCCTCCGCCGCCGAGACGCCCGAGCCGTACCGTGAGCGCTCGTACACGTCGGCGACGCGTTCGACCCGACCGTCGAGGCCGTGACCGCGGCGTATCGCGCCGATGTACGCGCGTGGGGTCTCCGTCGGACGGCGCGCGCGATACTGGCGTTCGAGGAGCCGCTCGAGACGACCGTACGCCCGTCGGACGTCGGCTTCCGTATCGCCCGTCGACCGCTGGTACCGCAGGCGGAGTTCGGCGACCAGCCACGCGGTGAGGCCGACCCGCCGCGCGCCCGCGACGAGGCCGACGAACGCGACGAGGCCGAGCCCGAGCGTCTCCCGCGAGGGGAGCTCCGGCACCTGGAACCCCTCGTCCGTGTCACCGCCCTCCGTGCCGCCGTCCACGAGTCCCGCTGCGGGCGTGGCGTTCGCGTCGATGGGGTTCCCCTCGATGTTCCGTCGGACCGCGTCGCTCTGTGAGGTGTTGTTCACCGAACTGTCGTTCGTCTCGAACGGTGTGACGGTCGGGGTCCCACCGGCTTCGGGCTCGGTATCGTTCGTGTCGACGCCGGCCTCGTCGTTCTGTCGCGCCTCGGTGAGGCGGGTCCGCTCGGCGGTCTGGCGCGGCGTCGCGGGCGTCGGGTCGAAGCGGACCCAGCCGACATCCGGGAAGTACACCTCGACCCACGCGTGCGAGTCGAGGCCGCGGACGACGTACTCGCCGTCGCTCACCTGCTCACCCGGGGTGTAGCCGACGGCGAACCGCGCGGGGACGCCCTGTGCCCGCAGGAGCGTCACCATCGTCGTCGCGTAGTACGTACAGTAGCCGGCGTCCATCTCGAACAGGAACGACTCCGCGATGTCGCCGTCCGGGCGCTCGACCGTCAGCGAGTAGCGTTTGTTCGCTTCGAGCCACTGCTCGACGGCGACGGCCTTGTCGTAGGCGTTGTCCTCCCCGCCGGCGATTTCGGCTGCACGTTCGCGCACCCGCGTCGACGTGCTCTCGGGGAGCTGGAGGTACTGTTCGCTGACGGCGTCGGGGTAGTCCGTGCCCGCCCGACGGAGCTGTTCGGAGGTGTACTGCGGGACGCGGCTCTCGACGGTGTAGCTGTCGCCGGGTGCGAGGCTCGCCGCGGGCGTGAAGAAGCCCTGCTGGGTGATGCGGACCTGCCCGGCGGCCCCCTCCGAGACGGAGACGGAGACCGGCTTCCACGCCGCCGGCATCGCCGCGACCGCCGATTCGGCCGTCACGGTCTGGCTGACCCGCCGCGAAGCGCCGGGCGGGCCGTCGAGGCCGCCCTGATAGGGTTCGGTGTCGCCCGTCCGCACCCAGCCGTCGCCGGTGTAGCGGTCGTACGACGCGGTCTGCCAGTACTGGCGCTCGTCGGCTTCGATGGTGTAGCGGACCTGCGGCGACAGGCGGATGGAGCCGAGGACGTCGATCCGTTCGGGCGAGTTGACGAGGCTGGCCTCCACCGTCGGCGAGCCGCGGTCGGGCAAGAGCGGCTGTGCCGCCCCACCGGGGACCACCGAAAGGGTGGCTGCGAGGACGACCATCGCCGCCAGCACCGCCACGAGCGTATCGAGCTGCGCGACGGTCCCTCCGTACGCGTCGAGCGTTCCCAGTCCCACCGCCGCACCCGCGCCGAGGACGCCGACGAGCGTGGTCGCCGTCCCGGCGTCGCCCGTGAGCACGAACAGGCCGAGCGTCGTCCCACCGACGGCGACGCTCAGGGCGTACCGCTCGCGCATCGCGAGGTACCACGAGAGGAAGACGGGGCCGGGCGCGACTGCGAGCGCCCACACGTCGGCGGCGGTCAGCCGCAGCACCGAGAGGCCGGTGAGGAGCGCGACGGTGTCCGAGAGGAGTCGCTCCGTCGAGAGGAGCGAGAGCTGGCTCGCGGGGATGGCGAGGAAGTAGGTCACGGTCCCGCCCACGAGGAGGACGACGGTGAAGAAGACGGCCGTCCGGATGCGGAGGAACCGGCCGAGCGCCGTCGCCAGGAGGAACGTCCCCACCACGAGGAGGAGGAACACGCGGTTCCCGCCGACCACGTTCGTGACCCGCGAGAGGACGCTCAGATACGACAGCGTCAGGACGAGGACGCCGACGAGCGCCGGCGTCCGAAAGCTGGTCCGGTCGCCGAGCCCCTCCACCGCCCCCAGCGACACCCGACGGGCGCTCACGCCGTCACCTCCCGCGATGTGGTCGACGTGTCGGCGGCGTCGCGGAACCCGGAGTGGTCCGCGTCCGTCACCAGGTCGTCGAACGGGACGTCGCGGTCGCCGAGGCGGACGACCGTCCCGCGACGGGTCGCGCGCACCGCGACGAGCGGGTCTTCCTCCGGAGTCGCCGTGCCGTGGCCGACCCGTGCGAGGTGGTCGAGCGCCTTCCGGCGGTCCCCGGGAGCCACCGCGAGGGTGCCGGTAGGCGTCACGAGCGTCACGGGGACGCCCGCCCGCAGGAAGGCGAGGACGACAGTCGCCCCGGCTTCCGCCATCTCGTCGGCGCGGCCCTCGTCCGCCGAGAGGGCGACGACGACCGTCCGCGAGCGGTTCTCGGCGCTGAACTCCTTGACGACGAGGTCGTCGCGTTTGGCCGACGACTTCCAGTGGACGTCGCGGAGCGAGTCGCCGCGGACGTACTGCCGGAGACGGTCGAACTCGTCGCGGTCGTTGCTCTCGGCCGTGTCGTGCAGCGCGAGCAGGTCGCGCTTCGCGCGGTTCGAGAGGTCGTGTACCCGGGGATAGACGAGCACGTCGTCGGTGTCCTGCACGGAAAAGCGCCTGGCGGCGAGACCGAGGACGTCGCGTGCGACGAACGAGACGGGGCCGAGGGTGTGTACGCCGCGGCGGCGGTACGTCACCTCGTACGAGACGGGGTCGCGCCCGACGGTCGTCTCCGCGTTCGCCTCACCCGAGACCCCCGGCGGGAGCGCGTCGCTGACCGTCGCGGTGAACGGAGTGTCGGTCTCGAACCCCAGAGTGACGGTGCCCGCGTCGCCGGGGAAGCCGTTGTCGGGAAGCGCCCTGTCGATTCGCGGCTCCCCGGTCCGGCGAACCTGGACGACGGCGGCGACGAGCGCGACGAGGCAGGGGAACACCACGGCGTTGAGCGAACGTGCGCCGAACGCCGCCGCCATGAGGGTCCCCGAGAGGGCGACGACCACGACCGTCCACCCCCGTCGCGTCAGCCTCATTCGACCGGGACGGTGTCGAGCGCTCGCTCGACGACCGCAGCGCCGTCGTCGTCACCCCCACCGGGGCGGATGCGGTGGCTCCACACCGTGCGGACCTCCGTCTGGACGTCGTCGGGGACGACGTAGTCGCGACCCTCCAGCACCGCCCGCGCCTGTGACGCGCGGACGAGCGCGATGCCGCCGCGCGGTGAGACGCCCAACTGGGCGTGGTCCCGCGTGAACGACGCCAGCCGCGTGACGTACGACCGGACCGGTTCGCGCACGTCGACGGTGGTCACCGTCCGCCGGGCGCGCTGGACCTCGGGGACCGAGGCGACGGCTTCGAGCGACTCGATGGGGTGGTCGCCGGCCACCCGACCGAGCAGTTCGGTCTCGTCCGCCTCGGAGGGGTAGCCCAGCCGGAGCTTCTTCATGAAGCGGTCGATTTCGGCCATCGGCAGTTCGTACGTCCGGTTCGGCTCGACGTCGTTCTGCGTCGCGATGACGGTGAACGGCGAGGGGAGTCGGTGGGTGTCGCCGTCGACCGTCACCTGGTCTTCCTCCATCGCCTCCAGGAGTGCGGCTTGCGTCTTCGGCGGGGCCCGGTTTATCTCGTCGCCGAGGACGACGTTGGCGAACACCGGGCCGGGCTGGAACTCGAACTCGCGGCTCTTCTGGTTGAACACGTTCACGCCCGTCACGTCGGAGGGGAGGAGGTCGGGGGTGAACTGGACGCGCTTGAACGTACAGTCGATGGAGGTGGCGATCGAACGGGCGAGCATCGTCTTCCCCACGCCGGGGACGTCCTCTAAGAGGAGGTGCCCCCGAGCGAGGAGCGTGACGAGGATGTGCTCGATTGCGCCGTGCTGACCGACGATGACGCGCTCGACGTTCTCGGTGATGCGGTCGGCGAGGCCGGCCGCGCCGTCGACCGAGAGCGGTTCGAACTCGTCGGCGGTGGGTGTGACGTTCGCCTCGGACTGGCTCGCGTCGGTCACGCCGCACCCTCCGCCACGTCGCTGGCTCGTCGGTGCCTCCGGGGTCGCTCTGCCGCGCCCGAACTGGCGGCGGCGCGAGCACGGGTGCCCGACCGAGGAGCCACATACGGAGACCGAGACAGCGGGCTGGGGAACAAGTGCCTGTTCGTCCTCACGGTTACCGTGTCTAGTTGCCCGAGTCACGTAACTTTGCTGGGTGTGTTCAGGTGCCACACCAGCGGACGGCGCGGCCGACCGTGATGGGGGCCTATCGGTGACCAGCCAGCCGTCTTCGACCGCGCGCAGACCCGACGCTTTTTACCGCTCCATCGCCGGCTATCCCCACATGAACGGCAGCGGGGACACCGACCCCGACGCAGACACGAGCGACGCCGAGCGGGCCGGAGCACACGGGTCGGCTGCGGGCGACGACGCGCCGGACCCCGCACTCGGCGCACCGCACGAGATGCTCGACGTGCGCGAGGACCTGACGCCGATGATGGCCCAGTACACCGACCTCTGTGAGGCCCACGACGACGCGCTCGTCCTCTTTCAGGTGGGCGACTTCTACGAGGCGTTCTGTGCCGCGGCGGAGACCGTCGCGCGCGTCTGTGAGGTGACGCTCACGAAGCGGGAGGACTCCACCGGCCGCTATCCGATGGCCGGCGTCCCCATCGACAACGCGGCGTCGTACGTCGAACGGCTGCTCGACGCCGGCTATCGCGTCGCGCTCGCCGACCAGGTCCAGCCCGCCGAGGAGGCGTCGGGGCTGGTCGACCGCGCCGTCACCCAACTCGTCACGCCGGGTACGCTCGTCGACGACGCGTATCTGGAGGGGAGCACGGCGAACTATCTCGCGGCGCTCGTGCGGGAGGCGGCGGGGACGGAAGCGACGTACGGCCTCGCACTCGTCGACGTCTCCACCGGCGAATGCCTCGTCACGAGCGGGAGCCGCGAGACGGTCTCGGAGGAACTCGAACGGCGCTCCCCGGCGGAACTGCTCACCGGTCCCGAACTCGACGACGTCGGGGCGGACCTCGTCCCCGAGGCGATGCACACCTCGTACGACCCCTCCGTCTTCGAGCACGACACGGCCAGGGCACACCTGCGGCGCTACGCCCGCCCGGACGTGGTCCTCGCCAACGACGCCGAGGTCCGTGCGACGGGTGCGGTCCTCGCGTACGCCGAGTACACCCAGGGCGGCGACCATCTCGACTACGTCTCCCGAGTCACCCGGTTCGACGCCCGGGAGTCGATGCGGCTGGACGCGACGGCGCTCGCGAGTCTCGAACTGTTCGAGTCGCGCTCGCGGTCGGGCCACACCCTGATGGGGACGCTCGACGAGACGGCGTGTGCGCTCGGTCGCCGCCGCCTCGAGGCGTGGCTCCGCCGGCCGACGGTCGACCGGCACGAGGCGGAGGCGCGACTCGACGCGGTCGAGGCACTTTCCAGGGAGGGCGTCGTCCGCGAGACGCTCCACGACCGGTTGCGGGAGGTGTACGACCTCGAACGGCTCGTCGGTCGGGTCTCTCGGGGGCGGGCGAACGCCCGGGACCTCCGCTCGTTGGCGACGACACTGGCTGTCGTGCCCGACCTGCGCGAGGCGCTCGCCGCGCTCGACCACGACTCGGCGCGGCTCGCCGACCTGACCGACCGACTCGACGACTGCGGTGACGTCCGCTCGCTCGTCGAGGAGGCCATCGTGCCCGACCCGCCCCAGGAAGTGACCGACGGCGGTGTCGTCCGAGAGGGGTTCGACGCCGAACTCGACGACATCCGGGCGACCGAGCGCGAGGGGCGTGCGTGGGTCTCGCAACTCGAAGCGACCGAGCGCGAGCGGACCGGCATCGACTCGCTGGAGGTGGGGTACACCCAGGTCCACGGCTACTACATCGAGGTGACGAACCCGAACCTCGAGCGGGTCCCCGAGGACTACACCCGCCGTCAGACGCTGAAGAACTCCGAGCGGTTCTACACCCCCGAACTCAAACGCCGCGAGGACGAGATCCTCTCGGCGTCCGAGCGGGCTGACGCGCTCGAGTACGAGGTCTTCTGTGAGGTACGCGCTTCGGTCGCCGACGAGGGCGAACGGCTCCAGGCGCTCGCGGACGTGTTGGCGGAACTGGACGTCCTCGTCGCGTTCGCGACCATCGCGGTCGACCGCGACTACGTCCGCCCGACCTTCGGGGCCGAGGCCATCGAAATCGAGGCGGGACGTCACCCCGTCGTCGAACGGACGACCGAGTTCGTCCCGAACGGGATCGACTTCTCGCAGGGAGACGTCGCGCTCATCACCGGGCCGAACATGTCGGGCAAGTCGACGTACATGCGACAGGTCGCACTCACGTGCGTCATGGCCCAGGCAGGGAGTTTCGTCCCCGCCTCGCGCGCATCCCTGCGCGTCGTCGACCGGGTGTTCACCCGCGTCGGCGCTTCCGACGACATCGCGGGCGGACAGTCGACGTTCATGCGCGAGATGGCCGAACTGACCGACATCCTCCACGCCGCCACCGACCGGTCGCTCGTCCTCCTCGACGAGGTGGGACGGGGGACGGCGACGACCGACGGCCTCGCCATCGCCCGGGCGACGACGGAGTTCATCCACGACGAGGTCGGTGCGTCGACGCTCTTTGCCACCCACTACCACGAACTGACCGGCCTCGAAGCCGAGTACGACGGCGTGTTTACGCTGCACTTCACGGCCGACCGCGACGCCGACGGCGTGACGTTCCTCCACCGCGTCGCCGAGGGCCCCTCGTCGTCGTCGTACGGCGTGGAGGTGGCTCGACTCGCCGGCGTGCCCGACCGGGTCGTCGAGCGGGCGCGCGCCCTGGTCGAGGCGGCCGACCGCCACGAGGCGGCCGAACGCGACCCCGACACGGCCGACCCCTCGCGTCACGCCGCGACGAACGGCGAGCACGTGCGGACGTCCACCGACGCCGACTCGGCCGAAAAGGCCTTCTCGAAGCCCCGCCAAACCAGCGGTGGCCGCGCGAAGTCAGCGCCACTGCCCGACCCGTCGCGGGACTCTCACGGCGACCCGAACCACGTCGTCGGTGGGGTCCTCGCGGACATCGAACGCCTCGACGTCGCCCGCACGACGCCGATGGACGCCCTCAGCCTCCTCCACGAACTCCAGCGGAGACTCGATGACGCAGATCAGGAGACTTGACCCCGAGACGAAGCGACGAATCGCCGCCGGCGAGGTCGTCACGCGACCCGTCGACGTCGTGAGAGAACTCGTCGAGAACAGCCTCGACGCCGGCGCGTCCCGTATCCAGGTGGCCGTCGGCGGCGACGGCACCGACCTGATTCGTGTCCGAGACGACGGCCACGGGATGCGCCGCGAGGACGCCGCCCTCGCGGTCGAGCGTCACACCACGTCGAAGCTCTCCGGCCCCGACGACGTCGAGCGAGTCTCGACGCTCGGGTTCCGCGGCGAGGCGCTCCCGAGCATCGCCCAGGTCGCCGACCTCACTGTGACGACGAACGACGGCGGACCGCGCGGGACACGCGTCCACGTGTCCGCGGGGCGTGTCGAGACGGAAGCCGCGGGCCGTGCCCGGGGGACGACCGTCGAGGTGCGCGACCTCTTCTCGAATCGCCCGGCACGCCGGAAGCATCTCTCCTCGGCGAAGGCGGAGTTCGCCCGCGTCTCGAAGCTCCTCTCGCGCTACGCGCTCTGTCACGCGGACACTCGCGTGTCGCTCTCGCACGACGGCCGCGAGACGTTCTCGACACCCGGGTCGGGCGACACTGACGCCCTCCTGGGCGTGTACGACAGGACCGTCGCCGGGCAGTCGACGACGTTCTCCTTCGTCGGCGACGACGGCGACGGCGACGAGGCGCGCGTCGACGGCGTCCTCTGTTACCCGTCGGTCACGCGCGCCACCCGCGACCACGTCCACGTCGCGGTCAACGGGCGTCCGCTCGCGGACGAATCACTCAGGCGGGCCGTCGTCGCGGGCTACGGCTCGCTCCTCGCGGGTGACCGTGCGCCCATCGCCGTCGTCCGGGTGACGCTCCCGCCGGCGGCGGTAGACCACAACGTCCACCCCGCGAAGGCCGAGGTCTCCTTCCGCGACGACGCCGTCGACGAGTACGTCGAACAGGCGGTGAGCGAGGCGCTGTCGACGGCGGACCTCCGTCGGAGTGGCGAGGTGGCGATGGACCTCGAGACGAGTCTGCAACCGCTCGACGGCGAGTCACGGCTCGGCGACGTCACGGTCATCGGCCAGTTCCGCGAGTTGTACCTGCTCTGTGCGGCCGGCGACGAACTCCTCGTCGTCGACCAGCACGCCGCTCACGAACGCATCAACTACGAACGGCTTCGCGCCGCCGTCGGTGACGTCCCCTCCGCCGAGGTGACGCCCCCTGTCACGCTCTCGGTGTCGGCTGCGGAGGCGTCACTCGTCGACGCACTCGCCGACGACCTCCGGGCGCTGGGCTACGAGGCGTCGACGTTCGGCGGGAGGGCCGTCCGCGTCTCTCGTGTCCCCGCCCCGCTCGGCCGGACCGCAGCCCCCGAGTCGTTGCGGACGGTGCTCGCCGCGCTCGACGGCGACGGAGAGACGCCGGCGGACGTCCGCGACGAGTTGCTGAAGGACCTCGCGTGTCACCCGTCGCTCAAAGCGGGGGAGACGCTCTCCACCGAGGTGGGAGAACGACTACTGGACCGGCTGGGCTCCTGCGAACAGCCCTACGCCTGCCCGCACGGCCGACCGACGATTCTCGCGCTCGACGAGGAGACACTGGTCCGCGGCTTCGAGCGCGGGAACACCCGACTCGGGTGAGCACCCCTCACCAGACTCGGGCGAGCCCCCTTCACCACTCCTTGCAGTCGGCGCAGACGAACTGGTCGCCGTCGAACCACTGCGCGTTCGCGTGCGTCCCGCAGACGGGACAGTCGTCACCGTCGGGCGACCACCGGTACGTCGCCCGTGGGAGGCGCTCGTCGTCGCGGTCGGTCTCGTCTCCGCTGCCCGCGGCCTCGTCGGCCTCCCGTCCGTCCGTGGCCGCGGTCACGTCCTCGACAGCGGCCGACGCGTCCGGGTCGACCGCCGTCGGCTGACTCGATTCGGCGTCGTCACGTCCGCTGCCCGCGGTCTCGTCTGCGCCGTTGCTCACCGAGACGAACTCGTCCAGCGACCGGTCCCGACCCATACGTCGGCTACGGGCGAGCAGTTAATTAAGCGCCACGCTCACGCCCACCACTCGCTCCGGCGTTCCTGGTAGGAGGCGTTTCGGAACACGGGCGGCTTATCGGCGTCCGCCTCCGCGCCGAACGCGATGGCGAGCCAGTAGCCAGTGTGCCACCCGACGGCGTCGGTGTCGATAGCCACCACGGTAACCGTGAACTGCGCGTAGCGCTCGCTGGCACCGTCGCCGTCGGGGTCGGGTCCGCGGCTCGACCCGCAGGAGCCGGACCCCGCGGTACACGGCGACGCCGAGGCGTAGCGAACGACGAGGTCGGCGTCGGAGTCGTCGACGACGCTGAAGGTGAGGTTGTCGGGCATCCCGGGTGCACCGCGTTCGTAGTAGTCGAGCGCGGCGCGAACCTGCGTTCGTGCCGCTGTGGGGTCCGGTGCCTCGTCGACGTCGACGTAGACCGTGAAGTCGCTGTCGGCCCACGGGAACCCCCGTTCGGTCGCGTTCGGCTGCGGGAGCGTGGTGAGCGTCACTCCGGTTCGCATCACTGCCTGGGGCTCGTCGTCGTGTCCCAGCCCGAGTGTGTGGCCGAGTTCGTGCGAGACCACCTGGACCGTCGACTCGTCGGAGAGTCCCCGCTTGACCTCGACGGTGACCGGGCGGTCGACCTGGGCCGCGCTCGTGATGTACGGCGCACAGCCGGCGGTGTGGTCCGACCGCTTACAGCCGGTGACCTCGTCGACGAACCGCACGACGAGGTCTGGCTCGGCCGCGTTCGGGCGGACCTCGTAGTCGATGGGGTAGCCGGCGTACTGCGTCGCGTTCGCCTCCCAGAACGCCGCGGCGCGGCGGACGAGCGGGGCGACGTCGCGGTCCGGCGACCCCTCGATGGCGACGACGACAGGCGCTGTCCCCCAGGGACTCTCCGTCGCCGGGGCGGTTCCGGCGCTCTCCTCGTCCGAGTCGGCCGCGTCGCTACTCGCCGTTGCCGCCGTCGCTGCGGGCTCGGATCCGGACCCGGCCGCCGGACGCTCGCCGTCCTGCGCGAGCGTGTCGGGGGCGACCCCACCCAGACAGCCCGCGAGGACGACGACGAGGACGAGTGCGAGCGAGCGTGCGTGGGTCGCGTGCCGGGACATCTAGGTGGCCTGTGGGACGTCGGTACACAAATCCCTTCTCCCGCCGGTCTCACGTTCGAACTTCGAGAGCGCTGGCGCTCTGCGGTGTGAGCGGCTGAGAGGAGTAAGCCCCCTTCTGTTCGTCCCGGCATTCAGCTGAGCGTCCGCGTCCTCCTCGGACGGGGTCCGAGGGCACGTCGAGGACGTGCTCGTCCGGACTACCTGACGGCGCGGACTTGCACCGGTGAGGATTCGCCGTTCCATCCGTTCTCGGCCCGCGGCTCGCGGGCGATGCCCGCTCGCAGACGAGGGACGAAGTCCCTCGCGGCCCTCGGTGGGTTAACTCCCCTTCCTCGCGGTCGGGTTCGCGCACCTCATCGGTCGGACCGAGGGGTCTCGTTTCTGTTCCAGAGCCAGCCGTCTCCGACTCCGGGCTTGCGCCCGGTCACCTGTCCGGACGGTGGGGGGACTTTCCTCATGGCCGGCGGTGCGGCCACGGGAACCGGGCTCTCTCTGCCACCGTATCGTACTCCGTGGCCGTGGTTAAGGGGTTCGGTGTCCACAGCGCCGCCGCCGACCACGGTGACCGACCGAGTACGACGCGTGCTATGCCCTCACGAGGGTGAAATAAACCCTCACGATTCTTCTTGTGTGAAAGGAAGGGTTCAAGTCGTCAGGCACCATCGTAAGGTGTATGTCGGAGGCGCAGACCGTTCGCCTTACATACGAGGATGGGGCGCGTGCGGTCGAACTGGCCCGAGAATCCGTCGAATCGTACGTTCTGCACGGCCAACGAGAGCAACCGGGGAGTATGCGTGACGCCTTTTACGCCCGCACCGGTGCGTTCGTTCGACTCCAGTCCACACGTGGACGGGGGCGCCTGCGCGGCTGTGCGGGGGCGTATCGAGGAAAAGACCAACTGGGCCACGCCATCGTCGACGCGGCTATCCAGGCCGCGTCGGGCGATTCCTGTGGCTCCGAAATCGAATCCCAGGAACTGCCCCATCTGAACATCTCGGTCTGTATCGTCTGTAACCACCTTCTCACCAACGACCCACTCGCCGACCTCGAGCTGGGCCGCCACGGTGTCGCCGTCGACAGCGGCGGCAAGCACGGCTGGCTCTACCCCACGATTCCCGTCGAGAACGACTGGTCGAAAGAGGAGTACCTCACCCGCGTCTGCCGCAAGGCCAAGCTCTCACCGTTCGCCTGGCAGACCGACGACGCGATGGTCACCCTGTTCGAGGGACAGGTGTTCCGCGAGCGCAACGACGGCGGCAGCGTCGAAGAGCTGTAACCCGCGACCTTCTCCCCCGTGCTGAGAGACGGTGAAGCCGGCTCTACGTCCTGGAACCGGCCAGTTTCGAAGACGAGCGTCGGCCGCGTTTTCGTACGAGACCGTCTACAGACAGTGTGCTGCACACTGCGAATCGGCCCGACTGCTGGTCGTTCTCCTTCACCACGTGCGCAGACCCGGCACACTGGGACCCCGAGCTACCGTTCGGTCTGTTCGAACTCGGGCTGATACCTGACGACCCCTTCGACGCCGTCTACCGCGCCGTCGTGCAACGGTTTGACCATGAACGCTTCGTCAACACCGTACTCGTTACCGAGCCCGTACTCGCTCGCCCGTTCGAAGCCGAAGCGAGCGTAGTACCCGGGGTCGCCCAACACGACCACCGCGTCGACACCGGCCTCGCGACACGCTTCGAGACCGTGCTGAATCAGCAACGAGCCGACTCCCTCGTTCTGGTCTTCCGGGAGGACACCGACCGGTGCGAGCCCGACCAGTTCAACGGGCGCTCCGGACTCCTCGACGGTCGTTGGAGAGAACAGGACGTGGCCCACGATTCGGCCGTTCGCGACTGCCACGAGCGAGACCACGGCCTTGGTAGCGTCGTGTAGTCGCTGTACGATGTGTGCCTCCTCGGTCCGCCCGCCGAAGGCACGTCGATGCACCTCGAAGACGGCGTCGGCATCACTCGCCGTGAAGGGTCGTATCTCCATTGAGTGGTCTTTGACGGGAGTTATGTTGTATGCTTCACTCCTCGCCGTACCCACACAGGGCAGCGTCGGCCTCGGCCCGTGCCGCCGCCGCGTCGAGGCTCAGGTCGATGCCGTCGACGAGTTCGCCGTCCCGGATGAGCGGTTCGAGCAGGGCGTCGCCGTCTTCGGGAGCGGGGTCGTCTCGTCGGCGGACCTCGTGTCGACCGTCACCCGTTCGGTACACCTCCTTCACCCCTCCGAGCTTCCCGCGCTTCGCGCCCGCGACGCCCTCGACTTCGACGATGTCGAGCGCGAAGTCGACCGGGTTCGCGTTCGAGACGTACCCGCCGACGCCGAAGCCGTCGGCGACGTCACGGAGTTCGCGCAGGTCGGCGGGCCCGAGGCCCCCGCTGGCGAATATGTCGACGTCTTCGCGGCCGTCGCCGTCGAGCGCCCACCGGACCTCGCGGAGGATGTGTCGGAAGTCCCCGCGCCGCGAGGAGGTGGTGTCGAGACGGACGCTGTCGAGGCGGTCCATCGCCTCGACGGCGCGGCGCACCTCGTCGACCTCGTCGCTGTAGGTGTCACACAGCGCGACTCTGGGGACCGAGTCGTCGACGGTCTCGTCGAACGCCCGCCACGCGGCCTCCTGCTCGCCAGGGCCGAAACAAATCACGAGCGCGTGTGGCATCGTCCCCGACGCCTCCCTGCCCAGGACGTCACCGGCGGCGACGTGCGAGAACCCGTCGAGGCCGGCGACGAGGGCCGACCGTTCGACCATCGCGGCGATGGAGGGGTGGACGTGTCGCGCCCCGAACGAGAGCACGAGCGACTCGGGTGCGGCGGTCCGCACGTCGAGCGCGGCGGTGGCGACGCCGCTGGCGTGGCTCAGAAACCCCAGAAGAGCGGTCTCGTACCGGGCGAAGTCGAGGTAGTTCCCCGAGAGACGCATCACGGGGCCGCCGTCGAACAGTCGGCCCTCGGGGACGGTGTCGACGTCGACCGGCAGTCCGGTGAGGAGGTGCGCCGCGTCCTTCACGCCCGCGAGGAGTTCGAACCCCTCGCCCGAGAACTGGTCCGCCGTCACCTCCGCGACGACGTTGGGGTTCCGTCCGGCGGCTTCGAGCGTCTCCTCGGTCCGCTCGAAGTAGGCGTCGGTCGCCCGCCCGTCGGCGATGGCGTCGGGCGAGACGATGTCGAAGTCGGTCATACGGCCCGATTGCGAGGGTGACGTGAAAAGTTCACTCGTTCGTCCGGACCGTCCCGTGGGGACCGGACGAGGACCGGTCGCCTCTCAGCAGGCCGACCGCACGGGACACGGGCGCGGTGAGACCGCCCCTCACCCTCCCCAGCCGACTCGCTCGTTCACGTCGCTCACTCACTCGCCCCTCGCGCGAGTCGCTCACTCGTGTTGTTCGTTCGCTCCCGCGCGCCGACTGCTCACCCGTGGGGGCGTCGCGACTGCTACGTGGCGAGCCCTCTCGCGACGGTTCGAAGCGGTGAGTGCTCCAGTGGAGACGTGAGGACCGGGCGACGGCTCCGTCCGGCGTGGGCCGGGCGTTCAGCCCCGCGAGCGCACGTCGTCGAGGTCGTCGACCGTCGGCGCGTTGACGATTACGACGCGGGTCCCCTGTCGCGTCACGCGGAAGGCGTCGGCGTACGGCCCTTCGTCGATGACCCAGACGTTCGTCGCCTGCTGGCTGCCACCCTGTGCCCGGAGGATGGCGCGGTACGCCTCGAGGAACTCCCGGGCGTCTTCCTCGCTGTCCCACTCGGTCACCCAGACGTACCCGTACTCGGCGGTGGAGCCCGACCCCTTGTGGTAGGGGAAGACGCGGTCGTTGGCCCATCCCGTCGAGGGCGCTGCGGCGTAGTTGTACGTGTCGTAGGAACTCTCGGTCTCGAACAGGTCCTGTGGGTTGATGGTGTCGGCACCCGCCCGTGCTTGCGTCCAGAACATCGCGAAGATGGAGGCTTCGCCGACGGTGTCGGAGCCCTCGACGCCCTGTGATAGGTACCGTTCCCACTCACCGGTCGACCGGTCGCGGAAGTCGATGGGGACCGGCTCCTCGTCGGTGACGTGGATGACCTGCTCCGTCGACGTCGGGGGCGACTCGAACGCGTCGTTGACGGCGTCCCAGCCGCCCTCCTCGACGAGCGAGGCGACGTACACCGGACCGTCCGAGTACGGCTGGAACACCGTGAGGAGGATACCGAGATTCGGCGACGGACCGTCCGAGCCACCGCGCTGTGAGGGCGTCGAGACGCACTCCCACTCGCCGCTCGCACACCGGCGGGCGTACTCGCTCTCGACGTAGTTCGCGTCGCCCTCGACGAGCCCGTCGATGGCGAGGTCGCCGTCCTGTGTCTCGCCGCGGAACCGCTCGTCCGTGAGGTCGAACTGCTGGTCCTGGATGGCGTGGACGAGTTCGTGGACGAGCGTCGAGTTGCGGAGGACCGGCTCGTCGGGGTTCTCGGTGATGATCTTTATCTCGTCGTCGCCGGGCGCGTAGAAGCCGACGACGGAACTCCCCTGGGTGTCGGTGAGCGCCTGCTGGACGTTCGTGTCCTCACCCGTGATGAACAGCGCCTCCCACACCTGGTTGTTCCACGCCGCGAACTCGCTGTCCGCGGGCGTTCCGACCTCACGCGACCCGTTGCGGTACTCCGAGCGGGCGATGACCTCGACGGGCACCTCCGACTCGAACTCCAGCCCGCGGATGTACTCGACGCGCGCCATCGACCGCGCGACGAACGCGTCTAGCTCCTCGTCGGAGAGCCCGTCGGACTGGTCGACGTCGATCGATTCGTTGTACCAGTAGCCGGCTTCCCAGCCGAGTCGGTCGGACGCCGGGTCGGCGAGGTCGGACGCGCCCGCGTCGCCACCGTCCGTCTGTCCGTCTCCCGCCGACTCGCCGACCGGCGGCGGTCCCTCGGCGAAGGGTGCCGCACACCCCGCGAGAACCACGAGTGTGACGACGAGAAGCGACGAGAACTGCAACCGTCTCATACCCGAATCAAGAGGCGGACGCTGAAGAACCTTGTCAGGGTCGCCAGCCGTCGTCGCGCGACCCGCCGCCGTCAGTCCGCCGCCGGGCCTTTATCACCGACGGTCCTACACTCGCCCATGCCCGAGACGTTCGACCCATCACGAACGGCCGTCGTCGTGGTCGACATGCAACACGGCTTCTGTCATCCCGACGGGAGCCTCTACGCGCCGCCGAGTGGTGACGCCGTCGAACCGGTGACCGACCTCGTCGCCCGCGCCCGGGAGGCAGGTGCCCGCGTCGTCTACACCCGTGACGTCCACCCGCCCGAGCAGTTCGACGACGCCCACTACTACGACGAGTTCGACCGCTGGGGCGAACACGTCGTCGAGGGGACGTGGGACGCCGAACTCGTCGACGACCTCGACGTCGGCGAGGAGGACCTCGTCGTCGAGAAACACACCTACGACGCGTTCTACCAGACCCAACTGGAGGGGTGGCTCCGCGCGCGCGGCGTCGACGACCTGCTCGTCTGCGGCACCCTCGCGAACGTCTGCGTCCTCCACACCGCGGGCAGCGCCGGTCTCCGTGATTTCAAACCGGTCCTCGTGACCGACGCGCTCGGCTACCTCGAGGCCGAGCACAAGGCGTACGCGGTCGAGCACGCCGACTGGCTGTTCGGCGAGACGACGACGCTCGACGAAGTCGTCTTCGGGTGAGCCGCCGGTCAGTCGCCACCGACGCCGCCGTCTGCTTCACCCTCGCCGCCCGCCGACGCTCGGAAGAGGCGGTACGCCACCTGTCCCGTCGCGACCGGGTGGCTGTCGTCACCGTCGGGTGTGGGCCCCTCGACAGTCACCGTCGAGACGCCGATGCTCCCGCCCGCGCGGACCACCTCCGCGGTCGCCGTCAGGTCGCCCGAGGCCGGCCGGAGGTAGTTCACGTTGAGGTTCACCGTCGCCAGGTTCCCCGCCAGTGGGTCGTCGAACAGGGTGCGCTGGGCGATGGCCCCGGCGGTGTCGATGAGTGTCGCCGCGACGCCCCCGTGGACCTGTGGGGCCTCCGTCACCGCCTCCCGTTCTGCGTCCGTGGGCACGTCGTTGGTCAGTTTCTCGTCGAACGGAATCGACATCACCACGCGGCCGTACTCGACCGCATCGACCCGCGTCCCGAGCCACGAGAGGTAGCCGTGGCGGTCCTCGATGTACTCCTCGAACAGGCCGGTGACCGCCGGCGGAAACGCGTCCGTCGTCACGGGCGGTTCTCCGCCGTCACACGGCTTGTAGCCATCGGTGCCGCCTCAGCGAACGTGGACCTGTACCCGAACCCGCTCGCCGCGTTCGAACGCGTGGCCTGGGCAGACGACCTTCGCCCCGGCCGGTCCCGCACTGGCGAGAAACAGCGACAGGCCGTGGGCCCGCTCGCCACTGACCTCGAGTTCGACGTCGCGCCAGGCGACGGTCCGCCCGGTGCGGTCGCCGACGACCGTCCCGAGCAACGAGACCGGTCCTTCGGTCTCCGGTGACGCACCGAGGACGCCGCCGCCGTCGTAGTGCGGGAGGCCCCCGTCGAGGACGCCCGCGTGTTCCCCGTCGCCCTCCGCGCCGATTCCACACCACCCCTGCCCCGGATGCGTGGGCGCGTCGACGACGACGTACGTCTCGCCGGTCTCCCGCACGGTTCCCCGGCCGTCCCAGGCCAGTGGCCTCGGTACGACGGGGAGCGACACGGGCAGCGACCCCGAGGCGCGGTGGAGGTTCTGGCCCGTCGTCCGGAACCCGAGGTGGACGTGGTTGTCGACCCACGGGGCGAAGAAGCCCGACCGGACCATCTCTCCCAGTGAGTCGCCGACTTCGACCCTGTCGCCCGGGTCGACGCCCGGGTCGACGTGGAGGACGCGTGCGACCACCTGCTCACCGAGGCCCGCCGCCTCGCACCACGCCGGGTCGCAGTCGACGAGGACGAGGTGGTCGTGCTCGACGGCGTAGGGTTTCTGCGGCGTTCGCACCGTCTTCGTCTCCCGGACGGTCCCGCTCACCGGCGAGATGCCGTCGTTCGAGTCGGGGTAGAGGTCGATGGCACACCCCGCGTCGTGGGCGGGGTACGGCGAGTTGTACAGCGAGAGCCGGCGGAACGGGGCGAGCGATTCGGTCGGGAGGGTCACGTCGCGGCTCTCGTCCGCCCTCGGCTCGGCTTCCATACCCCCACCAGGGAGGAGACTCGTATGAGTGCGTCGGCCTCCCGCTCCGAAGCGCGGCAGACACCGTTAGGTAGCTCCGCTCCCTCCTCGCGTTCATGCGACTCGTCCGTGGCCGCGCCGACACGCCTTCGGAAGACCGTGCCGCGACAGCGACGATGCTGGCCCGTGCGGGTGCGACCGGCGAAGAGGCGTTCCGCGCGTGGACCCCGCACCGACAGGTCGCGTTCGGACGACGCGACACGCACGCGACCGGCTACGACCGAGCGTGTCGGGCCGCCCGCGAGCGGGGCTACGCCGTCCTCGAACGCAGCGTCGGCGGCCGCGCCGTCGCCTACACCGGGTCGACGGCCGCCTTCGCCCACGCGCTCCCGCTCGAAGACGCCCGCCGAGGGCTCACCGAACGGTACGAAGCGGGGGTCGACGGTGTCCTCGTCGCCCTCCACGACCTCGGGGTCGACGCGGCCCGCGGTGAACCCGAGAACGCGTTCTGTCCGGGCGACCACTCGGTTCGCCTCGCCGCGGGCGGGAAAATCGCCGGCATCGCCCAGCGTGTCCAGTCGGGGGCGGCGCTCGTCGCGGGGTGTGTCCTCGTCGACGGTCGCGAGGACCTCGTCGACGTGCTCACTCCGGTGTACGCGGCGCTCGACGTCCCGTTCGCCCCCGACTCCGTCGGCACGCTCGCGGACGCGGGCGGGCCGACCGACCCCGATTCGGTGTGTCGCGCGCTCGAACGCGCCTTCCTCGGCGACGAAGACGACCCCGACGTTCGGGTGGCGGCGGTCGCCGACCTCGTCCGCGCCGACGAGGCGTGAGCGGCCGAGACCACGGGGTTTACGAGCGCACGCAGGCGACCAGTTCTCATGCTCATCCGGGACGCCCGACTCGCTGACGGCCGGCGACGCGACGTTCGTGTCGACGGCGAACGCATCGCCGCAGTCGCCGCCGCGGAATCGCTTCACGCCGACGCCGACACCGACGCCGACACCGACACCGACGCCGACACCGACACCGACACCGACACCGACGAACCCGTCGTCGACGCCGACGGCCGCCTGCTCCTCCCCGGGGCCATCGACGTCCACGTGCACTTCCGACAGCCCGGCGACCCACACAAGGAGACGTGGGTGACCGGGTCGAAGAGCGCGGCCGCCGGCGGCGTCACGACCGCCGTCGACCAGCCGAACACGAACCCGCCGACGACGACGGGCGAGGCGTTCGAGGAGAAAGCGGCCCTCGCCTGCGACTCGCTCGTCGACTACGGCATCAACGGCGGCGTCACCGAGGAGTGGGACCCCGACTCGCTCTTCGCCTGCCCGCTCTTCGCCCTCGGCGAGGTGTTCCTCGCCGACTCGACGGGCGACATGGGTATCGACGCCGGCCTGTTCGCCGACGCGGTCGGCCGTGCCGCCGCGGCCGACGTTCCGGTCACGGTCCACGCCGAGGACGCCACGCTGTTCGACGAGTCGGCCCGCCAGGGGAACGCTGGCGGGACTGGTCGCGACGCCGACGCCGACCGCTGGAGCGCCTTTCGGACCGCCGACGCGGAGGCGGCGGCGGTCGAACGCGCCGTCGAGGTGGCCGCCGACTCTCGGGCGCAGGTCCACATCGCCCACACCTCGACGCCCGAAGGCATCGACGCCGCCGCCGCGGCCGGTGCCACCTGTGAGGTGTCGCCGCACCACCTCCTGCTCTCTCGCGACGACCTCGACGAGCTCGGGACCTACGGCCGGATGAACCCGCCCCTCCGGAGCGAAGAGCGCAGGCGGGCCGTCTTCGAGCGCGTCGTCGACGGGACGGTCGACATGGTCGCGACCGACCACGCGCCGCACACCGTCGCGGAGAAAGAACAGGGCCTGTGGGACGCACCCAGCGGTGTCCCGGGCGTCGAGACGATGCTCCCGCTGCTCCTCGAGGCGGCCCGGCGGGGCGAGCTCTCGTACGAACGCGTCCGCGACCTCACCGCGACGACCCCTGCTGAGGTGTTCGACCTCCCCCGAAAGGGGAGGGTCGAGGCGGGAGCCGACGCCGACCTCGTCCTCGTCGACCCCGACCGTCCGCGTGAGATACGCGGCGACGACCTCCACTCGAAGTGTGGGTGGACGCCGTTCGAGGGGTGGCAGGGCGTCTTCCCCGACCTGACGCTCGTCCGGGGGCACGTCGTCTACGAACGCGAGGACGGTGCCGACCGGTTCGGTGCCGCGGTGGGCGAGAACGTCCGCCGGTAAGAGGGACGACCCGCGCGCTCAGGCGTATCCGAGCGCCGTTCCGACGACCACCGCCGCGAGCATCACGCCCGCGCCGAACGCGCCGATTCGCGCCATCGCTCTCCGTGAATCGGTCTCGGTCCAGCCGCTGGCAGCGTCGAGGTGTGCCTGCATCGCTTCGAGGCTGGGGCCGGCGACCACGGACCCGGCCCAGCCGAGGAGGCCGAAGCCGAACGCGACGGTGCCGAGGAGAAAGCCCGTGTCCGCGGCGACGGCGACGCCCTCGACGAACGCGCCGCCCCCGACGCCGACAGCGCCGACGCCCCCACCGGCGAGCAGTGCGCTTCCGACGAGACGAACCCGCGCCCCGAGTGATGGCGTCGGCTCCCGGTGTGAGTCGTCACCGACCGACGACGCGGAGGGGGACGAAGCCATCGGGACGCTCCGTCAGTCGACCGCTTCGCGCATCCGTGGGTCGAGCGCGTCGCGCATTCCGTCGCCGAGCAGGTTGAATCCGAGCACCGTGATGGCGAGGAACAGCCCCGGGAAGAACGACATCCACCACTTCCCGGTGAGGAGGCCGTTCTCCACCCCGCGCGAGAGCATCAGCCCCCACGAGGGCGCGCCGGCCTGTGCGCCGAAGCCCAGGAACGAGAGCGCCGCGAGGTCGATGATGGCGAGACCGAAGTTCAGCGTCGACTGGACGGTGATGGGCGCGATGCAGTTCGGCAGCACGTGTCGGACCAGCACCCGGGGGTCCTTCGCGCCGAGTGCGACCGTCGCGTCGATGTACTCGTCCTCCATGACCTTGAGCGCGGCCCCCCGGACGACGCGGGCGAACCGGGGCGTGTAGACGAGTGTCAGCGCGAGCACGGCCTTCCACAGTCCCGCCCCGAAGATGGCCACGAGCGCCAGTGCGAGGAGGAGCGAGGGGAACGCGAGCAGCATGTCCATCGTCCGCATGATGACGTTGTCCGTCACGTCGCCGTAGTACGCGGCGATGATGCCGAGGCCGACCCCGAGCGCCGTCGACGCGCCGACGGTGATGGTCCCGAACTTCATCGCGAGCCACGCGCCGTACATCGTCCGCTGGAAGATGTCGCGGGCGGCGACGTCGGTCCCGAAGAGGTACTGGTTCCACGCGGCGGGGCCAGCCCACCCCGGCGGGTGGCGGTCGGGGATGCCCGTGCCGAGTTGGGAGGTGCCGAGCGCGTTCACGTCGAGGGTCACCCGGGCGACCACGGCGACGAGCAGCATCCCGAAGATGAGGCTGAGGCCGACGACGGCCAGTCGGTTCGACAGCAGGTTCGAGACGAACGGCGACGCCAGCAACCGGTCGAGGAAGCCGCGCGTGTCGTCCGTGGGTTGTGAGGTTTCGGTTGCCATGCTATTGGTCGATTCGCGGGTCGAGGTAGCTGTACGTGAGGTCGACGCCGAAGTTCACGAGCGTGAACAACAGCGCGAACGTGAGGACCGTTCCCTGCACCAGGGGGTAGTCGGAGGCCCCGATGGCGCTGACGAGCATGGTCCCGATGCCGCCGATGCCGAAGATGGTCTCCGTGAGCACCGCGCCACCGAGGAGGGTGCCGAACTGGATGCCGATGACGGTCACGACCGGGATCAAGGCGTTCTGGAAGCCGTGTTTCATCACGGTAATCTTCGCGCCCTGGCCCTTCGCGCGGGCCGTCCGCATGTAGTCCTGTCTGACCACCTCCAGCATCGACGAGCGCATCATCCGCGAGATGAGCGCCATCGAGTAGACGCCGAGGACCGCCACCGGCAACAGGAGGTGTCTGACGGCGGAGACGAACGCGTCGACGTTCCCCAGCAGGATGGTGTCGATGGTGACCATCCCTGTGAGCGGGAGTTCGGTGCCGAACAGCGTCCACGAGTCGGCGAGGAAGATGGTCGAGCCGATGCGACCGCTCGTCGGCAGGATGCCCAGGTAGGTCGAAAACAGCAGGATGAGAAGCGGGCCCGACCAGAAGATGGGGACCGAGATGCCGGTCAGTGCGCCGATACGAGTGAGGTGGTCGGTCAGCGAGTCCTGCTTCACGGCGGAGAGCACACCCAGCGGGATGCCGAACAGTGCGCCGGCGATCTGCCCGTAAATCGCGAGTTCGATGGTGACCGGCAGGCGGTCTGTGAGCACGTCGCGGACGGGCGTCCCCTGTGAAATCTTGTACGACTGGCCGAAGTCGAACGTCGCGGCGTCGCCGAGGAACCGGACGTACTGAATCCACAGCGGGTCGTTGAGCCCGAGTTCGGCACGGACCTGCATCACCTGTTCCGCCGAGGCCCGCTGGCCGACGATGACCCGCGCGGGGTCGCCCGGTGCGAGCTGTAAGATGGCGAACACGAGAGACGCCACGCCGAACAGCACCGGCACCAAGAGCAGCAGGCGTTTGATGAGAAACCGTTTGGAGACCATACGACGAGTGGTGTGGAAGGGGCCCTGTTAAGCGTTCTTGTCTACTGGAGTCGGACCGTGTTCAGGAACGGGCCGCCGACGGAGCTGACCACGTAGCTGTCCTCGACGACGGCCTGGTTGACGCCGCGGAGCGTCTGTGCGTAGTCGATGAACACCCACGGGGCCTCGTCGTGTGCGATCTGGTTCGCCTCGACGTAGAGCTGTTCGCGGGTGGCCTCGTCGTAGCTGCGCTGGGCCTCTCGGACGCGGGACATGAACTCGGCGTTGGCCCACGCGGAGACGTTCAGCACGTTGTACCCCTCGGTGTCGAAGCTGACCCAGTCTTGCCCCTCGGGCACGGCGTCCATGGGGACCTGCGGGTCGAGCAGGACGTACAGGAAGTTGTCGGGGTCGGCGTTGTCGGTGTACCAGCCGAGGAAACACGCGTCGTGTCTGCCCTGGTCGGTGTAGCTGAGGTACGACGAGAACGTCGAGAACTGGTTGATGTTGACGCTGAGGCCGATCTCCTCGAGGTCGGATTTGACCTGGTTCGCCGTCTCGACCGGGCTGGGGTTGTAACCGCGGGGGTTCGAGAACGTCGCCAGTTCGAACTCGAAGCCGTCGCCGTAGCCGGCCTCCTCGAGGAGGCTCTGTGCCTCCTCCTTGTCGGTCGGGTACGGGTCGAGGTCTTCGTTGTAGCCGAGGACGTCCGGGGGGAGCGGCTGGTCGGCCTGCGTCGCGAAGCCCTGGTAGATGCTGTTGACGATGGCCTCCGTGTTGATCGCGTAGGAGATTGCCTGGCGGACCTGCCTGTTGCGGAACTCCTCTTTCCGCTCTTGGTTCATCGCCATGTAGCCGACGTTGATGCCGTTCTTCGACGCGAGCCGCGCCGAACCGGCGCTGTCGACCTGCTGAGAGGACTGCGAGTCGAGGTTGTCCGTGATGTGGGAGTTGCCGTTGATGACGTCCTGGACGCGCGTGGAGTTCTGACCGATGGTCTTGAACACGACCTGCTCGACGTTCGGGCCGTCGCCCCAGTAGTCGCCGTTACCCGAGAGGAGCACGCGCTGGTTCCCGTTGTCGAGTTGCTCGAAGGCGAACGCGCCGGTCCCCTGCGGGTTCGTCCCGAGCGCGACCTGGTCGTCGAGTGACTCGATCTGCTGTTGTGAGAGGATGGCCGCCGCGAACATCGCCAGGTTCCGCAGGAAGGGGGCGTACTGCTGGGTGAGTTCGATCTCCACCTCGTAATCGCCCGTCACGTTGACGCTGTCGACCCAGTTGCCGAAGGTGAAGGGGCCGTAGCCCGACCGGTTCGAGTCGCCGAGGTAGTACTCGTATTCGGAGTCGGTGAACCGCCGGATGGTCGCGCGGACGTCCTCGCCGGTGAACTCGGCACCGTTGTGGAACGTCACGCCCTCTCGGAGCGTCAGCGTCGCCGTCGTCTCCTCGAGGGAGTACTCCGTCGCCAGCCCCTGACGGAGCTGTCCGCCGCTGCCGGGCGTGAAGCCGACGAGCTGGTCGAACACCTGGTTCGTGACCTTCGCGACCTCACCGCTCGTGGTCTGCTGTGGGTCGTAGTTCTCGGGGTGGTCGCCGCGAGCGTACACGAGCGTCCCGCTCATGCTGCTGCCACTCCCGGACTCGGTGTCCTCGCTGCCGCCGTCGCCGCCGGAACCGCTGTCGGTTCCGGTGCTGTCGCCGCCGGTGCCGCCCTCGCCACCGTCGCCACCGCCGGAACAGCCCGCGAGCGTCGCGGCGAGCCCGGCACTGCCGGCAGTCTTGAGGAAAGTACGTCGATCTACATTGCGGGGCATAGACACAACTCCCGGGAGTCCACAGTAAAGTCTTGTGCTTACGGGTACAGCGTACTCCCGACTGATACGGAGCCGGACACGGGACCGCCGGCTCGACCCCGGCTCGACGTCGTCATCGCCGTCGTCGCCACGCCGCTTCCCGCCGCTTCCGCCCCGCTACAGGTGGCAGGCCGAGGGGTGTTTCTCGTCCGCCAGCGTCGGTGACTCCCGCTCGCAGACGCTCTCGAAGCGGTCGCGGAGCCGGTCCTCGGCGGTGTCGAAGTCGCCCGTGACGACTGCCTCGAGCGCGCTGTCGACGACCTCGCGGTTCGCGCCGGTGAGCCCGCCGTCCACGAACCGCTCGCGGAGGGTGTCGACGACGCGACCCTCCGCGCCGTTCGACGCTGCGACCTCTTCCCGCACGGCGTCGACGTCGATGGCCTCGTCGGCGACGCGCTCGCGGAGCGTCATGACGTCGCGATAGACCCCCTGGTCGATGTCGATATCCTCGGGCGGGATGACCTGTGGGCATCTGGTGCGGAAGTGACAGCCGGAGGGTGGGTCGATGGGCGAGGGGACGTCGCCCTCGAGGATGACCCGGTCCGTCTCGGCCGTGGGGTCCGGGACGGGAATCGCCGAGAGGAGCGCCTTCGTGTACGGGTGTCGCGGCTCAGCGAACAGTTCGTCCGTCGGTGCCGTCTCGACCACCTCGCCGAGGTACATCACGGCGATGCGGTCGCAGATGTGGCGGACGACGCTCAGGTCGTGGGCGATGAACAGGAACGTGAGGCCGAACTCCTCCTGGAGGTCCTCGAGGAGGTTGAGAATCTGTGCCTGCACGCTCACGTCCAGCGCCGAGACGGGTTCGTCACAGACGATGAAGTCGGGGTCGACCGCGAGCGCACGGGCGATGCCGACGCGCTGACGCTGTCCCCCTGACATCTCGTGGGGGTAGCGGTCGCGCTGGTCGGGGTCGAGACCGACCGCCTCCAGCAGTTCGGTCACCCGACGCTTCCGCTGGTTCCGCCGCGAGCCCTCCGCGGGCGCGTCCTCCGGAAGGTCGTGGATGGCGAGCGGTTCGGCGACGATCTGTTCGACGCTCATCCGGGGGTCGAGCGACGACATCGGGTCCTGGAATATCATCTGGAGGTCCCGCCGTCGCTCGCGGAGCTGCGCTTTCGAGAGCGTGGTCAGGTCCTCGCCCGCGAACAGCACTCGGCCCTCGGTGGCGTCCAGCAGTCGGAGGATGGTCCGGCCCGTCGTCGACTTGCCACAGCCGGACTCGCCCACCAGCCCCAGCGTCTCGCCCTCGTAGACGGTGAGGTCGACGCCGTCGACCGCCTTGACGCTCTCGCCGTCGAGACCGAGCCACTCGTCGAGGAGGCCCTCCGCCCGCGAGAAGTGCTTCTTCAGCCCTTCGACCTCGAGCATGGGCTCGCCCACCTGTCGGGTCCGCCCGGAGCTGAGGTCGCTCCCAGCGCCGTACTCGCTCTCGTCGAACGCGTCCAGCACGCACTTCGCCCGGTGGTCGACGTCGTCCCCGCCGTGTTGGAGATACGGGATGTCGCCCTCACGACACTCCGCCGTCGCCCACGGGCAGCGCGGCGCGAAGTGACATCCGGAAGGCATGTCGATGAGGTCTGGCACGTTCCCCTCGATGGGCGTGAGCCGGTCGCGGTCCTCGGTCGGGATGGACTCCAAAAGGGCGTAGGTGTACGGGTGTGACGGGTTGGCGAATATCTCCTCGACGGGGCCCTCCTCGACGATTTCGCCGGCGTACATCACGGCCACCCTGTCGCACGTCTCGGCGACGACGCCGAGGTCGTGGGTGATGAAGAGGACCGACATCCCCAGTTCGTCCTGGAGGTCGTTGATGAGGTCGAGGATCTGCGCCTGGATGGTGACGTCGAGCGCCGTCGTCGGCTCGTCGGCGACCAGGATGTTCGGGCGGCACGCGAGCGCGATGGCGATGAGGACCCGCTGGCGCATCCCACCGGAGAACTCGTGGGGGTACTCGTCGACCCGCGACGTCGGCTCCGGGATGCCGACCTCCGAGAGGACGTCGACGGTGCGGTCGACGACCTCCTGGTCGATGTCGGAGCCGAGTTTGGGGAGTATCTCGCGGACGGCATTGAGCCAGGTGTCCTTCTTGCGGCCGCCGTACTGGTGGAGTCGGAGGGACTCCGCGACCTGCTCGCCGACGGTGAGCGCCGGGTTCAGCGAGGTCATCGGGTCCTGGAAGATCATGCTCATCTCGCCACCCCGGACGGCACGGAGCGCCTCCTCGGGGGCGGCTGTGAGGTCGATGCGGTCGCCGTCGACGAAGCCGGGGTTCGTGTACCGCGTCCGGAACGTCTCGGCCAGCGACGACGACCGCAGCGTCACCTCACCCCCGACGACGCGACCGGGGTCGTCGACGAGGCCCATCGCGGACAGGGCGGTCACGCTCTTCCCGCTCCCGGACTCGCCGACGAGGCCGACGGTCTCGCCCTCGTCGATATCCAGGGAGACGCCGTCGACCGCTTTGACCTGGCCCCGCTCCGTCGAGAACTGCGTCCTGAGGTCGGACAGTGAGAGTACGGGGGACATACCTCTCATGTCCAGACCTCCACCCGAAATAGCTTTTGACTCTCGCTCACCGACAGAAACGAACGCCCTTTTGCCGCGGACGCTCGAACCGCCACGCATGGACGACCCTGGCCCGACAGACGTGGGCGGCGGCGAGGACCACCCGCTCGCCGGCGTCGTCGACCGCTGGGAGGCGGTCATCGACGACATGGAAGCGACGGCGACCGAGTACCGAGACGCGGGGTGGACTGTCGTCGAACTCCACCCCGGCGACGTCACGCCGCTGCCGCCCGTGCGGGGCGGCGACGCGCTCGACGACGACCGGGTCGGCCTCGACATCCTCGTCCCCGACGACGAGTTCGAGGCGGTCGAGGCGGAGGCCGAAGCGGTGTCGTTCGACAGCTACGAGGTCTACCGCGCACAGGCCGGGAGCATCGTCTTCGCCGTCACTGCCATCGAGGCCACCGCGGCGGAACTGGCGGTCCTCGTCCCCCTGTACTACCGCGCGGCGGACGCGGGAGAGATGGCCGCCCGCGCCACGGAACGCGGACGGCTCGACCTCTTCGTCCGGCCGCTCGCCGACGACCGGCGGGTCGTGTTCTCGCAGGAAGAGCCCGCGTTGTTGTTGCCGGCGACGGAGTGAGGTGACGGGGCGGCCGCTGCCGCCCGCAGCAGGCCGGACTCGCTACCCGAACAGGCGACGCAGAATACCGTAGCCGGTCGACCGCTCCGCGATGAGGACCGAACAGTCGACCTCCTCGACCACGCCGAGGTGGAGCGACCCGGTGACGAGCCGTGTGAACAGCCCGCGTTCCGTCGCCCCGATGACGAGCAGACTCTGGTCTCGCGCCTCGCGGGCGATGGCGGCCTCGACGTCCCCCGAGTCGTCGACGACCAGGTCGGCGTCGCCGAGTCCTCGCTCGGCCGCCCACTCGGCCAGGAACGTCTCGCCCGCTTCGCGCTCGTCGGCACCGTCGACGACGTGCAGGAGTGTCACCGCGGAGCCGACCGTCTGCTGGAGGCTCGCGACCACCTCGGCGCTCAGGTCGGCGTGTGGGCTTCGCGCGACGGGGAGCAGGACCCGTGACTCGTCGAGCGCCCGCTCCCGCAGGACGAGGAAGTCCGAGGGGAGCCGACTGGTCAGTTCGGTCAGGGGACGCTCCGTTCGGATGGCGCTCCACGGCTGGTTCTCGCCCCACCCGATGACCGTGAGGTCGGCGTCCTTCCGCCGGGCGATGTCGAACAGTTCGTCGAAGGAGCGGTGAGAGACGACAGTCGACGTCTCACAGCCCACGTCGTAGTCCCCGACGTGGTCGCGGACGCCCTGGAGGAGTTCGTTCGACTCGTCGACGATTCGACGCCGCTGGGTCCTGTCGTAGGCGCTCGCCCGTCGTTTGGGGACCTGAACGACGTGAACCACGTGGACGGTGGCGTCCTCGCGGGCGCTGGCAATCTGACAGGCCAGGTCGATGAGCGGCGACTCGGTCCGCGGGTTCGAGATGGGGACGAGCACTCGGTAGTCGCTCGACCGCTGGACCTCTGCCGAGGTGTCCACGAGCGGGACGTACGAGCGGCCGGCGAACCCGCCGAGCACCCACTCACGGAGCGACAGCTGCCGGGTCGACCCCTCGAACCGGGCCGATTCGAGCCGTGACTCCGTCGTCTGGAAGTAGTTGACGACGGTCACCAGTACGACCCCACCGACGGTGTTACCGAGAAGGACGGGGAGGACGAACTCCCTGAGCCCGACGAGAAGCGAGAGGTCGTTCTGGAAGACGAGATAGAGCATCTCGGTGAACGAGACGACGACGTGGAACAGCCCGCCGATAGGGATGGCGAGGAAGGCCAGGTAGACCACGACGATGCGCGACATGGTGTCTCTGGCGGCGTACCCAACCCAGACGACGCCGGCCACGATGAGCCCGGCGAAGGCGGCCTTCACGAAGAGGGTCCCCGGACTCGTCTCGATGCCTTTCTGGGCGAGGCTCAGCGCCGCTTCCGACCCCTCCGGTGAGAGGACGCCGCCGTAGGCGAGCGCCGCCGCGCCCAGCCCGCCGCCGGTGAAGTTCCCCGCGAGGACGACCAGCCAGTTTCGGAGCAGCGCGGGGATGCTCGCGAGCCGCTCCAGGGTCAGTGCCACCGGCGGGAGCGTGTTCTCGGTGTAGAGCTGGTAGCCGCCGATGATGATGTAGATGAAGCCGAGCGGATACAGCATCGCGCTCACGATCGTGTCCCCGCCGGTCGTCGCGGTCAGCGACGCGTACAGCAGGAAGGTGATGGTGATGGCGAAGCCGGCCGCGAGGGCGCTGAAGAACAGCTCGCGGCTGCCGGAGGTGATCTCTTCGTCCGCCGCCGCGACGATACGCTGGAATATCTCGTCGGACGTGAACCGGTCTCTGACCACGGAGCCCACGGCCGGCGCACCGCTCCGCGACTGTTCGACCGCCTCGCGGACGGTCTCGACGCCGTTCGCACCGTTCGAATCGTCCTGTGGGGGCAAGGATGTGTCTGTTCTGCATCGACCGAATAAAACACTTGGATTCCGGTCGACCCTCCGCCGCCGACTGCCATCCTCGACAGGTGCTTATTTCAGTCGCCTGAGCGTGACAGCTAGCATGGCTCGGACGAACCTCCGTGAGCGGCTCCCGCTGATACTCGTCGGGCTGCTGATCGTCCTCATGCCCGCGCTCGTGCTGGTCGCCACGCTCGAGGTGTTGTTCCTGTTCGGCGACGTCGACCTCGCGGACCTCTCCCTGCTCGAACTCGCCGAACTGTATCTCGTCGAGGTCGTCTTGCTGACGCTGTTCGCCGCCATCGTCTACCGGCTGACGCTCCGAACCGCGACCAGTCGGCTCCCCGACGCGCTCGACCGGCTCGACGACGAGACCGACGACCGCGAGGCACGCGACGGTGACGACGCGACTGGTGCTGGGGACGACGGCACAGAGCGTGCGGCGACCCGCGGCGACGACTCCGCGTAGCCGGGTTCGCTCGGCGGCCGTCGCGGACGGCTTCCGTGCGCTTCGTCGGGGCGGACTACTCGGGGACCGACTCCGCGAGGTCCTCCGCGCGGAGCTCCGAACTCGCCTCGCGCACCTCGCGCATGACGCTGGAGATGCGCTCTTCGGCCTCTAGCTCCTCGGCGACGGCGAGGTCGACTCCCTCGACCTCCAGGAGGAACTTCGCGATTTCGGACACCTCGTACATCAGTTCGTCGAGTTCCTCGGCGGTGAAGAAGCCGCACATCGCGCCGTACAGGAACGTCGCCCCCGACTTTCGGACCTTGTCGCGGAAGGCGTGTCGCGCCTGGTTGACCGCCTGCGGACTGTAGGTGTCTGTCATGAACGGGACCAGTTCGGGCAGGTTGTTCCCGATTTTCGTCATCTCGACCCCCGTCTCGGTGCGGAAGTCCGCACAGAGCCGTGCGATGGCCCACTCGCGGGCGGTGATGTACGTCCGCTCCCGGAGGAAGTCGTTGACGCGGTCGTACTGCGCACCGTCGACCTTCTTGAACCGCTCGTACTTGCGGACGTCGGCGGGCGGGCGCTCGTCCCCGTCGGCATCGCCGCCGTCTCCCGTGTTCGCGTCCCGCTCGGCGTCTCCCGCCGCGGCCTGCTGTGGGTCTTCTCCGTTCGTGTCCGCCGCGGCGACCCCCTCGTCCGTCTCGGCTCCCCCGGTCGCCGGACGTCCCCCGGCGGTCGCCGCTTCGTGGCCGTCTGCCGTGTCGTTCGCGTCGCTCTCGTCGGTGCCGACCGTCTCGGCTCCGTCGTCGCCCGTCCGCGACCGTGGTCCGTCGGCGGGGTCGTCGTTCATACCCCGCCGTACCCGTGGCCGGGCGAAAAGCGTGTCGGGGGCGTCAGACGCTCGTCCGCCGCGAAGCGGACACGTTCGTTGGCCAGTGGGAGGGACTCAGCACCCGACGCGGTCTTCCCGCCCGAGAGGATTATCACCCCGGCCTCCCAGTGCCGACCATGACGCCGAACCTCCCCGACCGGGTGGCCGCGGCCCTCGGCCGCGCCTGGGTCGACGACGAGGCCTGGGCCGTCGTGACCGAACTCAGCCGTCTCGACTCGCGACTGGGCGGGTCGGCGGGAGAGCGTGCGGCCGCGTCGGTCGTCGCCCGCGCCTTCGAGCGCAGCGGCGTCCACGACGTCTCGCTCGACTCGTTCCCGACGCAGACGTGGACCCGCGGCGAGAGCCGACTCGAACGTCTCGACTCCGGCCGGGCGTTCGACTGTCTCGCTCTCCCGTACTCCCCCACGGGTGACGTCGAGGCGGACCTCGTCGACGTCGGCCACGGGACCCCCCGTGAAATCAGGGCGGCCGGCGTCTCCGGTCGGGTCGCTGTCGCCTCGACCACCACCCCCGAGGGCGGGCGCTTCATCCACCGCATGGAGAAGTACGGCTGTGCCGTCGACGAGGGGGCGGTGGGGTTCGTCTTCGCCAACCACGTCCCGGGGCAACTCCCGCCGACGGGGAGCCTCCGGTTCGACCGTGAGGCCGAGATTCCCGCTGTCGGCGTCTCCCAAGAGACGGGCGCGTGGCTGACCGACCCGGTCGAGGCGGCCTCCGCCCGCGTTCGGCTCGCCGTCGAGGCGACGACCGAAGCCGGCGAGAGCCAGAACGTCGTCGGGACGCTCGGGCCGGCGAGCGAGGACGAACTCCTCCTGCTCGCCCACTACGACGCCCACGACGTCGGCGAGGGGGCGCTCGACAACGCCTGTGGGGTCGCCGTCGTCGTCGCCGCCTGCCGAATCCTCGCCGAGATGGACCTCTCACGACGCGTGCGCGTCGCGGCTGTCGGCTGTGAGGAGACGGGGCTCGTCGGCTCCGAACACCTCGCGTCGACACTCGACCCCGCGGCCGTCGTCAACGTCGACGGTGCCGGGCGGTTCCGCGACCTCGTGGCCATGACGCACACGTCGGACGCGACGCAGGCAGTCGCCGAGACGGTGAGCGACCGGTCGGGCCACCCCAGCCGCGTGAAGCCCCGACCACACCCGTTCAGCGACCAGTGGCCGTTCGTCCGCCGCGGCGTTCCGGCGCTCCAACTCCACTCCGACAGCGGCGAGCGCGGGCGTGGCTGGGGACACACGGCGGCGGACACCCGCGACAAGGTCGACCCACGGGTCCTCCGCGACCACGCGATGCTGACGGCGCTGCTCGTGCACGAACTCGCCGGGCGCGACCCGCCGCGGCTGGACGTCGACACGCTCCAGCGCCGCTTCCGTACCGCCGATTTCGAACCGGGGATGCGCGCGGCCGGGCTGTGGCCCGACGAGTGGGACTAGTCCGCCGAGCGCAGGCCGTCGCGAATCCGGCCGGCGACGCGTGCCCGTATCCGCCCGTCGAGCGCTCGCTCTTCGAACAGCGTTCGCGAGCGTTCGGCGGCCTCGCGGTCGACGGTGAACGCGAGGTCCGCGTACGCCACGTCGGTCAGGACGAGCACTTCGGCCGCGGCCGGGGGGACTCCCTCTTCACCCGGGACCGTCCCCGGGACGAGGATGCGCTCGACGGCCGACAGCGGCGCGCCCTCTCCGACGGCGTGGACGAGCGAGACGACCCGCCGAACCTGCTGGCGGACGAAGCCCGACGACGAGAGCGTGAAGACGAGGAAGTCGCCGTCACGGGTGAGCGACCCCTCGAGCGTCCGGACCGTCCCCTCCTCGTCCGGCGTCAGGTTGTGGAAGTCGTGCTCGCCGCAGAGGCGTGCGAGTGCGGCCGCGGCCCGGCCGTCGTCGACGGCGGGCGCGTACAGGTCGTACGTGTACTCGCGTCTGACGGCGTCGTGCGTCGCGTGGAAGTCCTCGGGCGCGTCGGCGCGTGCCCACGCTCGCACGTCGGCGGGGAGTCGGCTGTTCAGCGCCGCGGGCGAGCACCACTCCGGGCACCGGAAGCCGACGGTCTGCGCCAGCGCCGACACGCCCGCGTCGGTCCGACCGGCGGCCGCATATCCCGGCGGGAGCGCTCCCTCGTCGGCCAGCCCGAGCGCCCGAACCGCGTCGAGGAGGGCGTCCTCGACGGTCGGAACCGTCGGCTGCCGCTGGAACCCGTAGTAGGGACGACCGTCGTAGGCGACGCGGAACGCACGTCGTCGCTCGCCCCGCTCGGTGGCCCCGCTCATCGCCGACGTCTCTCCTGCGGTGCGGTGTCCGCTCCGTCCTCGGCCATCGGTGCCTGGTGGCTGTTCACTCAGCCGGCACTTCAAACCGCATCTCCGGCCTCGACCGCGTCACCGGACGGCGAGGTGGTGTGTCGACCCGTCCCGGTCGTCAGCGGCCGGGTCGACACTCTCCGGCGTGTCACGGTCGAGTCACGCCCGACGACGGGCTTCTCATCTCTTGTACTCACGTCCGCAGATTTATCCCCTGCACAGGTCTGTGGGCGCGTATGGACGAGAAACGACTCGTCGTCGCCCTGTTCGGTCTCCTCGTCGCCGTCGTCGTCGGCGCCCTCGCCTTCCAGTTCATCGCACCGCTGACCGTGTCGGTGTTCCTCTACTACTCGACGCGGCGGTTCTACACGTCGCTTCGTCGGCTCCGCGTTCCCGCCCGCGTCCGCGCCGTCGTCGTCATGTCGGCGCTCGCGGTCCCGCTGCTCCTCGTCGTGAGTTACGCCACGGTTCTGCTCGCCGTCGAGGCTCGGCAGTTCGTCATGGAGTACGCGCTGCTCGACGTCGCCGCGACGCACGTCGACTGGTTCGGAGAGATGGAGTCTCTCCCCGACCTGACGGTCTCGGGCCTCTACGAGGCGTACCAGGCCGGACAGCTCTCGCCGATGGTCGACTTCCTCGGAAACCACGCGGCCCTGCTGACCACGGTCATCTCGAACTTCTTCCTCAACCTCTTCATCACCATCATCGTCACCTACTACCTCCTCCTGGACGGCTACCGTATCCGCGAGTGGCTGCTGCGGTTCGACGACGATGCCATCATCCGCGAGTATCTCGAAGCCGTCGACCGCGAACTCGAGGCGGTGCTGTTCGGGAACCTGCTGAACGTGCTCGCCATCTCGCTCATCGCCATCGCCGCGTTCTCGGGGTACAACGCCGTCGCCCCCGCGGGCGCGGAGGTCCCGTATCCGGCGTTGGCCGGCGTGTTGACCGGGGCTGCGAGCCTGATTCCCGTCGTCGGCATGAAGGTGGTGTACCTCCCGTTGACGGGCATCACCGCGCTCCCGCTCGTCCTCGGCGGGGACTCGTCGCTCCTGGTGTACGTCCTCGGCTTCCTCGTCGTCGCGGTGGTCGTGGTCGACACCATCCCCGACCTGGTGCTCCGTCCCATCCTGAGCGGGAAGAACACACACGTCGGACTCCTCATGCTCGCGTACACGCTCGGCCCGGTCGTGCTCGGCTTCTACGGGCTCTTCTTCGCACCGATCGTGCTGGTCGTCGGGTTGACGTTCGCCCACACGGCGCTGCCACGACTCCTCGGCGCGGCGGAACCCGACGGGCTCTCGCCGAACCAGATGCGCCTCGACGACTTCTGAACGACGGCGCTCGTGTGTCGCTTCGGGGCCCGTCGTCAGGCGGCGTCGTCTTCGCTCTCGCTCTCGCCCTCGTCGGCGTCGATGTCGGCGTCCTCGCTCCGAACCGTGAGGACGGGGACGTCGCTGGTCCTGACGACGCGCTCGGTGACGCTCCCCAGGAGGAACCGCGAGACACCGTGGCGGCCGTGGGTCCCCATCACGATGAGGTCGACGCCGTGTTCCGTGGCGTACTCGAGGATGACCTCGTGGGGGTGCCCGTGGGCCACCGCCGTCTCGCAGTCGACGCCGGCTTCCGCGGCCATGGTCGCGACCTCCGAGACGAGCGTCTCGCCCTCCGTCTCGAACCCCTCGACGACCACGTCGGAGTCGATGCGGGCCGCACGGAGCGCCTCGTCGTCGACGACGTAGACGACGTGGAGGGTCGCGTCGTACGCGGACGCGAGACCGACCGCGTGGTCCCGGGCGGCCTCGCTCGGGCCGCTCCCGTCCGTCGGAAGGAGTATGGTGTCGTACATGTGAGCGAAGACGCCGGGAGGGATGTTAAACGCCCCGGCGGTTCTCTCACCGTGAGGTGAACGCCGCCTCGGAGGCCCGGCCGAGTCAGGCGAAGTCGTCGTACGTCGGCGCGTCGCGTTCGCCGGGGAACTCGTCGACGGGCGCGGTCGTCTGCTCGCCCGACTCCATCTCCTTCAGCGTCACCTCGTCGTTCTCGAGGTCCTGCTCGCCGACGATGACGACCGTCCGCGCGTTGATGCCGTCGGCGTACGACAGCTGCGACCCGAACCCTCTGTCGGAGAGGTCGGTCTCGACGACGTGGCCGCGCGAACGGAGGTCACGCGCGATGCGGGCGGCGACTTCTCGCGTGTCGCCGACGGTGAGGACGTAGTAGTCCGTCGAGAGCTCCTCGGCGGGCCACACGCCGGCACGCTCACAGAGCAACTGCAGGGTCGCGTCGCCGAGCGCCACCCCGACGGCGGGCGTCGGCTGGCCGCCGAACGACTCGATGAGGTCGTCGTAGCGGCCGCCGCCGAAGACGGCACGGGACACCTCGCCGGTGGTGTCGAAACACTCGAAGACGACGCCGGTGTAGTAGTCCAGCCCCCGCGCCGTCTCCAGCGAGAGGGTGCAGTGTTCGCGCACGCCGAAGTCCTCCGTCGCGGCGAGGACGGCCCGGAGGTTCTCGACCGCCGCTTCGACCCGCTCGGTCCCGGCGAAGTCGACGAGGGCGTCGAGGTCGCCGCTCGAGAGGAGGTCGTCGAACTCGCGGGCCTGGTCGTACGAGAGGCCGGCGTCGTGCAGGAGGTCGTAGTACTCGTTCCGTTCGACCTTCGCGGACTTGTCGACCGCCCGGATGGCGTCGCGGACGTCGACGCCTTCTCCCATCGACTCGAGGAGGCCACCGAGGATGTCGCGGTGGGAGACGCGGAACTCGAACTCGCCCGCCGAGAGACCGAGGTTCGTGAGCGCGTCGGCCGCGAACGCGAGCACCTCGGCGTCGGCGTCCGGCTCGGACGAGCCGAAGACGTCGACGTTCGTCTGATAGAACTCGCGGAACCGGCCCTGCTGGACCTGCTCGTAGCGCCAGAAGGGGCGCGTCGACACCCACTTGATGGGTTTCGACAGCTCCTGACCCCTCGCGACGACCATCCGGGCGACGGTCGGCGTGAGCTCGGGCGTCAGCGCGACGTCCCGTCCGCCCTTGTCCTCGAAGGTGTACAGCTCGTCGACGATCTCCTCGCCGCTCTTGTCGACGTACATCTGCACGCGCTCCAGCGCCGGCGTCCCCACCTCGCGGAAGCCGTAGCGCGCCGCGGTGTCCTCGACGGCGTCGAGCACCTCCCGCCGGGCGGTCATCTCCTCGGGGTAGAAGTCACGAAACCCCTTCAGTCGGTCGTACATGCGCGTCGGTTCTTCGCTCGCGCGCTTGAAGCTGTTGAAGCCGGTCTTCCCCGCTCCCGTGTCACGCCCCGTCGGTATCGACAGCCCGGACCCACCACTCGCTGGAGACGAACAGCGTCCCCCGCGAGCGGACGGCCCCGGTCACGAGGTGGTGGTCGGGCACCCAGCCACACTGGTTCTCGTACTGCGGGTCGACTACCCTGACGCGCCCCGCTCTCCGCCCGTCGTCGGTCAGCCGATGCAGGTGACCGGACTGGTCGACGACGGACACGCCCGACCCGTCGATTTCCCCGGCCGCCACGCCGCCGACGCGGACGCCGGCGTCGTACGTCCAGCGGGCCGGCCACGTCGTCAGGTCAGAGAGGGGCGTCACCGGCAGCGCGACCACCCGCCCCGACTCACCGCCGACGTAGAGGGTGTCATCGCCACACGTGACGGTGCTCACCTCCCGGACGACCTCCTTCGTCCGCCGCATCGTCCCGTCCGGAACGTCGACGTGCACGGCGGTCCCGTCGTCGGTGACGAGTGTCAGAGATTCGGCGCTGGTGACTACCGGCCGGTAGCTGAGCCCGCCTGAGAGACTGAACTCCCAGCGCACGTCGCCGGTCTCCGGGTCGAACCCGCGGAGGATGCCGTCTTCGGACCCGGCGACGACGGTGTCTGCGACCCGGACCGGGCCTGCGGACACGGGGGTCGTCACCTCGGTCGCCCACTGCTCTATCCCCTCTCGCGCGTCCAGCGCGACCAGCCGGTGGGTGAACTCATCGGGGTCTCCCGGGTCCGCGTTCGGACTCTCCGAGTGCGAGATTCCCACGTACACGCGTCCGTCGGCGACCAGCGGCCGACCCCACGCCCCGCCGCCGTACTCCTCGACGCCGCCGGCGTCGTAGGTCCACTCGACCCGTCCGGTCTGCAGATCGAGTGATAACACCGTGTCACGGCCCGTCCCGACGTAGACAGCGCCGCCGCCGACGGTGGGGTGTCCGAACCCGCCGCCCTCGACGACTGTCGCCCACCGGGCCTGGCCGCCGCCGGGTGTCAGCAGGCCGATGCGGAACCGTGACGCTCCGGTGACGGTGTGGCCCTCGGCGACGAGGACGCCCTCGTCCGTCGGAACGACGGGGGCCCAGTGGTGTCCGCGGAACGTCCAGTACGGGTCGAACACGGGCCGGCAGTGGGGCCGTTCCGCGACGTACCACCCGGCGCCGAGCACGCCGGTGAGCGCGCCGGTGCGGAGGAGCGTTCTGCGGGACCACTCGGGCATCGTCTCGACCCCGTCACAGGAGCGACATCAGTCTTGTGACCGCGGACCGAAGCGTTCTACACCGCGATGAGGCCGACGCCGCAGACCGCGAGTCCGGCGGCGACCAGCCTGGTGGCGAAGGCCCGCTCGCGGAGGACGATTCCGCCCAGCACCACCGCGACGATGGCCTGGGTGTTGATGATGGGCGAGGCGATGCTCGCGGGCGCCTGCTGGAAGGCGAGCGAGGTGACGTGTTCGCCGACCGCCACGCCCGCCCCCGCGACGGCGAACTTGAGCAGGTCGCCCCGGACGGGGGTCCACTCGCGAAACGCGAGCGGGAGCACGACCACGAGCACTCCGAGGAGGACGGTGGGGACCCACAGTTCGGGCTGGATGCGCAGCTCCTGCAACGCGAGCCGTTTACCGACGTCGCTGACGGCGTAACACACGGCACTCACGAGGGCGAGTTGGGCGGGCCGAGCCGTCGCGGCCTTGCGGAGCGGGTCCAGCAGGCTCCCGCGCCGGTAGTTGGCGACGTACACCGCGAGCGTGGCGACGACGACGCCGACGACCTGCAGCGGGGTCAGCCGCTGGCTCAACACCAGCACCTCGATGGGCAGGACGAAGACGGGGACGACTTTGTTGATGGGGGCGACGTACGACACCTCGCCCACGTCGAGCGCGCGGAGGAACAACAAGAAGGCGGCCGCCGTCGTCAGGACCGTGCCGACGACGATGCCGACCTCGACCGCGCCGAACGACGACGCCACCGGCAGTCCAGCCGCTCGGACCCGCGGCACCGCGACCGGCAGGTACCACGCGACGGCGGCGGCGTTGACGACGACGGTCAAAACCGTCCCAGGGTAGTCCGAGAAGTACCGCTTCAGGACGAAGATGTACGTCCCCCAGACGAACGCGGCGGCGAGGGCGTAGCCGACGCCGGGCGAGAGCGAGAGGGAGTGGGGACCGAGGACCATCGAACGGTGCCTCACCCGGGAACGAAAAAGCCGTTCGGATTCGCGCCGTCGTGTGCCCTCGCTACTCCCGCAGGCCACGGACGCGCGTCTGGGTGTGTTCGGGGAACACCGCGCCGACGGCACCGGGACCGTGTCGCTCGGCGAGGAGCACGCGCAGTTCCGACTCGTAGTCCGCCTTCTTCACCTCGTCGCTCGGCCCGGACTCGACCTCGAGGCGGCGCTCGACGAGGCGGTCGATGGCCCGACGACCGAAGCCCGACAGGGGCGAGAGGTAGTCGACGTCGTGGCGGTCCTCGAGCGACTGCGCCTGTGCCCGCGAGACCGTCGGCACGCGGTCGTCCCGGCGGGTCCCGTCGGCGATGGCGGTCACGTCGAGTTCCGCAACCCGTTCGAGCGCGTGCGCGTGAACCTGCTGGATGCCGTGTCGCGGGAAGCCGTCGCTGTGCATCCGGTCGACCGCCTCCCCCGCGACCGCCCTGTCGAGTTCGACGCGCTCGAAGCCGTACCCGAGCGTCTCCGCGGCGTCTCGGGCGTGACACCAGTCGTCGGTCACGCCGAACCAGCCGGTCACGAGCGTCACGTCGTAGAACGAATCGAGCAGTAGCGCCGCCAGCGTCGAGTCTTTTCCCCCGCTGTACAACAGCGCCAGGTCCATCACCGGCGGCGGATGTTGAAGCTCTTGGAGTCGGGCTGCATCTCCTTCAGGAGGCTCTTCATCTGCTCTTCGTCGATGCGGTTCTGGAGGCGGCCGCTCTGGGCGAGCGCCACCAGCTGTCGTTCGACCTGCTCGGCGAAGTCGGGTTTGGACATCTGCACCGCGTTGAGTCGCTGGCGGGCCCCGTCGGTGAGGTGTTTCTGGAGCATCGCCTTCTTCTGGGCTTCCGCACGCTCCTGTGCAGCCTGCTGTGCCTCCTCGTTGGCGGCACCGCCCGCTCCCCCCTGCTGCTGCTGTTGCTCTCGGAGTTCCTGCATCTTCTTCTCGCGGAGCTCTTCGAGCCTGTCGTCGTCCGGAGTGCCACTCATACGCACGTCTTCGCGGTTACGACAAAAAACGGTTACGGACCCTCACGAGAGGGATTCCGTCGGTGGGTCGGCGACACCAGACCGTCTCAGGCGTAGCGCTCGAGTTCGGGGCGGTCGAGCGATTCGAGGACCTCGCCCGCGATGGAGTCGAGGAAGCTCTGTCCCTCGGGGGTGATGCGGCGTCCCTCGCCCTTGACCGTCGTCACCAGCTCCTCCTCTTCGAGCTGCTGGAGGATGGTGCGGATGATCTTCTTCGAGCCGTTCGACTTGCCGGCCTTCGCGACCTTGTAGCGGGTGGAGCCACGCTTCTTCCCGCCGTACTCCGTCGAGAGTCGGTCGATGCCCTTCGGGCCGTCCATGGCCAGCTTTCGCAGGAGCGACGCGGCACGCACGTACCAGAAGTCGTCCTGCTGTGGGGGCAGTTCCCGGCCCGAGCCGGTCTTCGTGAAGTTCGCCCAGGCGGGCTGCTCGATTCGCTCTTCGAGCGCGTCGGCGACCGCCTCGATGAGGTCGTCCGCCGGGACGTCATAGAGGGTTACCATGCGCGGTACTTCCCGAGGATGGCGTTTAAACCCATCGTATCACACCGACTGCGTGCGGGCTTCTCACACGTGCTCCGTCCTCAGAAGCGGCTCCCGACGCCCGTCGTCCCGAGGACCGTTCCACCGAGCACGACCGGCGTCCAGTAGACGAACCCGCGGAAGAGGATGACCCCGGCCGTCGCGATTTTGAATCCGACGGCGGGCGAGGCCGCGGCGATGAGGACGGCGAGTGTCCACTCGATGCCCCCGGCCCCACCGGGGAGCGGCGTCACGCCCGCGATCGCGCCGATGGGCACGACGAACAGCGCGATGGAGAGGGCGATGGGCTCCCCGATGGCGACGAAGGCGAACCAGAGTGCGACCATCTGGAGCCCCCACCCGAGCGAGGAGAGCGCGAGTGCCACGGCCAACTTCCGGGGGTTGGCGGCGACCCGCTCGATGGCGCGGAAGAAGCCCGTGATGCGGCGTTCGAGCCCCTCGGCCGTCGGTACGGGAACGCGCGGGACGACGCGGGCGATGGCGCGGATGAACGGGACGAGCGCCTCGACCACGCGGTGTTCGAGGCTGTACCGGCGGGTCCAGCCCACGTAGACGAGCGACGGGACGACGATGGCGAGCAGGCCGACGGCACCGATGGCGACCTCGACCCGGCGGCCGAGGGTCACCTCCGTCGCGTAGTAACCCGCCCCGATGAGCGCGATGGTGATGGAGGGGACGAAGTTGAGCGTGTCGACGCTCGCGATGGCGGCCAGTCCCGTCTCGTACTCGGCGTCCGTCGAGCGGTTGATGAGGAGGGCCGTCACCGGCTCCCCCCCGGCCTGTCCGAACGGTGTGATGTTGTTCGAGAACATCGCGCCGCTGAACACGAGGAACGACCGCGTCCGCGAGAGCTCCACGCCGAGGACGCCGAGCACCGTCCGGAGCGCGCCAGACCACGCGGCGAGCCACCCGAGCGTCGCGAGGAGCACGAGGCCGACGTAGCGGAGGTCGGCGCTCGTCACCTGTGCGACGAGGTCGTCGACGCCCGCGGTGTAGAACAGCACGGCGAAGATGGCGAGGGTCGCCGCGAATCCGACGAGTGTCGCGCGGAGGTTCTCGCGGGCCATATCGGCGGGTGGCAGAGCGAGTGCATTAACCCACCGGAACGGGATTTTCTCCGCGCACTGCGGCGGGACGCGTCGGAAGAAGGGAACCTTTTCACCGGCGGCCGACGACCGAATCGAGCATGGACGAGCGGACCGCCCTCCGGGTACTCGCCGACGCGCTTCCCGCCGCCGGGGACGACGCCGCCGTGGTCGACGACCTCGTCGTCACCACGGATATGCTCCACGAGACGACGGACTTCCCCGCGGGGACGACGCGCTACACCGCCGGCTGGCGCGCCGTCGGCGCGTCCCTCTCGGACGTGGCAGCGATGGGCGTGCCGGCGCTCGCGGCCGTCGCCGCTTACGCCGCACCGCGATTCGACGAGGCCGAACTGGCCGACTTCCTCCGCGGTGCGCGCGACGTCTCCGCGCTCGTCGGTGCCGAGTACGTCGGCGGCGACCTCGACCACCACGAGGAGTTCACCCTCGCCACGACGGCTATCGGTCGTCAGGGCGACCACGCCCCCGTCCGCCGCTCGGGCGCGACACCGGGGGACGTCGTCTGCGTGACCGGCACGCTGGGTCGGACCGCCGCGGCCATCCACGCGTTCGAGGCTGGCGACGTCGACTCCGGGAACGACCTCTTCCAGTTCACGCCGCGGGTCCGCGCGGGTGAACGTCTCGCCGCGCACGCGACCGCGATGATGGACTCCAGCGACGGCCTCGCTCGGTCGCTCCACCAGCTCGCAGAGGCCTCCGACTGCGGGTTCGCCGTCGAGGCGGACCGCGTTCCGCTCGCGACCGAGCTGACGTCGCTGGTAGACCCCTCGTCGGCGTGGGACCGTGGTGTCCACTTCGGCGAGGACTTCGAACTCGTCTGTACCCTCCCCGCGTCGGCCGTCGCCGACGCAACCGCGGCGCTGGCCGACTGCGACACCACCCTCTCGCAGGTCGGCCGCGTCGTCGACGCCGACTCGGGCATTACCGTCGACGGCGAACCGCTTTCGGACCGCGGATACACTCACGGTAGCGAGTAGGGCAAACCGAACGGCTGCGCGCGGTTAACGAGCGATTATCCCCGTCGGCCGGGCCGATTCAGTGTCGAGTCACGCGGCGGGTCATCGCGCCCCGCGGGTCAGACGCCGATTATCTGAATCGGAACGAGGAGGAAACAGAGCGCGCCGAGCGCGAACGTGACGACGCCGACGAGCTGTCGACGGCGGTCGAGTGGGGTCTCGTCGATCGGGTCCGCCGGTCCGTTGTAGGCGATGAAGGTCGCGAACAGCCCCCAGAACGCCCAGAGCCCGACGGACTCGTTGAGGCCGAGGCCGCGTCCGTAGTGGAGGTATCCGGCGAGTCCGAACAGTGCGAGCGGCACCACGGCGGCGACGGTCTCCTGTCGCTCGCCGAGCATCGCGCGGAGCATGTGGCCCCCGTCTAACTGCCCCACGGGCAGGAGGTTGAGGACGGTGAAGAACATCCCGACCCAGCCACCGATGATGACCGGGTGGACGGTCTTCGCCGGGTCGGTGTAGCTCGTGGGTTGGCCGATAGCGGTGGCGATGAGGTCCAGGAGCGGGGGGTTGTTGAACACGATGACCTCGCCGCTCTGTTCGAGCACCCTCGGCGGGACGGTCAGGGGGTTCAGCGAGAGGCCGACGGCCGTGACGACGACCGTCGCGGCGAGGCCGGCGAGCGGGCCGGCGACGCCGATGTCGAACAGCGTCCGGCGGTCGGGCATCTGCCCGCGCATCCGGATGATAGCCCCCAGGGTCCCGAACGGGAAGATGAACGGGATGAGATACGGCAAGGAGACGTCGACGCCGTGGTAGCGGCCGAGGACGTAGTGGCCGAGTTCGTGTGCCGAGAGCACGCCGAGGACGGCGACGGTGAAGGGCCACGCCTGCAGTACGGCGAGGGGGTTCTGCTGAATCTGCGCCAGCGGCACGTAGTACCAGGTGACGCTCCCGACGAACAGCGTCGAGAGCACCGTGGCGACGAACAGCCCGAGGTTCTTCCACGGGACGCCCTCCGGCCCGTTCGAGACCGGTTCGGCGACGACCACGTCCTCGTGCCCGGAACGCGTCGTCGTGAGGTGGGCCTCGTACCCCGCTTCGCGGAAGGCGGGCCACACCTCCTCGATGAGGGCCTCCTGCGGGACGAGCGCCTCGCCATAAAAGAGGAGCCGCTCCCCGTCGCGGTACGTCTCGCGGAGGTGAAAGACGGACTGGAGGGCCTCTCGTGGCGCGTCCGACTCGACCGAATCCATCACTCGCGGTAGGGGGGACGGAGCTATAAATCCTGTCCGACACCGGTGTGACTGTTCGGTCGAAAAACAACCGCAAAAGCGGGGGACCGCGGGGATTCGTCAGGGGTTCGGGGAACTCGGGGTCGCTCGTCTCAGGCCGTGAGCGCCTCGCGGCGCTCGATGCGCCACGTGGTCGCGGACGTGTACGACCACTTCTCGATCTCGAGCTCCGACGCGGAGTCACGGAGCTTGACCATCAGGGCGCCGATTTCCTTGGGCGACAGCCCGACGTCGTCCGCGATGAACTTGCTCTTGAAGTACATCTCGCCGTCCTGTGCCTTCTCGACGAGGTACTGCTTCAGGCGTTCTTCTTTCGAGCTGCCGTCGGTGGAGGGGGATACGGTTGCGCTCATTGTGTTGACCTCGCTTCTCCGATGGCCCTGGGACAGTATATAAACGGAGGAACGTTCGGAGCAGTTCGGATGGTTTCAGTCCGTTCGGACGTTTCACGGACGATTCAGAACGGTTCGAGAAATCTTTAGACCTTTCACAACGGTTTCTGAGGATTTCAATCGCAAACTATTTTTGTGAATGTAAAACGCGCCGAAACCGGCGAACTGAGCCGGCTGTTGGTGCTTTCTCGGCAACATTTGCTCTCTCGGCGGGGCGATGAGCGGTCGCACGCGCCCCCGGTGAGCGCGTCACTGTCGGCGACGAGGGGTGGTGACCTACCGCGTGTGCCGCCAGAAGGTATCCTCCACCGTCACCTCCTTCTTGAACAGCGGCACCTCGTCTTTGAGTCGGTTGATGCCGTCCTCGACGGTTCGGAATCCCTCCTCGCGGTGGCCGGCGAGGACGACGACGAAGACGATGTCGTCGCCGTCGGGGATGAGCCCCGTCCGGTGGTGCATCTCCACGTCGAGGACACCCTCGCGTTCTTCGAGTTCGCGGCAGATGGTCGCCATCCGTTCCTCGGCGACCCCTTCGTACTTCTCGAACTCCAGCGCCGTCGTCCGGGGGTCGTCCGCGCCGTCCTTCGCACGGACACGCCCGGTGAACGTGGCAATGGCGCCAGCCCGGTCGGCACGTGGCGACGATTTGACCCGGTCGACCAGCGTCTCGAGGGTCACGTGCGGTTCGACGTCCGCGAGCGCGTCGAGGACCGTCTCGACGGCCGCCGTTTCGGCGTCAGGGGCTTCGTAGAGCACGTTACGATGCTCGTCCGTGTCCGCCTCGTCGCCCAGGACGACGGTCGGGAGAGCCGCGTCCGCACCGACGCCGAGGCAGACGGCGTACGTGTACCGTGGTGCGATGTCGTCGATGACCGCATCGAGCGACCGACCGGTTCCCCGCGCCGCCCACGACCCGTCAGCACCGACCCGGTACGTATCGCTCACCCCGCCGCCGTCACCGACTGTCCCGCTCGCTTCGACCGTCACGACCGGCCCGTCGAGACGAGGGAGGAGTCGCGCCCGCAGGTCGTCCGACCCGGGGCCGACGATGGCAAATACTCGCATACTCTCCCCGCAGAGACGGACCGGCTTTAGGGTGTCGCCTCTCGGAGTTCTCCGCCAGGCACGCGAGTGGTGAACACACCGCCGAGCCCCACCGACTTGATAACCCTTAAGCCCCGCTCTCGGCAATCCCGAGCCAATGAGAGTCGTGATTTCTATCGGTGGGAGCGTCCTCGCGCCACAGCTCGACCCCCAGCGGGTCGAGCGACACGCCGCGGTCATCGAATCCCTCGCGACCGAGGGGTGCGAACTCGGCGTCGTCGTCGGCGGTGGCGGTGTCGCGCGCGACTACATCAGAGCTGCACGCGACCTCGGGGCGAACGAGGTCCAACTCGACCAACTCGGCATCGACGTGACCCGCATCAACGCCCGACTCCTCATCGCGGCGCTCGGGCCACGCGTCGACCCGAAGCCGGCACACACCTACGAGGACGCCGGCGATTCGATTCGACGGGGTGACGTCTCCGTCATGGGTGGCGTCTCTCCCGGACAGACCACCGACGCGGTGGCCGCGGCGCTCGCGGAGTACGTCAACGCCGACCTGCTCATCTACGCCACGAGCGTCGACGGCGTCTACAGCACCGACCCGAACAAGGAGTCGACCGCGGAGAAGTACGAGAGCCTCTCCGCGAGCGAACTGGTCGACGTCATCGGCGACATCGAGATGAACGCCGGCGCGTCCGCCCCCGTCGACCTCCTCGCCGCCAAACTCATCGAACGCTCGAAGATGCGGACGATCGTTCTTGACGGCACCGACCCCGACCGAATCGAGGCCGCGGCGCTCCGCGGTGACCACTCGGGCACCGACATCGTCCCCGAGGGGACGAACGAGGACCCGAGCTACTGGGCCCAGCGATGAGCGACGCCGACACTGACGCGGGGGCCCCCGACGGTGGGGGCGAGACCGACCACCACGCGTTCTGGGCGGACGACGTGGCCGACGAGGTCGAAGCGCGGGACCCGACCGAACCCATCGTGGTCAAGGGTGGCGTCTCGCCCTCCGGCATCCCCCACCTCGGGCACTTCAACGAGATCATGCGCGGCTACTACGTCGCCGCGGTACTCCGCGAACGCGGCCACGAGGTCCGACAGGTGTTCACCTCGGACGACCGCGACGCCCTCCGGAAGGTCCCGCGCACGCTCGCCGACGCCGACTGGAACCTCGTCGGGTTGGGCGAGGTCGACGCCGGGGCGCTCGGACGCAACCTCGGCGTCCCGTACACCGACATCCCCGACCCCTTCGACGAGTGTGACCACCACTCCTACGGCGAGCACTTCACGGCCCTCCTGGCCGAGAGCGCCGACCGCATTGGCGTCCCGGTCGAGATGCTGTCGAACACCGCCATGTACGAGGCGGGCGAGTTCGACGACGTCGTCCATCACGTCCTCTCGGATGCCGACCACGCACGCGAGGTGCTGAGCGCGTACCAGGACGGCGTCGACGACTCGTACGTCCCGTTCATGGCCCAGTGTTCGGCGTGTCACAAACTCACGACCGACGTCCGCGCGGTCGACCTCGACGCCCGTACTGTCGACTACGTCTGCTCCGGGCTGGAGGCCGGCGGCCAACAGATCGAGGGCTGTGGGCACGAGGGGACGGCCACGTTCCGCGAGGGGAAACTCCCCTGGCGGTTCGAGTGGCCGGCGCAGTGGCAGGTGCTCGGCGTCGACTTCGAGCCGTTCGGCAAGGACCACGCCGAGGGTTCGTGGCCCTCCGGAAGGGACATCGCCGAGAACGTCCTCGGTATCGAGCCGCCGGTCCCGATGACGTACGAGTGGTTCACGCTGAACGGCGAGCCGCTCTCGTCGTCGTCGGGGAACGTCGTCACCGTCGACGAGGTGCTCGAACTGCTCGAGCCCGAGGTGCTCCGCTACTTCTTCGTCCGTAACCCGAAGAAGGCGAAGGACTTCGACGTCTCCCGACTAGACCAGCTCGTCGACGAGTTCGACCGCTTCGAGCGCGTCTACTTCGGTGAGGTCGACGACGACACCATCGACGCGTTCGCCGAGCGGGCCTACCCGTTCGTCGTCGACGACGTCCGGGCGGAGCGGGTTCGCATCCCCTACACGTTCGCTGCCGTCCTCGGGATGACGGACGACCCCGAACTCCGCGAGCAGATGGCACGCAACGAGGGTCACCTCACCGACGACACCCCCGAGTGGGCGGTCGACGCGGCGCTGGCCCGCGTCGAGAAGGCCCGCGCGTGGGCCGAGCGGATGGACAACGAGTACAACTACCGGCTGCAGGCCGACCTGCCCGAGACGGATTTCGAGGCCGGGATGGCCGACGCACTCGACGCCCTCGCAGACTTCGTCGAAGCGGGGCACGCCGGCGAGGAGATACAGGGGCAGATGTACGAACTCCCCGAGGCGTACGGCGTCGAGACGGGCGACTTCTTCAACGCCGGTTACCGGCTCTTCTTCGACGCCGACTCCGGCCCCCGGCTGGGCGAGTTCCTCGGCGAACTCGACCAGGAGTTCGTGGTCCGGCGGCTCCGCCGCGACGGATAGCTCCCGAGCGCGTGTCGCTCAGTTCCCCTCGATGGCGTCGACGACCACCGTCCCGACGACGGCGAGCCGCGGGTCGAGGTCGCCGGTGAGGTCGATGGTGTAGCGGTCGCGGAACGAGAACTGCTCGTCGACGCTCCCGAGTGAGGTGCCGTCGGGGGCGACGATGTCGTACGAGAAGGGGATGAGCGTCGTCACCAGCCTCCTGAGCGCGGCCATCAGGTGGTTGTCCTCGCGGAGGACGGCGACGCGGGTCCCGTTCGCGTCCACGAGCGTGTACTCGTGTTTGAAGAACGAGGCCACCTCGCGCTGTAGGCTCCCGACGCGTTCCCCGGTTCGAGAGTCGACGATGTCGTACGCGGCGGCGATGTCGAGAACGCTGTCGGCCCGTACCCGAAAGGCCTCCTCGCCGTCGGGCGTGGTGAAACGGAAGTCCTCTTTCAGTTTGAGCTTCTTCTTCTTGGCGGTGAGAATCGGTGCGTCGGAGTCGCCCTCGTAGACGTTGTACCGCGTCCTGATTCCGAGCTTCTGTCGGACCTCGTAGTGGGTGGCGTCGAACATCTGATACACGTCGTGGGTGTCGGCACGCTATATGAATCTCCGCCTTCGCGAGCGTCGGGCGTGGTGAGGACGGGGGCTTCCCGCCGGACCGGGTGACGGGGGTCCACGCGAAACGGGACGGACCGCCCACGCTGTCGAACAGCCAGCGTCGGCCGAGGGGACACGCTCAAGAGGGTTGCCGCCCTTCGACCAGAAGAACAGTATGGGTTTCCTCGATATCACACGTGGACGCGAGGCGGACGACGAGCAGACAGACAGCGACGCCGACCTCGACGCGGAGACGGACACCGAGGAGGCCGCCGGCAGCCGACGGTGGCTGGTCGTCCTCGGCCTCGTCGCCGTCGTGGCGGTCGCGTACCTCGTCGCTCGGAAGCGGACCGGTCGGGAGGCCGAGTTCACCGAGATCGAACTCGAGTCGACGGCCGAGTCAGAGTCCGAATCGGAGTCCGCCTCGACGGAGTGAGGTGACCGTCGAACCCCGTCTACACGCCGCGTGCGGCCGTCTCTGTCGGGAGCGTTAGCACCGCGGGACGGCCACAATCCGAACGTCTTTCAGCGTCGCTCCCTTCTCCTCCCCTGATGAACACGCTGGTCTGGGTGCTCGTCGGCGTCTTCGCGTACTCGTTCGTCGCGTTCTTCTTGAAGTCACGCGGCATCCTTCCCTCCTCCGTTCGCGTTCAGGGACCGCTCACCACCCTCCACACGAAGCGTGGGCGGGACTTCCTCGACTGGCTGGCCCGCCCCAAGCGGTTCTGGCGAGCGTGGAGCAACATCGGCGTCGGTATCACGCTCGTCGTGATGGTCGGCACCTTCGCCCTCCTCCTCTTTCAGGGCCTCAGTATCCTCCAGAACCCGCCTGCGCCCACGCAGGTGAACCAGCCGCAGAACTTCCTCGTCATCCCCGGCGTCAACGACTTCCTGCCTCTCTCGGTCGCCCCGGAAATCGTCTTCGGCCTGCTCGTGGGACTGGTCGTCCACGAGGGTGGCCACGGCCTCCTCTGTCGCGTCGAGAACATCGATATCGAGTCGATGGGACTGGTCTTCCTCACGCTCATCCCCGTCGGGGCCTTCGTCGAACCCGAAGAGGAGAGCCAGCGCGCGGCCGACCGCGGTGGGCGGACCCGAATGTTCGCCGCCGGCGTGACCAACAACTTCGCCATCACGATCGTCGCGTTCGCCCTCCTCTTCGGACCCGTCGTCGGTGCCATCGGCGTCGCCCCGGGGATGGCCGTCCAGGGCACCTACGACGGGTCGCCCGCAGGCGACGCCGGCATCGGGAGCGGCGACCGCATCCTCGCCGTGGCGGGGCAGAACGTCTCCTCCGAGGGCGAACTCGACGCGGCCCTGTCGGCGACGGACGCCCGCACCGTCGAGACGACGGTCGACAGCGGCGACGGGACGACGACCGTCCCCGTCGACCGTCGCCTCGTCGTCGTCGGGACCGTCGGCGGCAACCCGGCGAACCTGACCGTCGCGAGCGACGACGAACCAATCACCGTCTCCGCCGTCAACGGGACGCCGGTGTTCACGCGGGCGGGGCTTCAGGCCGCCACCGAGGGGTCGACGACGGCCCGCCTGTCGACCAGCCGCGGTGACGTGACGATTCCCGTCGGGGCCTACATCACACGAGTCGCCGAGGACGGCCCGCTCGGCCAGGAAGCACCGACGAACGGGTCGCTCATCATCACTGACTTCGACGGCGAGCGCGTCACCTCCTCGGCGGACCTCAACGCCCTTCTCGACGAGACCGACCCCGGACAGGAGGTCGAGATACGGGCTCGGGTGGACGGGGCGGACGAGACGTACCTCGTCACGCTCGGTGAGAACCCCCGCGACGGGAACGGCTTCCTCGGCGTGAACATCTTCCCCGGCACGTCGGGGCTGGTCCTCACCGACTTCGGGGCACAGTCGTACCCCGCGGGGACCTACCTGACGCTCCTCGGCGGTGAGGGCGGGAGCGCCCCCGTGAACGTCGTCGACTCGCCGCTCGGCCTCGTCTACGTCGCTCTCATCCTCCCGCTCGCCTCGGTCATCCTCGGCATCCCCAACTTCCCGGGATTCACCCCCGCGGTGACGAACTTCTACGTCGTTCAGGGGCCGCTGTCGGCCCTCGGCGACGGCGTGTTCATCCTCGCGAACCTCCTCTTCTGGACGGCGTGGATCAACCTCCAGCTTGGGCTGTTCAACTGCATCCCGGGGTATCCACTCGACGGGGGTCGTATCCTCCGCACCGGGACCGAGGCCATCGTCTCACGGCTCCCGGTCGAGAGCCCGCACGCGCTCGTCCGCACCGTGACGACGAGCGTCGGCCTCGTGATGCTCGCGTCGCTCGTGCTGCTCATCTTCGGGCCGACGCTGCTGACCTGACCCGGGTCAGTCGCCGTCGAGGACGACTCCGTCGTCTTTGACGTTCGGCGCGCCGACGATGAACAACTCGCCGTCTTCGAGCGCCGTCAGCTGCCTGGCCGTCTCCGGTTCGACCACGAGCACGTCGCGCGGGCCGAGTTCGAACGTCTCCTCCTCGTCCCCACCGCCGCCGGTTCGAACCCTGAACCGACCGGCGAGGACGAGATACAACTCCTCCTGTTCGCGCTGGCGGTGGTACGGCGTCGACTCACCGGCGGGAAGCGCCCAGACGGCCGGGCGCATCTCCTCGGGACGGAGTTCGTAGCCGACCGGCAGGACGGACGCGTCCGTCCCCGGCCTGTCGACCGGGACGGCCTCGAGGTCGTCGAGTGAACAGTGTGTGGGCACACCTCCCACTCTCTCGGTGGGCGGATGAATCTATGGCTCCGCACGGTCCGACCCGACCACGTACGCGACGCTGGTCGCCGCTTCGGTCGGGGTCGGGGCCGCGGTGGGTGCCCGCCGTCCGTCGGGTGTGTGGCGCGGGAACACGCAAACCCCATACCGCTGCCCTCCTAACCGCAGCGTATGCCAGAAGCTCCACCGACAGACGAGGGCTGGTTCGTGCTTCACGACTTCAGAACCGTCGACTGGGACGCCTGGCGCGACGCCCCCGACAGGGAGCGGAGTCGCGCCGTCGAGGAGGGCGTCAGCTACCTCTCCGCACACGAGTCCGTCGCGGACGCGGACGAGGGAGCGACGGCCGTCTTCAGCGTCCTCGGCCACAAGGCGGACCTGCTCGTCTTGCACCTCCGCCCCTCGCTGGACCACCTCTCCCGCGCCGAACGCCAGTTCGAGACGACGGCGCTCGCCGGCTTCACCGACCAGGCCACCTCGTACGTCTCCGTCACCGAGGTGTCGGGGTACGTCTCGGACGCGTACTTCACCGGGAACGAGGAGGACGTCGACGAGGGACTGCGCCGGTACATCGAGGGGAAGATGAAGCCCGACCTCCCCGACGACGAGTACGTCTCCTTCTACCCGATGTCGAAGCGCCGGTCGGGCGAGGACAACTGGTACATGCTCCCCTTCGAGGAGCGCCGCGACCTGATGTCCACCCACGGCGACACCGGCCGGGAGTACGCCGGGCGTATCAAACAGATCATCTCCTCCTCGGTGGGATTCGAGGAGTACGAGTGGGGCGTCACGCTCTTCGGAGCGGACCCGACGGACATCAAGGACATCGTCTACGAGATGCGCTTCGACGAGGTGTCGGCCAGATACGGCGAGTTCGGCCAGTTCTACGTGGGCCGCCGGTTCCCGCCGGAGGACCTCGGCGCGTACCTCGCGGGCGAGTCAGTGCCGACGGCCGAGGGGAGCGACGACGGACATCCCCACGCCCACGCGGCCGCCGGTGACCACCCCCACGGCTCCGACCACCCCCACGGCGACAGCGACCACGGACACGGGGACGAGCACCACGGTCACGGACATGGCCACGACCACGGTGACGACGAATCGAGCGACGACGCTCACGACGCCGACGACGCCGACGGCGCAGACATCCGCGGCGAACTCGACGACCTGAACATCTACGCCGGCAAGCCACACGGCGAAGACGTCTACGCGACCGTTCTCTACTCCGAGGCCGACCCCGACGACCTGTTCGAGGAGGTCGACGGCCTGCGGAAGAACTTCGACCACTACGGCACGCACGTCAAGACCGCGGTCTACGAGGCCGACTCGGTCGACAAGACCGCCGTGGTGAGCATCTGGGAGACCGGCTCCGCGGCGGAGACGGCCGCGGGCTTCCTCTCCGAACTGCCCGGTGTCGTCTCCCGCGCCGGTGAGGAGAGCGGCTTCGGGACGATGGGGATGTTCTACACCGTCAAGCCCGACTACCAGGAGGAGTTCGTCGAGAAGTTCGGCGTCGTCGAGGGGCTCCTCGACGAGATGGCGGGCCACCACGAGACCGCGCTGATGGTCAACCGCGAGGACGAGAACGACATGTTCATCTCCAGCCAGTGGCGCTCGAAGGAGGACGCGATGGGCTTCTTCCGCTCCGACGACTTCCGCGAGACGGTCCAGTGGGGTCGCGACGTCCTCGCCGACCGCCCGCGACACGTCTTCCTCGCCTGAGCGACCGCACCGTCTCGCTGGAGGCGTCGTGACGTCCCCGTGATATCTGCCGCCCGACGCCGGGTTTTTGTTCATCGCTGCCAAGATTCCAATAATGCCGGACTACCGTGCGCTCGCCGAGCAGGACGTCGTCGGCCGGTGTGTCGTCCGCGACGGCGCGCTCGTCTACGCCAACGCGCGACTCGCTGCGCTCGCCGGCGTCGACGCGGCGGCCCTCGTCGGCCGCGACCCGTCCGAGGTGTTCGCCTTCGACACGGTGGGCGGCGGTGACGACGACGATGACGACATCCCCGACGTTCGCGCCCTCCTCGACGGCCAGCGTCCGGTTCCCGACGGGGGGCTCAGCGGACGGGTGCGCATCCGCCGGCCGGACCGGTCACCGGTCGAGGCGATGGTCCGCGTCACCGACATCGAGTACGAGGGGGCACCGGCGACGCTGGCGGTCGTCGTCCCGCCCGCGCCGGCCCGGACCGACACCGGGTCCGTCCTGGAGCGGGCGACGGCGGACCTGGTTCGGGCGGCCGACCGCCGCGACGTGTGCGCTGTCGCCATCGACACCGCGACCGAGGTGCTCGGCTTCGAGGCCGTGAGCGTCTACACGCTCTCGACCGTCGACACCCTCACTGCCGTGGCGTCGACCGAATCCGACGTGACGCTCCCGGAGACCGTCCCCACCGACGGGCCGGTCTGGGGGGCGTTCCTCACCGGCGACACCCACGTCGTGTCGGGCGACGCCTGTGGCCTCGACCCGTCGATGGACCTCATCGTCGTCCCGCTGGGCGATACCGAACTCCTCGTCGCCGTCTCCGAGCGCGAGCACCGCTTCGACACGGCCGTCGAGCTCATGGACCTCCTGGCGACGAACGTCGAGGCGGCGCTCGACCGGGTTCACCGCGAGCAGCGGCTCGAACGGCTTCACGAGGCGACGCGGGACCTGATGGTGGCCGAGACGGAGTCCGAGATCGCCGAGGTCGCCATCGGCACCGCCCGCGACGTCCTCCACCACGACATGTGCGGCGTCCACCTGTACGACGCCGACGCCGATGCGCTCGTCCCCGTGGCCGTCAGCGAGCGGACGCGCGAGTTCCTCGGGACGGACGGAGCGATTCCGACGTTAGAACCCGGCGAGAGCCTCGCGTTCGACGCCTTCGAGGCCGGCGAGACGCGCGTGTACGACCACGTCCACGAGGCATCCGGGGTGATGGACCCGACGACGAACCTCCGGAGCGAGCTCATCGTCCCGCTCGGCGAGCGCGGCGTCTTCCTCGCGGCGTCGACGCTCCCCGACTACTTCGACGAGACCGACGTCTCGCTGGCGAAGGTGCTCTGTGCGAACGTCGAGGCGGCGCTCGAACGGGCCGAGCGCGAGGCGGCCTTCCGCGAGCAGCGAGCGGAACTCGAAGAGCGCAACGGCCGACTCGACGAGTTCGCCTCCGTGGTCTCACACGACCTCCGCAACCCGCTGAACGTCGCCCAGGGGCGGCTCGAACTCGCCCGCGAGGAGTGCAACAGCGAGCACCTCGCCGCCGTGGCCGAGAGCCACGACCGGATGGCGGAACTCATCGACGACCTGCTCACTCTCGCCCGGCAGGGGCGCGGCCTCGGCGACACCGAACCCGTGGACCTCGAGACGCTCGCGCGGACCTGCTGGCAGGCGTTCGACACGGGTGACCTCGTCGTCGTCGACGGCCTGACGGTCGAAGCCGACCGGAGCCGACTGCGCGAACTCCTCGAGAACCTGCTTCGGAACGCCGTCGAACACGCCGGCCCCGACCCGACCGTGCGCATCGGTGCACTCGGCTCGCCCGAGGACCCGACGGGCTTCTACGTCGCCGACGACGGCCCTGGTATCCCGCCCGACGACCGCGAACAGGTGTTCGAACACGGCTACTCGACGGACGAGGAGGGAACGGGCTTCGGATTGGCTATCGTTCGGTCGGTCGCCGATGCCCACGGCTGGGAGGTGCGGGTGACCGACGGCGAAGACGGCGGCGCGCGGTTCGAGTGCTTACTCTAACTCGACCTGGTCGACGAGTTCGTCCAGCGGGACCGCGTCGTCGCCACCCGAGCGCGCGTAGACGAGCACACCCACCAGTCCGGTCAGCAGGGTCACCGCCACCCACTTGCCGACACAGCGACCCTGTCGGCGCGCGTCGATGGCGACGAGCGTCGCGAGGACGGCGTGGACCGCGAGCGTGGCCTTCAGCAGTTTCTTCTTCGACATGGTCAGTCACCCGCCGCCTGCTTGTCGACGCCTTCGAGGTCCGCCCCACCCACCGAGGAGCGCAGCGAGTCCATCCCGTCGAAACGGTCGACGCCGAAGTTCGTCCGGTACAGTTCCTCGACCCGCTCGAACTCCTCGTCGGAGAGCGGCGGCGTCTCGGGTGCGTGCGCCCACGCCGTCACGTCCGCTTCGGTGCGGAACGTGGGCGTCACCGCCGCGACCTCGTCGTGCGCGAGGAGCCACTGGATGGACGCCTGCGCCATCGTCCGCTCACCGTCCCGCTCGAGGAACCGGAGCGACTCGAGTTTCTCCCACCCGGTCTCGTACCACTCGGAGGGGCGGTGCGCGCGGTGGTCGCCCTTCCCCAGTTCGGTGTCGGGCGTCACCTGCTCGTTCAACAGGCCCGACGAGTGTGGGACGCGCGCGACGACCGATGTGTCGGCGTCGTGTTCGCGGATGGTCTCGATGAAGTGTCGTCCGGGTGTCTGCTCGAAGACGTTGAACACCGTCTGGACCGCGTCGAAGTCCAGTTCCACCGCTCTGTCGCCCTCGGCGAGCCACCCGATGGAGGGGCCGAGCGCCCAGCCGAGCGCCTCTACGGTACCTTCTTCGCGGAGCTCTTCGAGGGTCTCTACCACCTCGGGTGTCACCTCGTCGACGTTCGCGTTGTGGAGCTGGAGGAAGTCGACGTAGTCGGTGTCGAGCCGCTCGAGCGAGCGGTCGACGGCGGTCCGGATCCACTCGGGAGTCACCTTCTTCGGGAGTTCGCCGTGGCCCGCCTGCGGGTTGTTGTAGAAGTCGTAGCCGATCTTCGTCGAGAGCGTCACCTCGTCGCGTCTGTCCGCGAGGGCCTGGCCGATGAGGCGCTCGGAGTCACCGTGGCCGTACACGTCGCCCGTGTCGATGTAGGTGATGCCGTTGTCGATGGCGTGGTGGACCAACTCGACCGCCTGTTCCTCCGTGCGGTCGCCCCACCAGTCCGTCCCAACGACCCACGCGCCGAAGCCGACCTCGGACACCTCGACGCCCGAGTCACCGAGTTCGCGATGCTTCATATCCATCCGTCGGGGTTGCGGCGACTTATACTGTCTGCTGTCTCTCGCCGAGTGGCGACGCTACTCCAGTCGCGTCCCGTCGCGCGGGCAGTAGTCGTACGCGTCGTTCGTCGTCTCGAATCCACAGGCCGGACACGCGCGGACTCCCTCTCTGTCTCCCGTCCTCCCGCCCGTTCCCCGCAACAGGAACGGGACGAACGGGACGAAGAGGAAAAACGCGAGCGTGTCGAACTGCCACCAGACGAGTGCGCCCAGGAGGAGGCTGGCGAAGAGGCCGGCGAGCGCCGTGACCGTTCTCGAACTGACCACGGCTATCCTGGGGACGGTGACGCAGAAAAACCCTCGAAAGAGCGAGCACCGACCCTCCCGTCGGCCTTCCCACTGTGTGGCTCCAACCTGCACCGAAGCAAGCGTTTTTCCACCCACCCGACGGAGTCGGCGGTATGAATCTGTCCGGGCTTCGCGTCGCGACCCTCTCGCTGGGGGAGCGCACGCCGGAGCAGGTGGCGGCGTACGACTCGCTCGAGGGTACCCCCGTCGACCACATCGACCTCACGACCGTCGCTGCCGGCGACGCGCGGCTCTCCGACTACGACGTCTGCTGGTGGCACCGCGACCGCCCGCTCGAGTGGGCCGACGACGGCGACTCGACACTCGCCGCCTGCGCCGACCCGCTCGCAGACGCACTCGACGGTGGGGTCGGACTCCTCCTGACGCTGCACGCGCTGTCGGCCGTCGCGCCGCTGGGCATCGACCCGGTCGCCCCCGACGCGACGGGTCACGAGACCGCCCCGGCGCAGGTTGGCTACCTCGCGAAGGCCGTCCACCGCGACCACCCCGCGTTCGAGACGTTCCACTCGCTCCGAATCCACACCCGCGCGGCCGACGCCGACACCGCGTTCGCCCGCTACGAGCGCGTCCTCCCCGAACGAGGGACCGTTCTCGCCGCCGGGCTGCGGGGCGAGGACCTCCTCGTCGACCAGAAGCCGCTCGTCGAGTGGCAGGACGGACCGGGGCGAGTCATCGGGGCCGGCGTCGGCCTCTCGTTCGCCCACGCCCGCGACTTCGAGTGTGCGGCCGCGCAGGAACGACTCGTCGAGAACCTCCTCGTCTCGCTCGGAAGCGGGCGCTGTCCCGACTTCACCGACCGCCCCGCGACGACCGAGGGCTTCCAGCGCCTCCGCGCGGCGCTCGCGGACGACCACCACCGCCCCGACTACCACTTCGCGCCGCCGGCGAACTGGCTGAACGACCCGAACGGGCTCATCCACCACGACGGGACCTACCACCTCTACTACCAGTACAACCCCGGCGGCCCCAATCACGGCACCATCCACTGGGGCCATGCCACCAGCGAGGACCTCGTCCACTGGGAGGACCAGCCGGTCGCGCTGGCACCCGACCCCGACGGCCCCGACCGCGACGGCTGCTGGTCGGGGTGTGCCATCGACGACGACGGGACGCCCACGCTCCTGTACACGGGGGGCCGCGACCGGAGACAGCTCCCGTGTCTGGCGACGGCCGCGGCCGACGACCTCACCGCGTGGCGGAAACACGACGGCAACCCCGTCATCGAGACGGTCCCCGACGACCTCGAAATCCTGGGAACCGAACACTGGGAGGCGGAGTTCCGCGACCACTGCGTCTGGCGGGAGGGAGAGACGTGGTACCACCTCATCGGCTCCGGCGTGACCGACGTCGGCGGGACCGCGCTCCTCTACCGGGGCGACAGCCTCGACGACTGGGAGTACGTCGGCCCGCTCCTCACCGGCGACTGGGAGGGTGCTGGCACGGTGTGGGAGTGTCCCGAACTCCTCGACTTCGGCGAGAAACAGCTCCTGCACGTCTCGAACTACGCGGAGGTCCAGTACTTCGTCGGCGAGGCGGACCTCTCGACGCCACGCTTCGAGGTCGAGTCGCAGGCGCGACTCGACTACGGCGACTTCTACGCGCCCCAGAGCATGACCGACGACACGGGGCGACAGCTGATGTGGGCGTGGGTGCCCGAGGCACGCGGCGTCGACCCACAGTGGCAGGCCGGCTGGTCGGGGCTCATGACGCTCCCTCGCGTCGTCGACCTCGACGACGAGGGAACCCTCAGACAGCGACCCGCCCCCGAACTCGAGTCGCTCCGCGGCGAACCGGTCTCCGAGACGCGTGAACTCCACTCGGGTGACCGGCGGACCCTCCCCCTCTCGGGCAACGCGTACGAACTCGACCTCACCCTCGAACGGGACGCCGGGGCGACGTTCGAACTCGTCCTGTTCGAGTCGCCGGCGCGTACCGAGCGCACCGTGGTTCGGTGGGTCGGCGACGAACTCGTCGTCGACCGCTCGCGGAGCAGCCACGGGCACGGCGCAGAGGAGGGCGAACAGCGCCTCCCACTCGCCCCCACCGAGGGCGAACCCATCGACGGACACGCACACGTCGCCGACGGCGGACACCCCGGCCGTGACGAGCTCTCGCTGCGTGCCTTCGTCGACGGCTCCGTCGTCGAGCTGTTCGCGAACGACTCGCGGTGTCTCACCTCACGGGTCTACCCGACCCGGCAGGACGCCGAGGGTGTCTCGTTCGTCGCGCACGGGGGGACCGTCTCGATCGACGTCGACGCGTGGGCACTCGACGCCGCGTTCCCGCGGTGAGTCGGGGCTGTCGCGCTCGCCCGCCGTCGCGTCGGGGCTGTCGCGCTTGCCCATCGTCGCGTCGGTCGGTCCGTGCTGGTCCCGCGGCCGCCCTCAGCGCCCGTAGCCGTCGCGGCCGTCTCGTTCGCCTCGGAGCCGTGCGAGCCGCTCGGTTTCCGTCTCGGGCAGCGGCTCGTCCTTCGTCGGCAGGTGGCCGTGGGCGAGCGTCCCGCGGATCCACGTCTCCAGACCGTCGACGCCGAGTCTGAGCGTCGGCGCGAGCGTCCCGCCGAAGCGGCGGAACTGCTCCGCTGCCGGGAGAAGGCCGACGTCGTCGAGGCTCGGCCGGTCGTAGTCGTAGTAGTTGAAAAAGGAGGTGACGAGTATCTCGCCGCGGTGGCCGTACGCGAGCCACGAGTACGCCTGGAACGGCGCGTTGGCGGGGTTGGTCGCGACGAGCCCCGTCCCGTTCAGCGGCTCGTACTCTCCGAAGAGGGCGTCGGCGGCGAAGCCGTACAGCGCGTCGTAGCCGTCGAGCCCGGGCGCGAACGTGTGCTTGTGGCTGGCGATGAAGAGGTAGTAGGTGCCGTCCCGGTAGACGACGTGCGGCCGTTCGAGCTCCTGGTTGACGCAGACGCCGTCGACGAGCGGCGGGAGGAGTTCGCACGCGGTCGGGTCGTCACGGTCGGCCCGGGCGATACCGACAGAGCCGTTGAACGCCTGTTGTTCGGCGTCGCCGCCGCAGGCGTCGGTCCCCTCGGGAACGGGCGTGTTCCCCTCGAAGAGGATGTACGCCTCGCCCGTCTCGGGGTCCTCGAAGTACCACGGGTCGCGGAAGGTGTAGATCATCCCCCGCGACTGCTCCTCGCGCTCGTACCACTCACCGTCGGGGCGGGCGAGCGAGTCGTGCTCCCACGGCCCGTCGAAGTGGACGCCGTCGTCGACGCGAATCGAGCCGCCGTGGGCGACTGCGAGGTGCTGTGTGTACGACAGGTCCGACTCGTCTCTGTGTCCGGCCGCGGTGTAGTACAGCGACACGGCCCCCGTCTCGGGGTCGTAGATGGCCGACCCGGCCCACTGGCGCGACCCCAGTGGGTCGGAGTCGCCGAAGAGTGTCCCGCCGGGCGTCCACGTCCTCCCGTCCGCGGAGTAGTAAAAACGGTGGGTCGCGACGTCGTGACGCTTCCCCGGGAGGAGGTCGTTCGGTGCCGAGAGGGCGACGATGACGCGGTAGCCGCCGACGTCGGCGATTTCGCCGTCGGGAGTACGCAACAGCCACGTGTCCCAGATGTGGTTGTCCGGGTCCGTCGGCTCGTCGGGTGGGTAGATGACCGGTGCGGTGTTCTCGGCCGTCCGCTCGAGACCGCTGGCGTGTTCGCGGGTCCAGGTCGAGGGTCGTCGGTCCCCTCCGGCGTCGTTGTTCATCGAAGCATCGTCGACGACGCGGACAAAAATAGGCCACTACTTCGGACGCGGGTCGCCGAACCGGTTCGACGGGGTGTTCGCACATCCAAATCCATTTGATGACTGACGGCCAAGCGATGTCAATGACAAAGCGCCACGTGTCTCTCCCCCCCGAAGCCGAAGAGGGAGTCGACGCTTTCATCACCGAAGTCGACCAGCGACTCTCGTCCGACGAGGACGTCTGCGGCGTGGTTCAGGACGTCCTCGTCGACCTCTTCGGTGACCGCGAGGCGTACGAGCGGTGGCAGTCGGGCAAGCCGGTGTCGGCGGCGACTCGGGTCCGACTCCAGGGGTACGACCCGTGTAACGCGACCATCGAGTCGGAGTACTACGCCGAGAAGGACGAGACGGCGTTCAAGAAGTCCAAGTACCTCCAGTGGCTCTGGCGCCAGTTCGACGCCACCCCGATGGCCGACAACGTCGAGTTCGCGCTCCGGTTCCGGCAGATGCTCGCCGAACACCTCTTCGAGCGCGTCGGCGACAACTGCCGCTTCTTCAAGGGCATCTCCTTCACCTACGGGCACAACATCACGGTCGGTGACAACACCGTCATCCACGACGACGTCCACCTCGACGACCGCGGGAAGCTGACCATCGGCGACCGTGTCTCCCTCTCCGACAGCGCCCACCTCTACAGCCACGACCACGACATCGTCGACCAGACGGCCGTCGAGAACTATCACACCATCGTCGACGACGACGCGCGGGTCACCTACGATGCGATGGTCACTGCCGGCTCTCGCGTCGGCAAGAACAGCGTCGTCGGTGCCAAGGCGATCGTCCGCGGCGACGTCCCGGACCACCACATCGCCGTCGGCTCGCCGGCCAAGAGCGTGAAGGTCAAACCGGGCTGGGAGGACGTCGCCGAACCGCTGGAGGCGGGCGGCGAGAACCGGAAGGAAGAGCGCCGAATCGAGTACGAACTCCCCGCGGACCTCGAGGTCTTCGACGAGTTCGGACGTGACTTCACGCCGCCATCGACGTCGACGTCGTCGTCGCGGACCAACTCGCAGTGAGAGCCCTCCGCTCGTCGCCGGTAGGTCCGGCCCGGTCACCGCGCGCTCGGTGTCGTCGGCCGGGCGAACGAGCGGCCGCGTCGCGTTCCCTCCGCCATCTCACTGCCCAGTCGTCCGAAGAATCAAATGGCTTGATACCGTATACCACACTGATGGACGTCTGGGGATGGATTGCCGTCTACGCGGTCGGGCTGACGCTCCTCCAGCTACTCGTCTACCGCTACCTGCTCAACAGTGGCGGGTCGCTGACGCGGCGCGTGGGGACGCCGTTCGGCGACCGTGAGGGGGAGCGCGATTCCTCCTCCCCGTGGGTGGAGGGGTCGTCCGGCCCGGCGGGCGATTCGGGCTCGTCGCCCCCCTCGAGTCACGGCGACGGTACCGCCGGTCGCGACACCCCGTCCCCGCGGGGAATCGACGCCTGGCCACAGGAGTCCGCCGGTGTCCGCCGCGCGTCCGAGACCCGGCCCACGTCCGAGGCGGCACCGACCGACGGGCGACCCTGCCGACACTGCGGTGCCGTGAACGAGACGGACACGACCTTCTCCCGCTGTTGGAACTGCGCGCGCGAGCTGTGAGCGTGCGTGACAGTCGCGGCCCCCGCGCCATCGCGCTCAACGTCGGCGCGAATAGCAACCTCCCGGGCGTCCGTGGACCCATCTACCCCGACGGTCGCTTCGAGTACCTCCCGATTCCCGAGCGCCAGCCGACGAGCGAGGCGGTCCCGACGTACGCCGACCTCGACGCACACCTCTCGTTCGAGATTCCGGAGCGGTTCCACGACCTCCCGGTGCATCTCGACCCCGCCTTCGCCGAGTATCCGTTCTGCTCGTCGTACACCTACGGCGACGAACACGGCGTGAAAGCCGGGCCGCTGTCGCGACTCGAACCCGGTGACGTCCTCTACTTCTACGCGACGCTCGACCGCCACGGTGACGGTGAGACGGCGGCCGACTGGGTAGTCCCGGACTGGGGGGCGTACCTCATCGGCGAGTTCCGGGTCGACCGGGTGGTGACGGGCGAGGCGTACGAGTCGCTCGGTCCCGAAGCGCGCGAGCGCTTTGCGACCAACGCCCACGTCCGTCGCGACCCCTTCGACGCGAAGGTGCTCGTCGCGGGCGACGACGACTCGACGCTCTACGACCGCGCGGTTCCGCTGTCGGAACCCACCGGCGGCACGGACGCGAACGAACTCGTGACCGACCTCTCGAACGACTCCGGCCGGGGGCCGTGGTGGCGCCGTCGACTGTGGTTCGACGCCGACGCGACCGATCTGCTCCGTGCGCACGTCGAAAGCCACCACATGGACCGGTGAACTCACGCCCGTGAGACTGTCAGGCGTCCGTGCGCGAAGCGTTAAGCTATCGGCGTGCCTGTCTCTCGCATGGTACCAGCGACGAGCGATACGCCCGGAGACGACCGCCGCCGACCGGTCGAAGACGACGAGTTCAGCGTCGAACGCCGGACGATTCAGGGTCACGAGGCGCTCGTCACCCGGTATCCCGACCGCGTCTCCGTCGAGTGGCGGCCGACCCATCCCGTCTACTTCGGAATCCACGTCGGCGACCGGCTGAAAGACGCCGACGCCGACGTCTCTTCGCCACGCATCGACGAGTGGACCGTCACGGTGGTCACACCCGAACTGCTCGTCGGCGAGCACGTGAAGACCGGCGAGCGTCGCGAGTTCGACCGGGCACGAGTCGAGCAGGGGCTCGTCGTCGGTAACTACGCGACGAACCTCTCGGGCTTCGAGCGGGTCGTCGTCCACCCCGTCGGGAGCTGGGAGACCTACGACCCCGACGCCGATACCGACGTGGTCTACCGCGGGAGCCCCTACGTGACGGTGGTCGCGTACGGCAACAACGGTGAGACGTACGGCGTGCGGTATCGCTACACCGAAGCCGGGAACCCCGAGCCGGTGACCCTGTGGGAGGAGGACGTCTCCGTCGGGCGACTCGACGACGACCTCCGCGACGCACTCACCGCGGCCGTCGAGACGGCACTGACGGCCGAGGGGTACACGGTCGCGTGAGCACCGGCTCGCCTCCGCTCGCCCGCGTGCTGCTGGTGTCCGGCCCGTTCTCGTCGTGTGTCCTCCGGGGCGTTCGGAAGTCACAACGAGCCTGAATTTGTCTGACGTAGACTTATCTCGGCGCACTCTGAGGTGAGCGTATGCACGAGCGAGTGAGCCGTCGCCGCTTGCTCGCGGGGCTGGGGACTGCGGGCGTCGCCGCGCTCGCGGGCTGTTCGACTGCCGCCGGGTCGTCGACCTCGCGTCTCGCGTACGTCCGAGTGGCGAACTGGCACGGCCAAGCGCACACGGTCCACGTTCTCGTCGAACGGGACGGCGACCTCGTCCACTGGTCGTCACACGAACTCGCGGCCCGTGCCGGCGACATCACGACACAACCCATCGAGCAGACGTGGGCCGACGAACAGGCCGAGTTCGTCGTCCGCGTCCGCGTCGACGACCAGCGACAGTGGAAGGTGTTCGACCTCGCGGGGCGCGAGGGCGACTGTTACGGCGTCGAAGCCCGCGTGAACGAACAGGGCGGTATCGGGGTCTGGTACGAACAGTCACCCCGACAGTGTCGCACGTCGACGCCGCAGTCGACCGACTGACGTGCCGCTTCTCACCGACCGAATCCACCCCACCGACAGCTTCCTGTGTGCAGTGAGCGTAGCGTGAACCATGACCGGACGACGCACCGATTCGTCGCGCGACCTGAGTGACGTCGAGCGACCGCTCGACGACCTCGTCGCCGACCTCGCGTCGACACTCCGAGCGACGGAAGAACTCCCCGTGGCACCGTCGGCGAGCACCTGGCTCGGGGAGGCACAGGCGGTCGCCGAGGACCTCGCCCGTGGCGGGCTGGACGACGCAGTGGTCCGCGAGCGCGTCGGCCACGTCCACCGACTGCTGACGAGCGCGGGTGACCCCGACAACGACGCGGCCGCGGCCCACGTCGACGACGCCGTGACGCTCGCGGAGACGATTCTCGCCCACCTCGACGCCGACGGGGACGACGAGGCACCCGAGTGACCGGGGGGCCGGCGGCCGGTGTCGGCGTCGCCCTCGGGGCTCTCCTCGCCGTCGCCGGGCTCGTGGCTATCGCGATGGGGCTCGTGGTCGCGGCCCTCGCGTTCGGTGGCCGTGGGCTCTCGTCGCTCGGTCCCGGTGTCGCCGTCGCCGCCGTCCTCGTCGGGGTCACGCTGCTCGCGATGGGTGGAACGCTGACGTTCGGGTTGCAGTGAGCGGGCGAACCGACAGCCATTAGATACTCCCTCGACAAGGCTCGGGCACAGGGTGGGATGGCGGAGTGGACTAACGCGCCTGCCTTGAAAGCAGGTGGCCCTACGGCCTCCTGGGTTCAAATCCCAGTCCCACCGCATTCTGACGCGAACCAGCGTGCGCAGAGCCCCGTCTCTGCGTACCCGTGAGCATCTGTTGCCGGGGATGGCTGGATTCGAACCCTCCGAGGTGTGCGCAGCCGCGTGGACCTGACCGAGTACGTCTCAGTCAGGTCGAACGTCGCTCCCCGTTCCCCGGTCTCCGGGCAGATCACAGAACGGACCTCACTCTCCGCTCTCGTACGGTTCGTCGACGGGCACTGTAGTCCGGGTGTCCCCGACCAGCGGCCGACGTGACGGCCGGCGAACGCTGTTCGACGCGCCGACCGAACGGGAGGACGTCGAGACTAACAGAGTCGGAAGCTCCGATTCAGCGCGCTCGGACGTGACTGCCGCTCGGTGAGTGAGTTCGCGAGAAGAGCCTAGGCCGGGATTTGAACCCGGGCTCTCGTCCTTACCAAGGACGCGCTTTACCGCTAAGCTACCCAGGCGCATTACCGCGTAAGCCGGATTCGTCTTTAGGCGTTTCGATACGTCGGCGCCGTGTCTCGGTGTCGCACTCTACGGGTCGGTCGCCGACGACGGGACGCGGTCGCACCCGTCCTCCGGCGCCACGAGTGCGGCGAGTCTGTCGACGGTGGTCTCGTCGAGCACGGCCGCCGCCGGGGGGAGTCGGCCGTCGCCGTCGACCCGTCGCGCGAGCCCCTCCGCGTGGTCGACGAGCGCGGGCGAGGCCTCGGCGTCGACGGCTGTCGCGCCGGCGATGCACGCGAGGACGAACACCGACTCCTCGAGCGTGCGGTCGAGCGCTGCGGTGTCGGCGCCGGCCTGTCGCCGGCGCGTCTGGTTCCGGCCGAACACCCGGACCGTCTCGACGGCGTGGTCGGCGGCGTCGGTGCGGGCGAGCAGGTAGAAGCCGCGCGAGACCAGGACGGATGCGGCGAGCATGTCGAGGTCGGCGTCGATGTCTCCCTCCTCGTCGGCGGTCTTCCACGGTTCGTCGTGCGCGAGCGTGCGCGTCAGGCGAAGGCCCTCGTAGATGAGTTGCACTCCAGCGACCCGTTCCGAGAGGGCGTCAGTCTCGACGTCGACTCCGACCCGTCGGCCGAGCGCCCGGGCGCAGAGCAGCGAGAACACGGCCGGAGCCATCGACGCGTCGTCCAGTCTGTCGTAGAGTGCGTCGCGGAGACGTGGCGGTTCGATATCGGCCAGTGCCTCACGCGCGGCATCGCGGGCCCGCGCGGCATCGTCCATCGTGGCGAACTAGCGACGGCAGAGCCAAAGACCTTTGGAAAGTGGGCGACACCGGAGGACATGATTCGAACGACGACCGAAGACGACGTCCGAATCGTCACGCTCGACCGCCCCGCCCGTCGGAACGCGCTTCGCCCTCCCGACCTCGACGCGCTCGAGTCGGCTGTCGTCGACGCCGACGAACCGGTCGTCTACCTCCACGGCGCCGGCTCGAGTTTCTGTGCGGGGGCGGACTTCGACGCCGTCGCTGCACTCGACGACCCCGAAGCGTTCGCCCGCCAGGGTCAGCGCGTCGCGCGCGTCCTTGAGGAGAGCGATTCGGTCGTCGTCGCCGGTATCGACGGGCCGGCCCGCGGCGGAGGCGTCGAACTCGCACTCGCCTGTGACCTCCGAGTGGCGACCCCCGAGGCCACTCTCGGCGAACCCGGCGTCCGCTTCGGCCTGTTCGGTGCGTGGGGTGGGACCGTCCGACTCCCTCGCATCGTCGGAGAGGGGGCAGCCCTCGACTTCTCGCTCTCCGGACGCGTTGTCGACGCCGACGAAGCCCTCCGAATGGGACTCGTCTCCCGCGTCGTCGCCGACCCTCGCGTCGTCGCGACCGACCTCGCCGATGGGGCACACGACGCACTCGCCGTCGTCAAGCGTCGGGTCCGTGCCCGGGAGGACCGGTCGACACAGGAGCGAGCCGAGGCCGCGGCGTTCGCGAGGCTCCACCGCGCACACGCCGACGACATCGCCGCGTCGCGAGCGGAGTGACACGCCGAGCCGCCGTTAGCCGCTGCGCCGACTGACTCGGTCTGCACGACTGCCCGCACTGCTCGGCGGGTCGCCAGCAGGGGACGGTGTCGCGGCCACATCGCCTCCCACGGGCCTCGGGGCGGTCCACACCCGCGGGACGATGGGGCTGGTCGTCCTCGGTGACGGCGTCGAACTCTCGCAGGACTGGTAGTAGCCGCAGGCGAACGCCTTCCACTCCGAGGGGCCGACCTCTCGGGACGCCGACCCGCCGTACGCGGTCTCTGTCACGGTGAACGGCGGAACCGGTCGACCCCGCGACGGACGTCCCTCGGGGTCCGTCAGGGACCCAGAACGCCGGGACGCAGGGTGGCAGCGTCCGAACCGTCGTCGAGGAGGCGTGACCGCCGTTCAAAAACGCGGTTCGGGAGCGGGGGGCATCTGCCGCTTGTGCGCGCTCCGTTCGTAGAGGTCGACGACGCGGTCGACCTGCGTCGGTTCGACGTCGAGTTCGCGGACCGTCGCCGCCTTCGACAGCGGCCCGTCGACGTGGAGCGCGAGGATGGCGTCGAGCGTGTCGTAGCCGAGACCCATCTCCTCCTCGTCGGTCTGCCCGAGCCACATCTCGGCCGACGGCGTCTTCATCACGAGGTCGCTCGGCATTCCGAGCGCCGCAGCGAGTTGGCGAACCTGCTGTTTGTAGAGGTTCCCGATGGGGTTGCAGTCGACTGCCTGGTCGCCGTACTTCGTGAAGTACCCCGTCAGCGCCTCGCTTCTGTTTCCGGTTCCCAGGACGAGCTTCTCCTCGTGGTTGGCGACGAAGTAGTTCAACACCCCGCGGAGGCGAACCCGGACGTTGCCGGTTGCCATCCGGTCTTCGGTCGCGTCGGGGTACGCCTCGAAGACGGCGTCGGCGATGGGGTTGATATCGACGACGTCGTACTCGACTCCCAGCATCTCGGCGACGCGCTCGGCGTCGCTCATGTTCTCGTCCGTGTTCACCTCGCTCGGCATCACGAGGCCGTGCACCGCGTCGGCCCCGAGCGCCTCGACGGCGATGGCGGCCGTCGCCGTCGAGTCGATGCCGCCCGAGAGGCCGATGACGGCCCCGTCGGCCCCGGCGTCCTCGACGACGCCCCGGATGAACGAGACGATGTGGTCGCGTGTCGCTTCGAGTTCCGCGTCGGAGAGTCGCAGGTCGAGCGGTGCGCTGTCGTGGAGAACCGACGTGTCCTGACTCATCGTCCGCCGATAACGGTGCGGGTGACTAATAGCCACGTCCTTTCCACACACGGTGGACGAACGTTCGGTTCTGTCCCGCCGGCCCCGTGTCCGTCTGAAGCGCTATTTTCAAGTACGGTGGTCCGATATGGAGAGGTGCACACGTGGTGTGAGCGCCGTTGGTCCAGTGGTAGGACATTGGCTTCCCAACATACGCGACATGTAGGCAGATTACCCGCGGCAACATGCGCCGGTGGTCCAATGGTAGGACTCGGGCTTCCCAAGCCCGCGGTCCGGGTTCGATTCCCGGCCGGCGCACTTTTTCACCTGGTCTCTTGCTTAGCGAGATCTCATTTTGCAAAATGAGTGGACAAACTTTACGCTACGGGTAATGAACAAGCAAACTGGTGTTCATTGCCGGTGACTGATTCGAATCCAAAGACCTGTGCTGTCTGTACTGACAACCGTGCCACGTTCGAGGAGGGTCTTCCAGTCAACTGGGAGGAACATCTCCGTGAAACACGAGACTGGATACCTGTGGGCACGCCTCGTACTCCGCTCTGTTCTGAATGTAAGCCTCAATACGATATTCTCAAAAGCGGCGGCTATGGACCTATATCAGCAGATGACGAAGAGGTTGCTGCGCTCTTGGAACAGATTTCGACGGAACATATTATCGAGCACTTCTCATTCCCGTCGCGTGAGTGAGTCTCGCAGTTCTCTCCCTGGGAACGGAGGATTCCCCATCTGTTAAAATATGGGAAGTTCGGTCTTATACGTCGAGCTTGAGGATCGCCTTGGCCACCGGAGCCGCTGGTAGGTCGGATTCTGCGAGTGCTTGGAGCTCTCGACGATTGATTTTGACCTTGCGCTTTACGTCATCTTTCATCTGTTACCACCCAGTCCAGCGTCGACAGCGGTGTGACCGTACAGGTGCCACGCGAAGTAGTGGTAGTCCTCGCCCCGCTTCGCCCCACAGAGAGGGCACTCCACCGTGACGAGGTATCGACCCGTGCTTGCTTGTCGATGGCCGATGTCACGAATCGCCATAGGTCTCCTCGACGTATTTCACTTGGTGCGGCGGGTACCGTCTCAATTCCTCGCTGTCTTCGTCGACGATGGCGGCCACCCACCCGTTCTTACACACCCACAGGCGGTAGAACGTGAGCGTGGTACCGTCTTTGGTGACGAGGCGCGGCGTGTCCTCGTTGACCTCTTTTCGGGTGGTTCGCTGGTGGCTCACTGGTGAATCACCTTGTAGGAGACGAACCGCCCAGTCGTATCCGACTGCATCCGGAGATATCCGCGCCTACAGAGCGGCGCGAGGAGGTAGCGACGGACGGAACGCTTGTCCATCGAAAATTGCTGAGAAAGCTTCCCCACTAGCACACGGCTATCCATCCATCCGCTCTCTGGGGCCGCCCGCCTGATAGCACGGTACGCCTGTGCCAGTTCATCGTCGTTGGGAAGTTCGACCTCGTAGTCGTCGTCACTCGGGAGATGTGCCCGAATTGCTTCCCGAATAAACTCCGACTGACTACCCGGCTGTGCCTCGACTGCCTCTTTGAGCGACGGGGATACTCGCGCAGATAAGACAGGCCGCTCATCTTCCAGCGAAAACGTCACACAAACCTCCGAGTTGTGTTACAGCTGAAAGCAAGGGGTCGAAATCCTCTCGCAGTCTTGCGATTAACCTTCATCCCAACTGGAACCGCCTCCGCGCAGTCTTGCGATTTTCCGAATCGGAAGAAAATCACGGTGCGGCGTCGGGGCTCGAAGGGTGCGTTTCGACTGAAAGGTATAGTGTCTACACACCCCCTCCCCTCCTCCGAGGGTGGGTGGGGGTGTCTGTGATTTCGACTACACTGGGGGACACAACCAAACGAACGATTGACCGAACAAAGGTGTATGCCGACCCGTTCCTGTACCCAGCCGACCAAAGCAAAGCATTGGCGGGTTCGACATACGTCTCGGCGTTGACCAGGCCGTCGTAAGAAGGTGTCCCTCATGGCTTCGCCTCCGGTGGGTGCGTCGCCCCACACACCGGACAGACCGGCGCAGCGTCGAGACCGTCAGCGGCGTGGTGAACCGTAACCGTACCGTGGCGCTCGGCCATCCTGATTCCCCACAGATGGGCACACTCGTCGTCGTGGAACTGCCAGCCTTTGCACGAGCATCGACCAAACCGCGCTAACTCGCCTTGCCAATCGTCGACGAAGTACTCGACGACGTGTTCGTGTCGCTCATCAACGGAGCAGTCGGTAATCGCCACCGTATAGTGGTACTCCCCGATAGGTCGGATGACGACACCGTTGTTCTCGACACGCTGGTACGACGCCGACGGTTCCTCGGGAACGTCGTAACGGAGTCTCTCGGCGTCTGTGTCGAAGGCGTCGATCCAAGAGCTACTCATATGCTACCGTTGCCTCCCCCTCGCAGTACGGGCATGTCAAAGTCTCACGCCCACCATACGGAGATGCCTTGAAATAGTCGCCACAGTCGCTCTCGCACGCAAACCACACGAGGTGAGAATGGCGGTAGATATCGATTGCTCTCCGTATCGCACCGCTCCGTGTTTCGTCGAGTTGATCGAGCCAGTCCTGTTCTTTGTCAGTCAGATAGACTGTTGGATTCGGCATTGGTATATCCGCGACATGGCAACCTCTGTCGGAGTCGTCCGACGTCCGCTGGTTAGGCGGTGGTACAGGGTTATTGTCGCATACGGTTCCAGCATGGCATGACACTTGTATGTTAGGGGATATTTCCTAGAATTCTGGGTGTCGAAATATGCCACATTTTGGGTCTCAATTTCCCCAAATGGGCGTCTCGATACCGATTATGAGCTGTATGGACCAAGACTTAATGTAGCACCCTGATAAGAAACGCATGCAACGCGTGAAACGGCGAGTAACGCGTTGGCCAGCCGAGGATGGTACCCTCGACTTGGCAAACCCTCTGGTACAGGGTTGGGGCCTTCCGGCCCCTTGCTTCGGGCGTGCAAGCCGTCAGCAACTGTTTGTCTTATGGCATCGTATAAGAATCCCCGTTAAAAGGAGGAACCTACACTTTGTAGAGTCCCTCGCGTTCGAGTGCCCGGTTTATCGACCGTCTCGACGTGTTTAGTCGGGCTGCCGCCTTTCGTTTCGACAGCTCACCGGATTCGACCGCTTCGAGAACAGCCACCACGTTGAGATAGTCGTCACCTTCGACGAGAATCCCGTCGTCCTTCTCGAAGCCGAGTGGTGCGGGACCGTGGGCGTAGTCGTCGTTGGCTGCTCGGCGGGCGGCGATGCCCTCCTTCGTGTTCATCTGCTTGACTCGTGCTTCCCACTCGGCGAACGCACCCAGCATTTGCATCTGGAGTCGACTCATCGGGCTGTCTTTCTCGTCGCCGAACGAGAGGCCGTCGCGGACGAAGTGTATCGACGTGTCGTGAGCGGTGACGCGCTCGACTGTCGAGAGCAGGTCCTGTTGCGAGCGGGCCATGCGGCTGATCTCGTGGCAGACGACGGCGACCACCTCGTCGGCCTCGACAGCTTCCATCAGTCGGCGGTAGCCGTCGCGCTTGGTGTTCGTGCCGGTACTCTTGTCGCGGTACGTGGTGATCTCCGAGAGGTCGGCCCCCAGTTCGTTCTGCGCGTACTCGCTGGTGCTGGTCAACTGGCGGTCGAGAGACTGGTCGGCAGTCGACACCCGGACGTAACACGCGATGCACGCCTCACTCATGATCGGTGTGCTCCTCGTAGAAGTGGTCAAGCAGCGCGGCGACGAGTTCGCTTTGACGCTCACGGACGAGTTCGGTCCCACAGGTGTTGCACTCGTGCGCGTGGCGGTCACGCGAGGAACCGTCGATGGGTTCGGGGATTCGACCCAGGCTGTCGGCGAGGAACTGGACAGTAGCGACGTCGGCCTCGACGGCGTGGGGGCCACAGAGATCGCCATCGGCGAGTTGGTACAGCGCAGCCCGTCCGCACTCCTCGCGCTCGCACTCGACTTCCATCAGACGCCCTCCGGCGCTTCGTGTCGAGTGATACGCCGGGCGACAGAGTGGGCTGGTCCCATCTCGGCGGCCTCGATGAACGCCTCGGCTATGTCGGTCGTCGTGTGAACGACGGTGCTCGTCGCCTCGTCAACGACGTAGTACGTCGGACTGTCTCGCTCGGAGTCCGCATGGTTAGTGCGGGTGGTACAGGGTGGAGTCATCGTCCGTATTCGCGCAGGGGGATAGCCTATATAAAGAAAACACAACTCGCACACCCTGTGCGAGAACGAACGTTACTGCACAGGGAACAATGATTGGGACGTCTTGTTATCAACAAAGCGGCTTTACTGGACCATTTCTGTGGACTTACTGGACCGGCTGCTATGTGGTCTCGAAAACACTTATTGTGGGGAAATAGTTACTTTGGGTTGTACATGCCTATTTGTCCTCGATGTAAGAACGATGCAGCGATGAGCACGCTTAAGAAATCGAAGACTGGGAAAGTCTGCGACGAATGTGGACGGGAGTTTTAATTCCATGCCTCTGTGTCCGCAGTGCAAAGAGGGAGCAATGATGACCACTGAGGCCCTCGCAGATGGAGAAAAGAGAGAAACCAAAATCTGTGATGAATGTGGAAACAAATTCTAACCATGCCACTTTGCCCAGAATGTAAGGGAGGCGTTGAGATTCATACCACCGTTGACAGTGACAAGGTGCGAACTTGCGATGAGTGCGGGAAACGGTTCTAATACACATGCCACTTTGCCCGAGATGTAAGTCCGACACGGAGACACACATGACAGTAAATATTGAGGAACCATCTATTTGCGATGAGTGTGGTAAGAAATTCTGATGACAGGCCCCGATGGGAATAACGAACAGAACGATCCTAATGCCGACGTAGACCTTTCCCAACTGGCACTTGATGAGATACGACTTCGGTATCAAGAGGAGTCCGACCGGAGGACGGCAGTGGAGGCCAAGATTGGAACGGTCCTAACAGTTGACGCAATCATCGTTTCAATTATCGGTATATTTTCAAATCTCACACTCCTGCTTTTGGGAGCGATGGGTGTTGCTATCTTCTCTGTAATTAATGGAATTTTAGCCCTCAGACTGAGAGATTACCATACCCCAGGGAAAGATGAAGACGATTACTTACAGTACATCGATAATCCACCAGAACAGATTCGGCGTGAACTAGTCAAGTCTTACCTCACATCTATCGTAGGAAATGAGGAGACAGATGACCCAGAGTTATTTTTCAAAGGAAACCGGACCAAGAACGACGAGAAGTACAAGAAGTTGAATCAGTGTCTGAGACTAACAGGACTTTCTCTATTTTTAGTTCTGCTTCACTCTATTCTATCGATCTGCTAATTAGAAATTGCAAGAAAGAGCGGATCTTCGACTCATTTATCTCATTTATCATAATGACCCACAACTTCTTGAAGACGGCAAATAGGAATACGATAACAGATGAGTCAGGCGACGCTCGGGCCGACGCCCTACAACAATTCGAATCTTTTCTCCGGCTATTACCTCGAAGAACGAGTTGACGATCTCGACACCTGGGACTGCGACGAAGAGGCAGAAGTGGCGTTCGAGGAACTCCAACGAATCTGGGAACTGGAATTCGAACTCGTAGAGTCGTACAAGGAAGACGAGTTGCTCAGTTCGTGGATCGATGAGGTCCTCGACGTTCTCGGTTTCGGTACCCTGGCGGAAACGACTTTACCCGAGAAGGGTGGCTACAATGACCGTCTGCTCTTCGAGTCCGACGAGGTTCGCCGCGATGCGAGTCTCCGAAAGCGTGACGGGGAAGTCGAGGCGATGTACGGGCTTGCCTCTGCGGTACTCGAAGCGAAGCAGTGGGGTGCTGATTTCACTAAACGATTCGCCGAGACGCGGTCGTACCGTGACGCATCCCACCAGATCAAATACTATCTTGAGCACACCCCGGAGCGACTCCAGTGGGGGATACTGACGGACGGAAAGAAGTGGCGACTGTACGGGACGAAAGACTACGCGACCGAGACGTACTACGAGGTCGACCTCCCCGAACTGCTCATGTCGGGGGACGTTGAGAAATTCAAATATTTCTACCTCTTCTTCCGGCCCGAAGCCTTCCGTGAAGTCTCTGGCACTTCCTTCCTCGAAACCGTCTGGAACGAATCCGAGACGGCCGCACAGGAACTCGGGGAGGACCTTCAGGACAACGTCTTCACTGCCCTTCGGGTGCTCGGTGAGGGGTTCATCGAAACCAACGATCTCTCTATCGACCCCGACGACGCCGAAGCCCGTGAGGAACTGAAAGAGCAGTCGCTCGTCCTCCTCTACCGGCTGATGTTCGTGTTGTACGGCGAATCTCGCAATCTCATCAGCCCCGACGAACCGGCCAAACAGCGAGAGTTCGAGGAGAATTTCAGCCTCGACGAACTTCGGTACGAGATTCACGACAACATCAGTTCGGGAGGGTCGTTCGAGGAGTACAGCGAGTACTCCACCTCGATGTGGGGGCGACTGCAGGACCTCTTCCGACTCGTCGACTCGGGCGAAGAGTCGCTGGGAGTTCCCCCATACAACGGCGGCCTGTTCGACGGCGACTCACACTCGTTCCTCGAACGGAACGAGGTGTCCGACCGGTACATCGCCGAGGTGGTGTACCGACTCGGAACGACGCGAGCGGACGACGGTGATGGGTTCGTGCTTGCGGACTACGCCGACCTCGACACTCGGCACCTGGGGACGATCTATGAGGGACTCCTCGAACACGAGTTCCGAATCGCACCCGAACAGTACGCCGCTGTCGCCGAGGACGGTAGACAGGTGTGGAAGCCCGCGACAGAGGTGAGTGTCGCCGAGGCTGTCGAGACAGTCGAGCGAGGAGAGTTGTACGTCGTCAACGACGATGGCGAGCGGAAGGCCACGGGTGCGTACTACACACCCGACTACGTGGTGGCGTACATCGTCGAGGAGACAATCGACCCCCTGCTGGCCGATATCAAGGAAGAGCTACAGGCGGATGGCCTGGAGCCGAGTGACCGCGAGTACTTCGCTCGATTCTGGCAGTCCGTGCTGGACCTCACGGTACTCGATCCTGCGATGGGCTCGGGCCACTTCCTCACGAAGGCGACCGGCTATCTGACCGAGCGGGTGATGGAGGTCGTCCGCGAACAGGAGATCCAGAGCTACGACGAGCAGGACCTGCGGCGACAGATCGCCAAAGAGTGCATCTACGGCGTCGACGTGAACGGAATGGCCGTCGAACTGGCGAAGCTCTCGATGTGGCTGGAGACGCTTGCGGCCGACAAACCGCTCGCGTTCCTCGACCACCACCTCAAGGCCGGTAACTCGCTCGTTGGTTCGGACATCACGGAGGTCCTCTCTGACGATGCCGACGAGGAGGGTGGACAACTCACTCTCATGCAGGCTGCTGCGCGAGTTCGTCGTCGGACTCTCGAACACGTGATGGAACTGATGCAGGATCTCCTCGCCATCGATAACGAGCGACTGGAAGACATCAAGTCGATGGAGGAGCTGTACGACGAGATCCGTGACGACCCGTTGTATGGGCGGCTCTTCGAGTTAGCGAACGTTCACACGGCGGAGCGGTTTGGGTTGGACGTGCCTGAGGGTGTGTACGAGGAAATGGCTGGCGCGATTGAGGACGGTGATGAGTGGGCCGAAATTCGTGAACGGGACTGGTTCGCCTCGGCGCAGGCAACGGCTGGTGAGGAGGATTTCTTCCATTGGGAGCTTGAGTACCCGGAGGTGTTCTTCGGGAGCGAGGGTAAGAGACGTGAAGACGCCGGATTTGATGCAGTCATTGGAAACCCCCCTTACGTACGTATCTATGGAGACACACTCCCCGAGGACTACGTCGAATATCTTAGAGAGGTTTACGAAACCGCTCACATGAAATTTGATTTGTATGTCGTATTCACCCAACTAGGGATTGAGTTAGCCCAAGATGGTGGCACATTCTCGTATATCATCCCGGACAAATTCACTAGCACCCCGTATGGAGAGCCTCTGCGGAATTTGATTTTGGAAGAGACAGAGATTCTGTCGATTTTGGACCTTCGAGAGCGAGAGGTATTCGATGGAGTGACTGTCTCCAACCTCATCCCCGTGTTGCGACGCAGCAGTGCAGCCAGAGATTCGGTGGAGATTCGCAACCTAGACGGCATTGACACTATCGAAACAACCCAACTGAGTCTTGAAGCGATTGTCGGTGATGAAGACAATTCGTTCCGTCTCGGCCGCTCTGTAGAGGATTTCAAACTCACCGAGAGTATCCGAGACCAGTCGATTCGGTTTGATTCTATTTTTTATACAAACTGGGGACTCAGAACCGGAACGAAAGAAAAAACGGAGCGATTCGTCGTCGAGGAATCTTCGGATCCTAGAGCAAAGCCGATGATTCGTGGGAAGGATATCATTGAGCGATACCAACTACGATCTCCTCAAGAGTACATCATCTATGAAAAGCCAGAGTTGTACAACCCGATGTTTGAGGAATTGTTTGAAAGTGACAAGATCGTCTTTCGAAAAATTAGTGGAAGGGGATTGATGGCTGTGGCCGACGAGAGTGGATACTACTGCTTCTCCACACTCATCCCCTGTGTGAACATTCGACATGTTGCGAATGTTTCTCGCTCAGGGATTCCCGAGGTCACGGAGGAGTCGAAGTCGTATCAGGACATGTACTACCCGCTCGCGGTGGTAAATTCGACGTTGATGGAGTGGTTCTACGGTGTCAATTTGTCTGATGATCTGAGCGTCGTGCCGGGTCATATTAACGAACTACCGATTCCAGCAATCGAGGACATAAACTCGGAGGTGGATGAAGAGGAGTATGAGACAAGACTTGATGTGGTGATGGCTGGGGTTCGTGACGAATCGGAACTCGATACGGCGATGGAGGCGGTTCACGGATTACATTCAGATCGAATCTATCACGACCTTCTCGCAGATCTTGGTCGGGAAATGATGGATATGAATACCAAACATATTGAACTCAATCTCTCACTGCTTGACTATCTTGGAACATATGACGAGGGACCGACTCTGGTTGATGTAGGATTCACCCAGCCCCCACCGAACGCTGCGGAGTCGGTTCTCCAAGAAACAACTAAAGAGAAACCAAATCTTCGGATCGGTCGGGCTGAAGTACATCGTGAATCAAAATCAACCGTTGAAATCGAACTCACTGCGCGGTACAAGCCCGATGATGACACGGTCGACACAGACCAGTGGGGATACACCGAAACTGAGCTCCTCCCCGCATTACGAATCACCGACCTCTCGGCTACCGAGGCTGAGTTAATTGAAGCGTTCGTCCCGGTCGCCGTCGACGAAGCTGGTGGGTTCGCCAACTTCCGTGAAACAGCAACGAAAACAAATTCGCTCATTGACCGGCTTCGCAAGCTCACACTTCCGCAAATCAGTAGTGTTCAGGACGGCTTGGAGAGTTACACAAAAACACGAGAGCGTGCCGACGAACTGGAGTCAAGGATCGAACGTACAGACGACCTAATTGACGAGATTGTCTACGAACTGTACGGGCTGTCCGAGCAAGATATTAGGACCATAGAAGCGGCTATTTAGGAGTGAGAGGGTACGGGGAGCAGTCACCCGACCCGTCGAAGTGCGACTCGGCTTATCGTTTGATTGAGTCTCTCATTCGTCGTCACCGCGCACGATTTCGGTAGCTTCCTTCATTGCGTATCCAGGCGTCTGCGCGGTCTTGGCGTTCATGTAATCTCGACCGAGTTGGGTCAACTGATAGAGGTTCTTGCTCCCTTCTTTCTCGTCGCGGTAGACCCAGCCATGACTCGTGGCTTTCGAGAGCGTAGCCGAGACTGATTTGTAGCTGACCTCCCAGTCAGTGTCGTCCAGCATGGAGGTGATTTGTCCGAGCGTGAGGCCGCCTTGAACTTGGTGAAGAAGACCGCAGACGTACCACTTGTTCGTATCCGGATTGAGCGGCGAGGAGATGATGTCACGGAACTCGTCGGGGCCGACTGTCTCACCTTCAGCAACTCTGTCGATGAGATCTGATTCGAGGTAGTCGCGGGCTGCTTGCCCGGTGTTCTCAGGTCGGTTGGTTACAGGTGGTTCGTTGGTAGGGCCGTCGAGATTGCCTTCAGATGGGGCGGCTGTGGCGGATGCACCACCGTCGGCAGAGAGTAGCTGGTCGGTGGTGTGTCTCTCACCTTGTGATGGGCCGCTGGGCGATGTCTCTGTGCTTTCAGGACCCTCGGTCGTAGTTCCATCCTCGGTGCTCGTGCCGCTCTCGGTAGCTTCGTGTTGGTCCTTCAGGAATGGATTGTTGGATTCGACTTCGATTCGGATTCTCCCGATACTCGGGGTTAGCTCGATCTGGTTTAGGAGCGATTTGAGTAAGGGGATCTGTTCGCCGGTTACTTCCAGTTCTACCGTGTGCTGGTGTTCAGTCATGGTCGATTTGTTTGGCAACCCTCAGTGGGTCTGGTTGGTTTCCATGACTCGACCGCGTCGCACCTGCTCGTAGAAATGCGTCGACCTGGTCGTCGCGCAAAACTATCCGCTCACCGTTCGCGTACACGATCAGCGTTCGCTTACTCACGGTTGACTTGTTAGGTCAACACGGTGTGGTGGTTGGCCGGTCATGGTGGTACAGGGTTGGGAGTGCGTAACCGCTTCCCGAGTATCTCACATCGTACTACTGACTAAGGCTTTGTGATGATTCTATCAGAATTCAATCGGACAGATGCGATCTCAACTAGAAATTCAGAGAACAAGCCTGCACAAGTATTAGCCACTGAAGAAACATATTCGAGGTTATGGACTGGAAGAAGATTCGTTCCGGAGGCTTTCGATACGGCCTAGTTTACGCTGGCGTCACCGTTCTTGTCATTGGGTTTGTGACTAGAAGTGAATTAGCGGTGGCAGCACTCTTCATTGTCGGACTGATGCTTCTACTGTTCGTCTTCGGGATTGGGAACGTACGAACGGGAGACATCTCGATTTCAGGACAGTCGTATGACGTAGATAGCCAACTGGCAGACGCTCATATTGATCAGCACGAGTACGTGAGCTTTGACCAGAAACTCCTCTTTTTTGCGATTGGACTGGCGATATTTGGGTTTGGAGGAATGGTGGTCCTAGGAGGATGACTTCCTTCGCCCTGTGTCAAGGGGGAGCTTTCTTATCGTCATCCTCACGGGGTCGAGCAGCGTTAATCCATTCTGCCACCAGTCGCAGCACGTCACCGGTCGGGACGATAATGAGGATGAACAGCACCAGGAGAACACCGACAGGCATCTCCATCGGCTGTTTCATCCAGTCGCCGAACACCGTTGCTACCGCCGTCGACAGCGCGAGGATGATAGCGAGCGCACTGGTCCTCGGCTCGATCTCGACACCGCCGTCTGTCGCGTACCGTGGTGTTGGCTCGGAGACGTACCGCTGTAACCAGAGACGAAGGCGGCGCAACATGGCTACGTCTCTCGGAGGTCGTCGAACCAGCACCCAGCCCCACTCCCAGCGAAGCCGACCTTTCCGGACTGGTACGTCGTGTCGTTCGCGGTCACGCTGTCGATCTCCGTCCCGTCCTCGTGAGAAGCCGTGAGGTTGAGCGTGCCGTCGGCTTTCACCTGCATGACCAGTTCGACCCACGTATCGGCGATAGCGCCGATGTCGGCACCTTCGACGAGCGTGGTCGAGGCACCGGCGTCGAGTCGCTTGATATTGAGGCTCTTGGAGAAGCCCTGGTCGAACTCCAACTGGTAGCCGCTCACGTCGGCAATGCCCGTCGAGGTGGGCTGGACCATGAGCATCGGCTTCGTGACGTTGCCAGCGAAACAGCGGACCCACAGCCGGTACTCCCGACCGAGGGTAACGTCGCCGTCCGCGTCACTGCGGAACACTAGTGCGCTCGCCTCGCTCTTGAGAGAGGCGGCCCCCTCGTGCGTGATGCCGGTGTCGAACGAGAAGCTCGCCGTCTCACCCGAGTAGTTGGCGAGTGACTGGGCCTCGAAATCCTCGACGGTCCGATTGAGGACGAGGGCGTTGTTGAACGCCGCGCCGTCGTAGTTCTTGAGCCTCGAAGTCTGCCACTTCGCTCCGGTGAAGAACTCGGGCGCGTTCGGCGTCACGAACGACGAGCCGTTGTACGCCTTCAGCTTCCCGATTGCGGGCTTCGTCGTAGGTGCCGTGACGTTCGGCGGCGGTGGCGGCGGTGTCTTGTCGCCCTCTGCGGGGTTCGAGCCGTCGCCACCGGGTGCGGGACCACCGTCGAGCACTCGGGGGAAGCCGGGGCCGATATCGCCCGCAACCTCCCACGCGCCGAGATCGGGGTCGGACCCGTCGTACTCCTCGATGCCGATGGAGAGGATCGCTCCCGAGTTGATCAGAGGGGACACCGAGGGGGTGGGCCGAAGGAAGTCGGGGTCCGTATCGGTGAGGGAGGCAAACTGCGGGTTCGAGATGCCGAGGTTCCACGCGTTGTTGACCGCGTCGTGGTGGAGAAGCGAATCGGCGTTCTGGTAGCTCACGCAGTTGCGGAGGTAGGCGACCTTCCCAGCGAAAGTTACGTCCCCGTAGACGTGGAAGCCATAGAGGTCGTTGTTCCACGCGGTACAGTTGTAGTACTTGATCGGGTAGCTGGCCCCGTTGTTGTCGAAGCCGCGGCGTCCGTTACTCCACGCGGCGCAGCGATAGACGAGGTGTCCGCCACCGTTACGGGACGCTCCGCCGCCACCCATCTTGAAGCCGTTTCCGTCTCCGGTCGCGCCAGTACCGGTTTCGGTCCCGTTGTCGTAGGCGACACAGTTGACGAGGGTACACGGGTCGGTCGGATCTGCTGCCCAGAAGTCGAAGCCGTCGTCGGCATTGTTGTAGGCCGCACAGTTCTCGAACACGATGTTACGAGCACGGCCCTGTGTCGCGTTTCCGCCGACGTAGAAGCCGTCCGAGTGTGATGCCGTCCGGCCCGTGTGACAGACGACGTTCCGACACCGGTTGTTGTACGTGTCGCCGTAGAAGATGATACCGTTTCCAGCGGTCGAGCTACCCGCACCCCCGTAGTGGTGGACGGTCAAATCCTCGTACAGGTTGTCGTGAGATACGAGATTTCCGCTGGTCGAGCACCGAATCATGTTGTCGCCGATGTTCTTGAACTCGATTCCACGAATCACCCACCACGCGGATCCGAACATATCGACGCCGTTCCCCTCGCGGTCGCCGAAGTCGACGACCGGTGACTCTCCGGCGTAGTTCTCGAACGTGATGGGATTCGCTTCGGTCCCTTCGATTGTCGAGAAGTCGATTTTCTCCGAGGGTGTGAGCGTGGCCGTGTCGCGGAGCTTGATCGTGTCTCCCGCACTGGCTTCGAGGCGACCCTGGTCTTCTATCGGTTCCGTCGTTGCGAGCGCGGTAACTTCGGACGTACCAGCCGCTGCGTCGTCGCCGTTCAGTGGGTCGATGTAGTAAGTCGTCATGCGAGGCTCACCGTGCCGGTCTTGGTCGTTCCAGTCGAGTCCTTGACCTCGAAGACGAGGTTCGATCCCGCCTCGTCGAGTCGGACGCGCATTTCGTTGTTCTCCAGCGTCTCGGCCGTCCCGCCGTCGACGACGCCGTGTATCAGCTCATCTCCGGCCACTCGTGCGACGTTCTCGGTATCGACGACAGCCCCGTACCCGAGTGCCGTCGAGGCCGTCTGGTTGGCCTCTGCGGACGGTCCCACGGCCACGCCTCGATACGCCCGCGACTTGGTGGCGTAGCCGACAGCGACCTGCTGTGCGCCGCCTGTCCCCAGCACGTCCGAGGCAGACGCCGAGGTGCCGATACCGACGCTGTTCGGGACGCGAACCAGAGAACCGCCAATAGCGGTGGACCCTTGCGGAACTGCCTCTGCCGGGGCGTTGATTGCGGTGGCGTGTTGGCCGTCCGCCTCGGTGCTGTACCCGAGAGCGAGGGCCGGGGCACTCGACAGGCCGTTGTCCGCCACGGCGTCCTGCCCGAGCGCCATGTTCACCGTGCCGAAGAGCCGCTGGCGAAGGAGCTTCGCCATCGGCTCAGTCGTCCCTATCGTCATGGCGAGGAGGTGTCGATCCAGAGGTCGCCCGCCTCGGGGTTCGCCGGAGCGGTGTCCCCGACGTAGAGCTTTACGTCACCGTTCGAGATGACGAGGTTGTCCCCGTTGAGCGTCACGTTCTCCGGTGTCGGCATCGCAGACGAGTAGACGGAGCGTTCGAGGAGCTTGATGCGTTCGACGAGATCGGTTTCTTCTGCGTTTGGCATTGGTGGATTCAGTACCCCACGATAACGACCGTGGGCGTCGTGGCTGCGGAACTCTGCTGTCGGACCCACACGTATGCCGAGTTGAGGGGTGGTCGGCCACCCATCGAGAACTCCCCCACGTCGTCGAGGGGGATCGCGGCTGACTCGGTGTTTTGTGGATTGCGAAAGGCAACGTCGATATCGTCGGTGTGGCGGATCGTGACCTCGGAGAGCACCCGGCCAAAGTCCACTCTCTGCCAGTCGTCGGACGCGACCTCGACCGGTTCCGGCCCTGTCGAAAAGTACGTCGCCGTGTTGCCCGACCGTGGCTGGTCGAGGGCGGGCCTCGCGCCGTCCTCGTCGTTCTCTTTCGAGGCCAGCGCCTTGCGGATCGCCTTCAGTTCGGCGAGGGCTTCGTCACCCGCGTCACGGAGGAACGGCACTACTGCGTCCCCCCGTTGAGCGCGTAGTTCATCACGACCGCGACGACGAGGAGTGTGACGACGAGTCGCGTCGTCGAGTCGCCGAACAGTCCACTCTCGTTGCCCTTCGTATGGGGAACAGTACGCTCCCGACTTTCGAGGTACATCTCGACGAGCTTCTGCCGCGCTTCTGGTGGAAGGTCCGAGTTGATGATGTCGGCGAGGGCGTCGTCCGCACTCTGTTCCGTCTCGGCAATCTCCTTCATGCGCCGTACGTCCTGTTCACGGAACAGGAACACGCCGCCAGCGGTGGTCGCGCCGACGACGGCGGCGGGCTTCCAGTACGATCTGACGATACTGTCACCACGGCTCGCGGCGTCGTCGACGACGTTCCCTGCGTCGTCCACGACCTTGCCCGTCCGTTCGGCTACGTCGTCGACCAGACGTTTCGCCGGCCCAGTCCCGATGTCGTCGACGAGCTTCATCGCCTTCGAGATGGGAACGCCAGCGACTCGGGCGAGCTTGATTGCGATTGTGCTGTATACCATTATTCGGCCTCCTGTGAGCCGAGCATGACGACAGCACCGACGCCGAGCGCCGCGAGGGCGACCTTGTTGTCGGTGAGCTTTTCGACCACGGAGGTCGAGTCGGTCGCAGTCGTCGTTTTCTCGGTGTCTCTCTCGATGAGTTCCTTGTTCGGCGAACCCCCGGTGGGTTCGTCCTCGACGGCGATCTCACCGTTATCCAGCTTCTCGTAGTACGCGACGAGCGCCGCGTCGAGAGCGTCCAGGTCGGTGTAGATTTTGGGCGTGTAGGCGACCGACCCGTCGTAATCGAGGTACACGTTGTCGCCCGTCTCGTTGACGGACGATGCGAGGTACTCGTCGCTCTCGCCGTCCGTGCGGTGGAAGATTCGCCACGGGGCGATTGTCTGAACCTCCTCCCACACCGACCATGCGGACGCACCACCTTCGGGGACAGCGCCGTCCTCGGGGACGGTGCCGCCACCCGAGACGTTCTTCGCAATCCACAGCTTGTGGGCGTCTCGCGCGGCCTCCTCCGTAGCGAAGAACGGCAGAGATTCGATGGTCGTGGTGTTGGGATACGTCTGTTCGACGCCGGTTTGGTCGAGGAACTTGCTCGACGACTCACCGGGTGCCGCGACGAAGAACCGGGTTTCCGTCCCGTCCGTCGTTGCCACGGACATGAGGTTCCATCCGTTGTTCAGGTAATCGACCAGTTCAGCGGGTGCCCAGCCCGGTGAATTGTTGAGCGCGTCGTCGATTGCCTGATAGCGGGCAGCCTCGGCGTATGCCGCGTCGACGATGGAATCTTCCGATCCCGAGGAGTCCGTTCCACCACCACCCCCGGAACCATCGCCACCGCTCGTCCCGTCCGACGTCGGGGAGGTCGCGGTAATGCTGGTCGTCGAGGTGGCGAACGGGTCAGTGGTGGCAGGATCGTCGGTCCCCCCAGATGTATCGCCACCGAGGAGAGTGGACGCACCCAACACGGTAGCCCCACCGAGTACAATTCCGCCGCCAGTCGTGACCCGTGGGTCTTTGAACAGCGTGGTGGCTGTCTCATCGAGGGCAGGTGCGGTGTCGTCAACTGTCCGTTTCGCCGCATCGGTAGCGTCGTCGAGGATTCGAGACGTGGTGGTCCCAGCATCGTCGGCCGACCGTACCGTCGTCTCAGCCACCTCGTCGGTGACAGTGAACGAATCGTCGACCGTTCGAGTGGTGAGCGTTCCTGCGTCGTCCACCGTTCGGGTGGTGAACGCTCCCGCGTCGTCGACGAGCGTATCACCTCGCCCGAGGATGTCGTCGACCCGTTTGGTGACGACGTTCTTCGCAGTCGAGCCGCCACCGAGCGTGGCAAGCTCGAAGATGTCGAGCGTACCGGGTGAGGCAGAGGTCGAGCCGTCCGACGCCGAGATATCCACACCGTAGAGCGTCTTACCAGCCGCCACGAACGGCGACTGAAGGACCTCGCTGGCTAAATCCACAGCCGGACGGGCGTACTTCCCCTCGAATAGACCGGTCGAGGTCACGCCTTCATCGACAGCGCGGGTGAGGTCCGCGTAATACTCCTGGCGCTCACGAGCGAACTCCTCGTCAGAAAGGTTCGGCCCGAGGATGGCTCGAAGGTTGTCCTGCACCGAGAGGTTTGGATTGTCGAGTACCAGGTCGGTGGTCGTGCGGACCCCGGCGTCGAACTCGGCGAGTCCGCCGAGGATGCCGCCCTGTTCCTGTGCGGCCTCTTTGGCCGCACGATTCTCACGGTAGTCGTCGGACTGGAGGTACTTGGTGACGCCAGTGAGGTTCCCGATGAACCCCCCGATATCGTCAGCGAGGTCCGTTCCTGACGGTTTCGAGGGCTTCGGGTCTTGCGACTTTTTCCTCGGTGTGTTTCGGTCGATCTGTTCGTACCGGGCCGCCTCGGCCTTCGCCGCTGAGACGATAGACGACTCGGACGACTTCTTCGAGGAAGACGAGGACGACCGACTCGACGATTTCGAGGAAGACGAGGACGACCGACTCGACGATTTCGAGGAAGACGACTTGCTGCTTGACGAGGTACCGCCGAGGTTCCGCAACAGCTTGTCGCGTTCGGCCTTCTGCTTCGCTTCCTCGGCCTCGCGCTTCTTTTTCTCCTGGGCAGCCTTCAGGGCCTTGTCCTCGGCCTCGTACCGTTTCGCTTCGGCAAGCGCGGCCTGTACGATGGACGACGACGAACTGCTCCGCTTTCGTTTCTTGTCCTTCTTGTGGGGCGTCTGGTTTCGACTCGACGACGACTTCGACTTCGACGACGAACGCGACGACTTACTACTCGACGAAGAGGACTGTTTCTTCTTCTCGGCTTCCTTCTTTTTCTTCTTCTCTTGCTCTCGCTTGTAGTCGCGGTCGTTCTTCTTCGTCTCCTTCGGCGAGTACCAAGTGCGGAACGCCATATTCACGCACCCCGCAACTCGGTGTAGATGAGGAACAGAAGGACGACCGTGAGAACGTCGAGGTACAGCTGAGCATCGGACTTTTCGACCGAGATAGAACTCTCGGCTCCAGCCCGACGCTCGTTGGCCTCGACGGCCTCGGCACGGTACTCCGGTGTTTCTCGGATACTTTCTCGGATCATGATTCGATGAGTGACGCAAGAGCCGCGAGTGCGGAGAGAGCCGTAGCGATATCTCGACCCGACACATCCACTTCCGGTGGCTCGTAGGCGTTCAAAAACGGAGAGTTGCGACGGGAGACACGACGGGCTGTGTCGGCAGTCGTGTCAGTGTCGACCTCCGGGGCGTCACGTACCGTCTCGGTGATAACGCCCATGCTACCACCCTCAGAGCTTGATGTCGACTTTCTGCTCGAAGGTGGACACGTAGCTACCGGGGTAGTCGTCGTCCGTCCAGACGATCTGAGTATCGCTGTCGAACACGAGTTCCAGCTTCTCGTACTGGCCGAACCGGATGGACCCGTGCATGTTGACCTCGGTGCCGCGTTTGTTCTGGTCGAAGTCGAGGAACCGGTACACGGGCGTTCCCCAGTCGGAGATAACGCCCTCGACCTGCCCGAACTGGTTCACACCGCGGTACTTGAGCGTCCCGTCGCTCACCGTCGGATAGACCTTCACGTTGTCCGCGCCGTTCGGCGGCGCAGCGGCGAAGGTGATGGTATTGGCAGTGTAGTCCACCGAATCGATGGCAAGCTCGGACCCGCCGACCTCGGCAGCCACGACGGTCGGGAACTTCTGGTCTGCCAGTTCCGTCTCGCCGTGGTGCGACTGAAGCGGTGTCGTGAGAGTGAACGTCGTAGTCGCACCGTCGCCCGAGAGGGTTTCCATCGTCCGGGGAACGAACTTCGTCGGGTGGCGCTGTGCGACCAGTTCGATCCAGTCGAACTTGTCGGGACACTCGAAGGCGAGAATCGGCGTCTCAAGCTGGGGAGATACCTGGTTCTGCGAGCGGACGACGTAAGAGGAGCCGAGGACGGACCCCGTCTGCGAGATGGTGTACTCCTGAATCGACTCGTTGGTTGCGGCGGACATCAGCGGCCACCTCGCGTCGAGGCACGCTTGACGGCCTTGCTCTCCTCGGTCGTGAGGTCACTGTGGCTCACGATCTCGGCTGGGACACCGAAGTCCGAGGTGTCGTCACCGATGGTGAGGCGGCTTTCCGAGGCGCTGAAGCCGTTGGAACCAGCCGGGATGTCGATGAAACATCGAACCAGCTCATCCTCGTCGATCATCAGCGGCTTCGTGACCTTCCGGAAGTAGTCGGGATCGGTCCTCATCTGCTCGTAGTCGAACGACGAGAGGAGGTCCGTGATAGCGATCTTGCCACCGAGTCTGTTCCCCTGGCGGTCGCACTTCTGGAGCGTGACGCGGGCACTGGGATCGATGGGGGCTCCCGCAGAGTCCCGGAATTCGGGGGCGAAGTTGGCCCCGACCGGGATTCCAACGACGTAGCCGCGTGGCCCCTTGATCTCGTAGGCCGGTGTTTCGGAGTCAGCCGCCGCAACGTCTTGCTTCGTGACGAAGGGCTTGCTGTCGTCGATGGTGAGTTCCTTTTCGACGGCCTGGTTTGCGATTTCCATTGTTGTGTGGTTTAAATCAGACCGAACTCGTTAGCGGCCACGCGAACGGCGGTAGCGGTCGAACCCATCGCCAGCGGTCGGCCATATCGGCCCGGAAGAATCGCCAGCGAGAGGAACGCCGTTACGACGGCGTACACGGCGTCCCCACCACGCATGGAGAGGTCCATGACGTTCGAGCGCATCCAGTTTGTCGCGATCTGTGCGAGAAGCGAACCCGCGACAATCATGACGGCGGACTTGATGAACGCCGGGGCCATGAGGGTCGAGGTGGCACGATTCACACTAAGTGAAGCCATTACGAGACGTGCCTTTCCGACCTGTGCGGTTATACGGGCCAATTAATTGGTGATTGGCGGATTCGATTTAGAAAACCAGTCGACAGCGGCTGATTCTTGGTGAAGTGTTTGTCTCATACTCAAACCAGACCCTGATTGGGCATGGGTGTAACAACGAATCCACTGGGCGAGTGCCGGTACTGCGCCAGTGAGCGGGTGGTGCCTGTCCTCGACAAGCGACTGCACAACTCTCCGAGCGCCGGGAACCCGTTCCGCTCCCGGTGTCTGGGGTGTGAGCGGTGGCTTCCCATGACGACGAAAGCGGCGTTCAAGCAGTCGCCGAACGCGATGGTCATGCCGCCTGACCAAGATCCCGACGACCCGGCGTTGGTTCCGTTCGACGAATACGACTATGCGGACAAGCTGTCGGATTTGGCGGCGAAGGTGGACGACTCGCCTAATCAGTTCGTGTGCCCCGTCGAGGGGTGCGAGACGGACCATACGGGCTATCCTGACGAGTGCGACGAGTGCGGCACCGAATACAACTGGTGATTCGATGAGTGACGACTATTCCGACATCAAGAACGAGACGCCCAGTACGCCAACCACAGACGACCTCGACGACACCGCCGGGTCGGGGGTACCACTCCCCTCGATAGACAAGCGAAAGGCGGCATTCGCGGTGGGTGCCGTGGTGGTCCTCGCCGTTCTCGTGTGGTGGGTCCGCCAGTCCCGGTCCCCTGGTGAATACGACGGAGGCGAGGACGATGAGGGGCGCGAGTACGTAGACCTCGGCGACGACGGTCCAACTTCGGCAATAGGCAAACCAGACCCTCGTGACGTGGGCGCTGACGACGACGAGGTGCTTGAGTATCTGGTCGAGTCGGGCCACATGGACGGTGGTGAGCAGTGACGACGCCGGAGATAGCGACACAGCCCGACGTACCCGAGATGTCGACCATCGATGACGACGATGCGCCGAGTGAGCCGGAGAACGTCGCCGAGGTAGAGCTAGGTGAGGACGACTATGGCGGGGACAACCTCTTCGACGACGTAGAGGACGCGGAGAGCGATAGTAGTGGTTCGACGCCCGGTGAGTCGAGCGACATAATGGACGGCCTCGACGCAGCGACGGGCGGCCTCTCGTCGGCCATGAACGAAGGAGCGGCGCGTCTCGCCGTGGTCGGCCTCGACGACGAGGAAAAAGAGGAGTTGGAACAGGAATTCACCGAGGTATTCGGCGCGTTCCGTCTCGGCCACTACGCCGGTCGGTGCGCCGAGGAGTACGTGCTGTCAGATACCGATGAGGAGGTTGATCCAGCGTGGGGACTGCTCGGATCGGTGCTGGTGTGTTCGGCGGTCGTGATGTGGATGAGGCCGGACGGGGACCAACAGATCCAGCAACTGAAGCAGGCTCTCGGAGGTGTCGACGAATGAGCGGCATGAGGGGCCTGAATATCGACATGGGGCCACAGCAGGTGATGGGGCTGATGAACGACCCCAAAGGCGTCGAGAGGATGTTGAAGCAGGCTAGCGACGAGACGGGCGACAGCCCAGCGGACATCATGGCGGACATCATCAACATCCAGCGGCTCGACACCAAGATGATCGCCAAGCAGCAGGGCGTAGATCTCGAAATCAACGAGATGACGCCCGAGCGGGCGGCGGAACTGCTTGCGGGCGTGATTCAGGGCGAGGGTGTGGCCCTGCTCATGGTGTTCAACGAGTTGGAGGACTACAACCACCAGATCCTCCGCGAAGCGATGGGTGAAAACGAGTTCGAGAACTACCGTCGTGCGAAGGTCGGCAGTCTCAATTCGACGACGGACGAGTAATGGCCCGTATCACCGTTCTCGGTCGAAGCGGGACCGGCAAGAGCTACTACACGGGCTATCTCCTCGAACAGTCGGTGCCGGACTTCGACCTCGCCGTTCACATGGATATCGAGGATGAGGAAGGCGGGCTGTCCGACCAGGACAACGAGTATGACCCGCTGTACCTGACGCTCACGGTTGACAAAGACACGGCCAACGCTCTCGACTGGGTGCGTGTGCTGTGGAACCACCGGAAGGTTCGAGTCGTTCCCGACGACCTCACCCACGACGAAATACGCGAAATGTTCGCGGCGATCTGTCGGGCGGTCATGCGACTGTGCAAAGACATCCGGCCCGAACTCACGGCGTTCATCTCGTGTGACGAGGCCCACAACATCCTGAAGGAACACGACTTTCCCGAGGCGGTCGAGCGGGCGATCACGGGTGGTCGGAAGCACGGCGTCGAGACGCTGTTTTGTTCCCAGCGCCCGGCTCTCCTGCCGACGACGCTTATTTCGCAAGCGGACAAGCGGGTGTATTTCGCGCTATCAGACGATAACGACATCAAGAAGGTGAACAAGACATCCTCGTTCCCCGGTGACAAACTGGCGAAACTCCCCGCTCGGAAGGCTATCGTCGAGAACAAAGCCACCGGCCAATGGGAGGAACTTGAGACAGATGGTATCGGGCGGAAGCGTCCGCACTTTTCCGGCGACGACGGAATCGCCGACCGTCACTTCCCGATATAGGGCTGTACTGAAACTCTCCGTCGTTGGTAGGTTTTCGAGGGCGTGATGAATACACAGCGCGAGTCGGTCACCAGCGGGTCGCCGAAAACAAGCCGACCGAATCGTTCGATACAAAGCGTGAGTCGGTCACGGGCAAATGTCTACCATCCGTCGTTCGTCGTTGCGCCGATGTTGCTCATTCAAATAAAGGTTCGCTCGATGTCCACCGTTTCAGCATCTAATATCTCAATCGTCAACCCCTCGGAAGCATCCAAAACTTCATCGATAACTAGATTCCCATCAATAATTAGCACGAAGTTATAATGTTCTCCGGGTTTCCTGTACTCACGTAGCTTTATCTTCTCTGCTGGTGCCAACTCGAATTCGTCGTTGAACACATATGTTCCAGATTCGACTGGGGTTCCACCTCCGTCTGGAATATGTTCAAATTCTCCTAACCGCACTCCAACGGTGTGTACATCGTCCGAGAGATTCACCACGGTGAGTTCTTGATTGTCCGGCTCAGGGGTCACACCAGTTTCAGTAGGTGTAGCTGTTGGGGAAGCGTCACTGGACTCCGTAGAAGCAGGTGACGATGATGGGAAGGATGTACAACCCGCGAGCCAAGTTAACGATAGTACTCCGAATCCTTGTGCAAAATCCCGCCGAGAGGAGGGCATGAGTCTTACCAAAATTGGAAGGCGTTGTGACAAATACTTTCTGCGGGCCACAGCAGATTATACTGTTTCAATAGCCACACACAGTACCGGCTGAATCAGTCGTATCCACGTGAAACCAACAAGCGACTGATGCTGCATACAGCCTCTGTATCTCGCACGCGACTCTTGTCGAACTTCAAGGAGTTCAACAGAATCGCTTTAGAGGCTCACTCCGACGAATTTCAAACTATCGACGCCTACGAAGTCCATCTGGTTCGGTGCTTGAATCCATGTCTCGAAGTCCACGACCTGCTCGCGTGCTTGTATGCCTTCGTCCATGTCCTGAGCCTTCGGCGACCGGCGACGGTGGTGTTCGAGCGCCTTCTGATAGTCGGTGTCCATGAGGCTCGTCGCCGTGGCGTTCGCAGCGACGGCAACACCGCCATCCGTCGCCATGTCGATCATCGGATCGTAGGTCGGCGCGTCGAACTCGAACAGCCCGCCGAGGCGACCGAACAGCGTAGTGCCTTCCGTCTCGGCGGTCGGGGCGTTCGTCCCGGCGTCTCCCCACTCGACGTTCACGAGTCTCGGGAGGTCGGCGAGAGCGACCGTCCGTTGTTCCTTCTTCCCGCCTTCGGTCTTGACGGTCACAGTCGTCTGTATCTCCATCGGCTCCTGTCCGAAACGGGCTCGAACCTCGTTGACCATCGACCCGTACTCGCGGGCCTCTCGGAGAGCGTCGTTGTAGTTCTCGATGGCCTTCTTGCTCTCCTCGGCTTCGAGAGCGGCGGCCCGAAAGCCGTTCCACGCTCGCTGTAACGTCCGAAGCGCGAAGGGCGGAAGCTCGGTGCCGTCGCCACCAGCGACCTCGACGACCTCGGCGGTGACAGCTTCCTCGCCCTCCTCAATCGGCCCACCGTCGTCCGTGATCAGCGAGTCCATACGGAACTCCATCTCGGCCACGTCAGCTCTCATCTCCTCGATTTCCTCGTCGGTCCAGCCGCAGTCACTCACGAGATGGACACAGGCGGCTTCGTCGCCCTTCCCACACCACTCCTCAGCGTGATGGCACTCCTCGCCCTGGGCTTTCTTGGCGCTCTTGGCGCGTCGTGCGACGACGTGTGCGGCGTCGTCCTCGTCGGCGTCGGTGTAGTTCGCACCGCCCCCACGCTGGGCACCTGCCCCCGTCCCGTCCGCATCGAACTGCATGGTCCGGGCGGTCTGCTGGGGCACTAGTGAGAGGTGTTCGCGGGCCTCGATTGTGTGGTCGTACTTCGCCAGCCAGTCGGAGATGCCGTGGTACGTGAGGATGGCCTTCGCGCTCCGAGCGTGGAAGCCGTGGGTTCCCCACGTCCACCCGTCACGCTTCTTGAGACGCTTCTTCTCGTCGTCGGTGAGATCGGTCTGTCCGTATTTTACATCGCTCTCACGCTGGTCGTCCAGAGTTTCGGTTTCCCACGTGTCGCGCTCTTTCTCCGAGAGGGCGTCGGCGTACACCTCGACGGTCTTGTGTCGACGGTCGTATTTGCTCGTCTCGGCCTCGTCGGGTAGCTCATCGCGCATGAGGTTCGCGGCTTCTCGGGTGTCGAACCTGTGCGAGAGTGTCTTGCGGTAGCCGTCGCCGTTGTCGTCCTCGGCAGTGGACTGGATGGCCTGCTCGTCGGCCTCCTGCTCAGCGTCTCGCTCGGCGTCGAGGGTGTCGAGCACGTCGAGGTCGGCTTTCTCTGCGGCGGTCGCGTCCAAGTTGGCGAACACGGCGAATCCGGCGGCGGTGTCCTCTTCCTCGTAATCTCGCGTTTCGTCGTCTTGGTAGAGGAAGTTGCTCACGTCGAGGTCACTGACGGAGGCACCCATGTCCTTCCCCAATGCCCACTCGACTTCGGAAAGCCCGTCGAACGCCGGTCCCCACACGTCCTCGTCCGACATCTCATACAAGGCGTCGGCCTTCGCGTCGGCGGCGTCGAGAGCTTCCCGTGCGTACTTCTCGGCGTCCCACTCGTCGCTCGTGGATTCGTCGCCGATAGCGTCCCTGACGAGTGGGACGATCTCGACGAGTCGGTCGTTCATCTTTGGCCCCACCTTGTCGATATCGCCGAAGCCTCCGTGGGTATCGTAGTAGGCGACGAGGCCTGCTACATCATCCACCTCGTTGCGGAGGTTGTCGGCTCCGAAGCCGTCGATGTCGGCAACGTTCAGGACCAACCAGAGATCGTCGTTCGCGGCGTGGTGGCGAATCTGCCCGACTTTCAACTGGGTGAGGCGCTTACCTCGAATCTCCGACTCACCCCACGGTTGCTTTTCTCGGAGCTTCGATTCCTGCTGGCGCTCGAACTGTTCGAGGCCCTTCGTGTCCGCGGTCCGAACACCGAAGCGACCCAGCCCCTCACGTTCGTTCTCGACGCTGGTGGGTTCGCTGGGCGTGGCGAGGTAGCCCTTGTTCTGCGCAGCGCGGTGTTCGCGGCTGGTGCTGTCGGTCCCCTCCTGAATCTCTATGCCGAACAGTTCGAGACCCTGCCCCGCGCCACGGTCGTCGCGATTGTCGGTCCACTGCTCGGATTCGTCTGTTGCCTGCTCCGGGTTCTTCGTGTCCTCGAAACCGGTTTGACTCTCGAACTCGCGCCAGTCGGCGTCACCGGACACAAGCCGTTCGTCGGTGGGCTTACTGACGAACAGTCGCCACTCGTTGTCAAACTCGCGCTCATTGAGGGGAGGAGGGAAGCCGTAGTCACGGAGGCCGTCTTTGACGGCGTTGACGGTGTCCTCGTTCCACGAGTCGTCCATCACGATGACGGGCTTGCCACCGATTATCTCGACGTAATACCGACCGTCTATGCCCGCGTTCGGACCCTCTTTCATCCACCAGAGGGCTTGAGCGGCCCAATAGTGGGCGTTCTCCATGTGCTTGTCCTTGAACGGGCCGGTGTAGTCGTCGGCCTCGACGGCTTCGGCTGCTATGTCTCCAGGGTTGTGGTTCTGCATCCAGTCGGTCGCCAGTTCGACTGCCTTGTTCCCGAACACGCCGCTTTCAACGCGCTCGATAGTCCCCCAGTCGGACTCGACAACGACGTTGTGACGGTTCTTCTCGGCGCTTTCGACCGTCACCCACACAGTGTTCTCGGGATTGATGTAGGTCCACCACTCGCCCTCGTAGCGTTCCCATCCGTTGATGTTCTCGGGGATCGGTGCGGCTCCATCGAAGGCTTCGACGTGTGCCCGTAGCTCGCCGTAGACGGTGCGGTCCTCTCGAATGAGGACGACGCTGTTCTTCCCGATGTCCTTCGCGGGTTTGCGGGTGAACCAGTCGGAAAGAGCGTACTCGCCAGCCGCGAGGGTACCGTCCGGCAGTTCGTACATAGCTGTGACCGATGGGATGCCGTGACTCATGCCCCGATACGCCAACACCACGTCCTCTTTCCCGTGGTCGGCCCAGCGTACCCAGCCGTTCACCTCGTCCGGTGGGTCACGCTCGAACTTGGCGTCTGCCCTCACCGTGGCCTGCTTCTCGCCTTCTTTGAGCCACGCGTCGGCAGCGGCCTTCGCCTGCTCGTCCTCGATCTCTCGTAGTACGTCGGCGTCGATGTTGTCCGAGGCCCACGCGATAACTGTGCGGGCCTTCTGGTATCGACGGTTGAGTGCCTTCTGTGGCTGTTCGTCGGGGTCGATGTCGTCGCTTCCGAAGTTGCCCGACGACCGCTCATACGGGGTGAGCTTGTAGTGCATCTCTCGCCAGTAACCGGGGTTATCGGGGTCGTCCTCGTGTTCGGTAGACCACCGACCCATACTGGCGCGAACGTCTTCGTGGTGACTGAAGCCGGTACGTGCGCCACCGGCTTGCAGGATACGGCGGGCGAGGTCGATTTCCACCTCCTTCTCGCTCTTGGGGACGTTCTCGGGGTGGGCCACGTCCTGCCACTCGATTTCCCCAGTGAACTCCACGTCGTCGTCGAGCAGATCGCGGGGATCGAACGCTCGGGTGCGGTCGGCCTCGTCGGGTTCGTCGTCGCGGTTGAGGTATGCCTTGCGAGCCTTCTGCCATGCATCGAGGCTCGACGGGCCAACGCCCTTCAGGTCCTCGATGGTGCTCGGTGTCGCGCCGAAGGCTTCGTCGAGGGTCGTGAATTTCGAGGCGATTGCCTTTGCTCCCTGTGCGGGGATTCCCTGTGCTTTCAGTTCGTCAATGAGGCTGCTGTCGGTCATGTCTGTGGAGTCGTCAGTGTCGGTATCGTCGGCCTCGACGGCCTCGGGGAGTAACCCCGTCTCAATCAGTGCGTCTCGAACGTTCGAGGCCTCCTCCTTGGTGAAATTCCCCTCGACGACCTCGGCCTTCGGGAGCTTCTTGAGGAACGATGAGTCGAGTTGCTGGGTCGTTTTCAGCGTCTCGGGCTGTGGCTCGTCGCTGTTCCACAGCGTCCCGCCTCGAAGCGGGTTGGGGTACTCGATTCGGACGCTCTTCTGGTTCACCCGGACGACGCGCCCGGTGTGGAGGTTCGGATTGCGAAAGACCACGAGGTCGCCTTCGGACAGTTCGCCTCGCTTGGCGTCCCGTAGCTTCTCACGTTTCAGTTCGTTCTGTTCGGCGACGGAGCTTCCGGCCTTCTTGAGTGCGCGGCTTCGAGCGCCGTTCACTCGGCCCCGTAGCCGTTCTATCTTCTCGTCGAACTCCTCCTTTCCCCGACGCTCGGAGTCACTGGCTTTCCGATGCTTGCGGACGGGATAGTTCGACGGTCCGGCCTCGGCCCAGCCGGGTATCTGGTCGTATCGCTTCTTTCGACCGACCCAGTCGTTGAACGCCCGTCGAGCGGCGTTGATAGTGCGACCGAGCTTGTAGTCGTTGAGGTAGTAGCGTCGGGCCTCGTCGCTGGGTAGCTCGTCATAGGCGCGTCGGAGCCCCTCGACGATCCTCTCTGGCGGCTTCGAGTAGCCGGGGATGTGGAGTTCTTCGACTGCCTCGACCATCTCGTCGATACTCCCGAACGACTTGATTGGACTGAGGTGCGGAGTGGCATCAAGCCGGTCGAGCGACCGCTGGCGGTAGTCGCCGAAGCCCATGACCGTGGGCTTCTGTTTCTTCTCGTCGGCCTCATCGGGTGAGAAGGACTCGAATCCGGTCTGTCCTCCATCAGCTCGTAGCGCCCGCTCGGCGGCTCGCATTGCCCGTTCTTCGGACTCGTTGATTCGGGCCTCCCAGTCGATGCTCTCTGGGACAACTCCATCTCGGTGATCCTGCGGGCTCCACAGATCGGCCTCGTCGGGTGTGATAGTTGGCGGGCCGTATCCGGCTTCGCTCATGCGGCGTTCGGCCTCGATGTTCTCGGCCTCGTCCCATCCTTCGTCCTCGGAATCGGACTCTGCCGGGTCGGGACACTCGCTGGCGTCGTACACTTCTGGTGAGATCGGAGGTCGGTAGTTGTACCTAACAGACCACGCTCTCACGAGATTGTCGAGCGAGTGCTGCATCTTCTCGTACAGCGGGGGGCACTCCCGAGTGGTCTTGATCCACTTGTCCGGCGTGAACAGCCCCCCGGAGCGGGCGGCCTTGATTACAGAAGCCCCGTCGACGCTCTCGACTGGAATACCGAATTTCGAGACGTGGAGTTGGAGCTTCGGACCTCCCCCGAGGAGGTGTACCGAGTCAACGTCTCGATACTCGGTCCACTGGTGAAACACCGGCTTCCCGCGAGTGTCGAAGAACCCTTCAGGATCGCCGTCTGCGCCGATGTCCCAATTAGCGAGAGGAAGCCCGACGCGATGACGGTCGGGAATCTCGGTCGGGTGAACGCCCTTCGGAACCATGATGACAGTCTCAGCGTGCTCGGCGAGGCGGTCGGCTTGTTCGGTGGCTTCATCGAGATCGGCGGCATCTTGCACGTCGGGGGCAACCGCTAGCTTTGGCTGTTCTCGTTCCACAGCGGCGAGGTGCTCCTCGAACGGTGTCCGGTCTCGAAAGTTGTAGTCGCAAAACTCGATTTCGAGGGAGTCGGGTGGCCGACTCCTCGATGTTTCGTAACCGAGGTGCGCTCCCGAGCGGGAGATAGCTTCTGCCGCCTCTGTCCCGTAGGCGGTGGCGCACACGTCGATAGGTTCGGTCATTACCGAACAGTGCTAGCCGAGGGAGCCGTATGTAAATTGGAGAGAATATCAATACCGGCCGACTGAGAGCCAACTTGGGTGGTACTAATTGGTCAGAGTTTGGCCGAGTCGGAAGGATTACTGAACAGTGATTTCTACCTCAACTGTCTCGCGGTCGTCAATGTCGATCCGATTATTGAGGACGGCACCAATGGCGAAGGCACAGATCCCGGCGAGAGACATCCCGATGATGACCTCGTTTTCCGGGTTCATCGCGCAGCCTCTCGGGCTTGAAGCACGAGGTAGGTAACGAGTGGAGCAGCGATGGTGACACTCCACAGTCCGAGGCCGGTTTGACCGGCTATTGGTAGGCCGGTGGCCGAAGTAATTCCGAGACGGAGTGGGTAGGTGAGAAAGACACCGAGTGCCACGAGTATCGACACGGTAACTCGGCTATTCGAGAGGCCGGAAATGTTCGGAGGATCGGGTATGGGGCTTCCAGTTGTGTCGGTGACTGTACCAGTAGGACCGTCTCGTCCATCGAACAGTTCGTTGTTCACGGGCCGAGGTTCGGCGGTAGGTACAAAAGACAGACAAACCGTCGAAAAGGGGGGTTGGAGCGTGGGGGGCGACACGGTGGACAATATCGCCGGGTTGATTCTGGCCCTACTATCCCCGTCGAATCGATTGGTGGGTTACTGAAAAAGACAAACGGACAGTCCTGTTCGGATTCTCGGCTATATCGTTATTCGTGCAAAGCGAGGTGTGATCAATAGGTGTTAGGATTGACGAATCCGTCTCTCTGCTCGATACCGAAGTATCGTCTCGGCATAGTAGGAATCCTTTCGATCACTCTCCGCGACTTCCTCAAACGCTTGACGCGTTATCTGCTTAGTAGACAATTCACCATCCTCAATCTTCCAGGCAAACGGCTCTTTGGGGTCTAATCCTCGCTCTCGCAGCATGTCCCCATCTACCCGCAACGCCCACACGAGTTCGTCACCGTACTCAATTGCTTGTTCTCGGCTCAGCATCAATTTGTCCAGATATTCATCTCCGTGTGGAGCAGGTGCAGCCCACTCCACTTTCCACTCAGACTCAACGTGATTTGAGGACATACACATAAACCAATGCCCGATGAGATAATTGAGGGGGTTCGACTCCTACTCCTCGCCCATTTCAGCCCGCAATTCCGCGAGAAGTTCTTCCTTCATTTCGGCCATGATAGCGGCTTTTGCGTCGGGATCGGACAGAATTTCTTTCGCTGCGTCGAGTCCCTGCTCTTCCTCGACCGTCTCAGTCTCGCCCTTCGACTCCCACAGTGCTTTGTCGGCCATCTGGTCGATGTTCTCTGCCGAGTGCCTGAGTGGGACACCGCATGAGTGACAGAACGCAACCCCTGTGAGATTCGAGATCGTGACACCACAACTCGGACAGTTCTCGAACAGGTGGCCAACCTCTTCTTCGTCGTCGTCGGTGGCCATACCGTAGTGGTCCTCGATGTCCTCGGCGTGGCTCTTGTCCTTGAGGGAACCGTATCGGTCGAGGTGCTGACTGTCGCTGTGCCAGCCGACCATGTATTTGATACGCTGGTCGCTGAGACCATCCCGGATCATACGGCGAATCGCGGTGTGGCGTAGCCGATGGGTTTGTGCCTTCTCTTCGTCGACACCCGCGGAGGCAGCGAGCCGAGAGATAGTTTTCTCGAAGCCGGAATAGCCCAACGGGTCACCCTTGTTGTAGTGACGCCCTCCTCGCATGGTGACGAACAGTGCGTCGTCCTCGTCGTAGTCGGGCCAGTGCGGGTGTTTGTTGAGCCACCGCGTCACGTAGGGAGTCGCCCAAATCATCGGTCGGTAGCCCTTCGCCCCTTTGAGGCCGGCAGCCTCCGGATTGAGATTGAAGCCACCGCGATTCCCCTTAATCTCGATATCCTTCAGTCGGATCGAAGCGAGGGCACTGATGCGCTGTCCGGTAGCCAGCATGAGCGCGAGGATCGCCGAGTCTCGCTCGTCGGCAACCATGAACATCTTGGCTGTCTCGTCGGAGGTGAAGCAGTCGTCCTCGGTGATTTTTCCTGGGGTAGGTTGCCCGACCTCGATCTCTTCGTGCCAGTCACGACCCAGGTGTTTGAAGAACAATCGAAGGGCTTGACGGAACGACCGGACGTACTCTGCGGAGTATCCCCCCTTCTTGGCACCTTCGATGGTGCCCTGCTGTAGCCCATTGAGGAAGTGGGAGAAGTCGGAGTTGTACTCGTCGTGCTCGTACTCGTGTAGGGGCTTGTGGGTCAACTCGGCACACCGAATCAGCATCGTGAGCAGGTTGCCCTGTGTGCTGGCTTCGTATTGACCGCTGGCGTCACGGCGGTCCATGAGAGCTCGAATTGCCTGTCGGTCTTTGTCGTCTATCTTGGCCTTTTGAAGCCGCTTCCGAGTCTGCTGGTATTTGCCTTCGTAGTCCGAGGGGTCGTTGACTGATACCACACCCAAGAGACGACGGAAGGTCTGATAAGACTAACTGTCTTAGATGTCGTATAGTTTCCCAAGCCAATAGCCCGGGTTCAATTCCCGGACGGCGCATGTCCGTTCTCCGTCGGTTTACGTACCGTCAATCACTCATTTCACCGCTCTCGCCGAACGAGCCTCCGCTGGCCGCGATGGGCGCGAAGACGCGGTGAGACCCCGTTACCGATACGCCGCGATGAACGAGGCCACTCTGGTCGGGAGGCGGTCGAACACGTCCTCCGGAATCTGTGGTACCACTCTGTCGGCGAGCGCGACGAGCGGCTTCCGCAGGGCGGTGTACACCACCGAGATTCCGAGCGCGCCGGCGATTCCGAGCTGTGCCGTGCCGTCGAGGACGAGGAGCGCCGGGAGCGCGAGCGCGCCACTGAGCACCAGGTCCTCCGGCGCACCGTCGTACCGAATCCACCGCCGTGGGGCGATCCACCGGCCGCTCGCGTGGTTGTACACCGCTCGCTCGCCCTGTCCGAGCCAGGGACGCGGTTCGAGGCCGCCGCCCGCCGCGTCCATCACGGAGTGGAGGGCCGCCGCGGCGAGGAACAGGGTGACCGCGAGCGTCGTCGGCGTCGTCACGGCCGCGGCGACGACGCCCGCGAGGAGCGCGGCGACGCTGTAGTACACCGGGAAGTGTAGCGTCTTGCGGTGGTCTCCCGTGAGGTCGAAGTCGGGGAAGAAGCCACCCACGGCCGCAGCGAGGACCGGCAGTCCGCCCGCCTCGGGGACGAACAGGGAGACCGCGACTGCGAGTGCCACGCCGGCGAGGGCGTGGGTCGTTGCCATCATCGTCCCCAGTTTGGGGCGTCGAAGAAAAAACGCTGTCGTGATTCGTGGTATCGTGTCGACGCTCGGTCTCGACGGGGTCCATCCTTTAAGTTCGGGGCGGCGTACTCGTGGGTATGCGATTCGTTATCGTCGGGTACGGCCGTGTCGGTGCGCGGACTGCACGCGTCCTCAAAGAGGAAGGCCACAACGTCGTCGTCGTGGAGAACGACGACCAGAAGGTCGAACGGGCCAGAGAGGCGGGGTTCGAGGTCGTCGAGGGAGACGGGTCGAACGAGGCGACGCTCGAACGCGCCGGCATCGAACACGCCGACGCCGTCGGTGGGCTCACCGGGGACCCGAACGTGAACTTCGCAGCCTGTATGATCGGCAAGGAGTTCGACTGTCGGGCAATCATGCGTATCAGTGAGGACTACCGCGAAGAGATCTACGAGCAGTACGCCGAGGACGTCGACGAGGTCATCTACCCCGAGCGCCTCGGCGCGGCGGGAGCGAAGACGGCACTGCTCGGCGGGAACTTCAACGCGCTCGGCGACCTCACCGAACGGCTCCAGCTCTCGACGGTCACGGTTCCCGAGGGAGCACCGGTCGTCGGACAGCGTGTCTCGGAGGTCGACCTCGGCCCACGGGCACGCATCTATGCACACAGTCACGACCGCGAGGAGATGACGATTCCGCTCCCGGGGACGGAGATTCACGTCGGTGACCAGCTCGCGCTCATCATCGATCTCGACGCCGTCGACGAGGTGAAGACGGCGCTGCTCGGCGACGCGGTCGAAGCCTGAGTGAGAGAGTGGTGGCCCGCCGCCGCGAGACAGCACCGACGGCAGGCGACCGGGAGAGATGGAGCGTTACAGGCACCGCCGACCGGTGCCGCACACCGAACAGCTGTGGGGTGTGCCGGGCGCGCGGGTGGGAGGATGGGAACTGAGGCCGTAGTGCGCGCCCACCAGTTCCCACCGCGGGTGTCACCTTAAATCCGCGTCAGACAGGCGTGTGACTCCCTCGCGAAAAACCGACCGACAGCACGGCTCTGTCGAGCGAAACCGGTCGGATTCTGCGGCGGATACGGCCGGACCCGGCGGCGAACCGGTAACTCTCTTGTCGCGCCCACGTGTACCACCACTCGTGACCTGGGAGGCCCTCTTCGAACGAGCGACGAGGTACGACGTGTCCGAAGCGGCCGTCAGAACCGCGCTCGCGACCGTCCGTGACGCCGACGCCGAGAGCGAGGACGACCGTGTCGACTGACGCGAGTCCGGCCCGCGTCGTCGCCGACGCCGACGTCCTCGCCGCCGACCTCCTCGTCGGCGGCGCCTCGCGTGCGGCGCTCGACCACGTCAGACGCCATTCGTGGATGACGCTCGTCGCGAGCGACGCGCTCCTCGACGACGCCGCGGCGGTCATCACGCGACTCGCGGACGCGGCACTCGCGAGCGACTGGCGAGCGCGCTGTGCGGTGTGGCGCGAACCCGTCGACCACCCCACGGGCGACCACCCCGGACTCGCGTCGGCGTATCGCGGCGGCGCGATGCACCTGCTCTCGTTCGACGAACGACTCGGGAGCGCCCGCGCCGGCGCGTCGCTGCAGGGTCACGTCCCGCTCAGCGTCCGCCCGCCGCAGGCGTTCGCGACGCTGTTCGACGCCGAGAGCCTCTATCTGGAGGTCGTCGGAGGCGACTATCCGGGTCCCGATTGTGACCCACGTGGCTAGGACTGGCGAGCGTCTCACCGGTCCGAGCCGCCGTCCTGGCGGTCGGCGAACCGTCTCCGCCACCTCGTGCCCGACGAGGCATCCGTCACTCCGGGTTGCTCCGTTCGGGATACCACCGGAAGACTCGCACTGCTCGTCTTCCGAGATTCGCTTCGCTACCGCTCAGCAAACCACTCAGCGAACTTCGCGAGCGCGCGCCCCCGGTGTGAGACGCCGTTCTTCTCCTCGGTGCCCATCTCGGCCATCGTCTTCCCGTTGTGCTCGAAGATGGGGTCGTAGCCGAAGCCGCCGTCGCCGCGCGGTTCGACGATGCGCCCACGGACGACGCCCTCGAACAGTTTCACCGGAAGACCGCTCGACTCGTCGTCCCCGTCGGGACCGGTCGCGGCCGCGACGGTCCTGTCGTCGCGGTCGACGGGGTCCGGACTCGCGTCGAACCCCTCACCGTCGCAGTACGCGAGCGTACACCGGAAGGCGGCGCGGTGGTCCGTCTCGGCCGCGGCGAGTTCCTGCACGCGCTCGATGCCGACTGTCTCCTCGACGTACGACGAGTACGGACCGGGAAACCCATCGAGGGCGTCGATGAACAGCCCGGCGTCGTCGACGAGGACGGGCTCGCCGGCGTGACGGTACGCCTCTCTCGCCCCGCGTGCGGCGATGGGGCCGAGCTCCGGGCTCTGTATCTCCGTGTAATCGAAGTCGAGCTGGGCGACGGCCGAGCCGAGATACTCCGTCGCCTCGCGGACCTTCCCGGGATTCGTGGTGACGTATCTGAGCATACGTCTCCTGGACCGTCGCGAGCAAAAGCAGGTTCGATTCGGCCGTTCGGCTCAGTCGTCGATGATGACTTCGACGGGGTCGTCCTCGACGGATTCGACGTCGTCTGCACCCTGTCGTTCGTTCCAGAGGAGTGCCGCGACGACGCCGAGCACGACCCACGAGCGCCACGAGGCGAGGTTGATGGTGTAGCCGATGCCGAAGGGCTTCTCGACGAGCATGCCCTTTCCGGGCTGCCAGTACGACGACAGCAGGCGGCCGACGCTCGGCCGCTCGAAGTTGTAGGGAACACCGAAGATGCTACCGGACTGGGGTTTCTCAGCCATACGCTCCCGTACGACGGCGCCGGGTAAATGGTTTAGCCTCCGTCCCCGACCGCGCGCGACCGGTCACTGCTGCCGAAGGTTCTTGTCCGATACCGCGGCCACCGGTCGGTGTGCACTGACAGCCACTGCGGGGTGTGCCGCGACGCGGCGACACGACACCCCGTCCCCCCGAGTGTCGCCCGTTCGCCCCGTCCGTTCGCGAGTCACTGGTACCGACCGCGACCCTCGACCGTCCGGAGCCGGTCGACCACCGCCCTGGCGGCCGCGCCCCCGGAGTCGAGATAGCCCGAGAGACACGCGTCGAACAGCGGCTCCGGGGTCTCGGCTGTCCCCTCGACGCTCTGCCCGAAGACGTGGAGGTCCATCGCGTGGTCCTCGACGTGTCCCGTGTGGAAGCCGAGCCCGAAGTCGACGAAGAACACCGACTCGCCCGCACGCTCGCCGACCCGGACGTTCCGCGTCGTCGGGTCGCCGTGGACGATGCCGGCGTCGTGGAGCGTCGCGAGGTACTCGCCCACGAGCCGCGTCGCCTCCGTCGACAGCGCCCCGGCGAGGTCGACCTCACCCACGTACTGGAGCGTCAGCGTCGCCTCGGGAAGGTCGACGTCGTGAACGAGTGGGGTCGGAACCCCTGCCCGTCGAGCCTCGCTCAGCAGTCGTGCCTCGGCGACGGTCCGCTCCCGTCGCAGTCGCTCGTCGAGTTCGGGATGGCGGTACTCCTTCGGGAGTCGGCGCTTCGTCACGAGGGCTCCCGCCGTGGTCACGGTCGCCTCGGCACCGCGGACGGTCCCCGTCTCCGACGGTGTCCGCGCGACGGACTCCTCGCCGCTGCGCCACGAGACGGGGACCTGGTCGGGCCGGAAGTTCGAATCGACCGCGGATTCGGGAATCGCGAGCGTGTCGCCGGCGGCGTACATCTTCGCCCCGAGGACGGCGATCATCCCGGCGTTGTCGCGGAGGAACCGCGGGTCGGGCGCGTAGAAGGACGCCCCGCGCGCCTCGCACATCTCCCGAAGCATCTCCCGGAGCCGTGCGTTCTGACCGACGCCACCCCCGAGCACGAGTTCGTCCGTGCCGGTGAGCGACAGCGCCCGTTCCGCGACCTCGGCGAGCATCGCGAAGACGGTCTCTTGGAGCCCACAGCAGACGTCCTCCACGTCGACGCCGTCGTCGTACGCGCCCTTCGCGGCGCTCATGATGCCGGAGAAGGAGAAGTCCATCCCCTTGACCACGTAGGGGAGGTCGACGTACTCGCCGTCTTCGGCGGCCCGCTCGACCTTCGGGCCGCCCGGATGTGACCAGCCGACGTGGCGGGTGAACTTGTCGATGGCGTTCCCCACACCGGTGTCCATCGTCTCACCGAGCACCCGGTAGCGACCGTTGTGATATCCGAGGAGGTGGGCGTTCGCGCCCGAGGCGTTCAGACACACCGGGGAGTCGAAGCCCGACTGGTGTCGGCCGATTTCGAGGTGAGCCACCATGTGGTTCACCCCGACGAGGGGGACGTCGAGCGCCCCGGCGAGGGCGCGTGCGGCGGTCCCGACGATGCGGAGACAGGGACCGAGGCCGGGGCCACGTGAGAACGCGACGGCGTCGATACCGCCTCGCGCGCGGGCGTGTGCCAGCGCGGTCTCGACGACACGCGGGATGGCGTCGCCCATGTGTTCGGCGGCTTCACGCGGGTGAATGCCGCCGCTCTCGGGCTGATAGGGGTCGGACTCGATGAACACGTCGTCGGCCTCGACGTCGAAGACCGCAGCGCTCGCTGCCCAGGCCGTCCCTTCGATACCGAGAACGCGCACCTGTCCGCGAAGTCAGGCCTCTTCGGCCTCGACTTCGGGTTCGTCGCCGCTCGTGATCTTGTTCCGCTCGAGCATGTACTCCTGCTCGACGTCACGGGCGAACTCGGGGCTCTCGTACACCTTCGCGTAGCCGACGGTCTTTCGCATCCCGAACTTCGTGTCGAGCGTGTGGACGACGACCTCGTCGGAGTTTTTGTTCAGCTTCGCGGCGAGACTGTCGCGAACAGAGAGACGAGAGGGAGTTGCTTCCTCGTGGACGACCTCGAACCGGACGTCGGTCCGGTGGAGCATCGGATTCTCGTCCTCGTCGATGATTTCGATTTCCATGGTTCAGTTGCTTCTATTTCGCTCCGAGGCAGGCAAAAGGATTTCGAAGGACGTGACGACGCCACGACGACCTCCGACGTCGCTGCATGTTCCGCTTCAGGCGTCGCCGTCTCCCGCTCCGTCCAGCATCGCCAGCGCGGCGTCAGCGTCGCCGTCGAACCGCCGCAGCAACCCTCGCATCGTCTCTCGCGACTCGGGCGTGACCCGGATGCAGACCATCCCGACGTCGGGCTGGCCGTAGACGACGCTCGCGCCGTCCGGGGCGGCGACGACGGCCGGGAGCGTCACGAGGTCCTCCTCGCCGTCGACGTCGAGGACCTGTGGTCCGGGCGCGTCGATGGCTTCGGTGAGCGCCCGGAGTATCGACTCTGACAGTTCGCCGGCGGGGTTCTCCACAGCGGTCCCCGATGGGAGTTCGTCCAGCGCCGCCGCCGTCTCTGCCGAGACCGACTCGCGTTTCGTCCGGCCGTCGACGACCGCGACGTCGGGGGTCTTCCCGGCACGCAGGAGGTGTGCGGTGACAACGTCGCCGACGGCGACGAGCGGACCGTCGACCTCGGCGAGGAGGTCGTCCGCGTCGGTGTAGACGGGGCCGAACGGCTCCTTGAACTCGCTCCGTAGCGATTTCGGGAGGCGGAGCATCGGGCTCAGCGGACCTTCAGCGCGTAGCCACCGGGGTCGGAGACGTTCATCTCCTCGGCGATCTCCGACTCCTCGGGGTGAGTGATGTAGACGTACCCCGCCCAGTCTTCGGTGAGCGACGACGAGCCACAGAGGTCACACGTCTGGTTGTCGGGCCCGTTGATGTGGTGACACTCGCGGCAGGCGAGTCGCTTCTTCGCCATCAGTCACCGGCCTCCGCTTCCGACTCCTGTCGCTTCGCCTCGAGCCAGCCGTGTTTGCCGAGGCCGGGCTGCTTCGCCGTGAGGCCGATCTTCGAGTCGCGCGGGTTGCGCTCGTCGACGCTCTTCGTCACGATTCGCACCCGGACGGAGTCGCCGACGCCGAGCGTCTGGTTCGACTCCGTCGAGGCGAGTTGTTGGTTCTCCCCGTCGTACGCGAGATATTCGTTGGATATCTGCGAGACGTGCAGCAGACCGTCGACGGGGCCGATGCCGACGAACGCGCCGAACTCGACGACCTCGACGACGTTCCCGTCGACGACTTCCTGCATCTGTGGGTCGAAGGTGACGGCGTCGAACTCCGCCTCGTAGTACACGCCCGGGCGACCCGGCAGCACCGAGCCCTCCCCGATGTCGTGTACTTCGATGACGCTGACGACGCTACCGACGTCTTCGTCCATCCGTCCTTCGAGTTTGTCCTGGAGCAATCGCTTCACCCGTCCGGGGGTGACGTCCGCCAGGTGGCGAGGCGGCACTTCCACCGTGTCTTTGAGTCGTACCCGTTTGTACATACGTGGTTTGAGTCCTGCTACGGTTCCGTAATCGCAAGTGTGTTGCGGCCCCGCCGGCCGACGACCGGGACACCCCGGTCGAGCAATCGGCCGCGGAGGGGTCTGTCGTTCGTGACGACGTAGTCGGCGTCTCCCGCCAGTTCGACGACGGCGTCGTCCGCGTACGACGCCTCGGTGCCGACGACCCGACACCGGTCTGCGAGGTCGCGACCGACGCTCGCGGCGACGGCCTCCTTGCTCGCACCCGACGAGAGCGTCTCGAGTTCGGTCACGACGGCGTGCGGAACGACCAGGTCCACCGCTTCGAGCGACCCGCCGAGCAGGCGAGCGAGTTCGTCGAAGACACGGACGTCGCACTCGACCGGCATCATGAGCGCGTTGGTGTCCAGCACGACTGTCGTCACTTACTGTAGGGTTCCGATTCCGATGAGGCGCCAGCGCGCGCCGACGCGTCGGTTGATGGCGATTTTCGCCCCCGATTCGGCGCACACCGGTCGCTTGAGGTTCACCTCGCACTCTCCCTCGCGGGCGCTCGTCACCGCGCCCACCGTGGTGGCGGTCCCGACGGTGAGCATGAGCGGTTCGCCCGTGGAGATGTCTTCGACGTTTCCGCCCTCGTCCTCGGCACCGACCACCCGGTCGAGGAGGTCGACGCCCATGACGAACGACTCCCGCGTCGGCGGCAGCGTCCCGGGTGCACCGGCGACCTGCCCGGCGAGCGCGTCACCCTTCGTCAGCGACGGGTCCAGTCCCGTCCCGACGCCGAGTAACCCACCGGGCCCTGCCTTCTCCAGTTGGGTGCCGCCAGCCTGTAACGACCGGACCGTCGTCTCGATCGGTCGCCACTCGGACTGCCCGCCCTCTTCGACCTCGCGGCCGGGGCGGAGCTGAATCTCGTCGTCGACCTCCAGTTCACCCTCGACCAGACTGCCGCCGATGACGCCGCCGGTGAGCCCGTCCCAGGTCGTCCCCGGACGGTTGATGTCGAAACTGCGGGCGACGAACATCCGCGGGTCCTCTGTCGCGTCGCGCTCGGGCGTGGGAATCTCCCGCTCGACGGCGTCGATGAGGAGGTCCATGTTAATCTCCTGCTGGGCGCTGATGGGGACGATGGGTGCGTCCTCGGCCACGGTGCCCTCGACGAACTCCTGGATCTGCTCGTAGTTCTCGACCGCGCGGTCGCGGTCGACGAGGTCGATCTTGTTCTGGGCGATGACGATGTTCTCGATGCCGATGATGTCGAGCGCCATCAGGTGTTCTTCCGTCTGTGCCTGCGGGACGTTCTCCGTCGCCGAGACGACGAGGACCGCACCGTCCATCAGTGCGGCACCCGAGAGCATCGTCGCCATCAGCGTCTCGTGGCCCGGCGCGTCGACGAACGACACCGTCCGGAGTACCTCGCTCTTCGAGCCGTCCTCGCACTCTTCTTCGACGGTGTAACAGTCGGGTGCCTCGACGCCGGGACACGTACGGAACGTCGCGTCCGCGTAGCCCAGTCGGATGGAGATTCCGCGCTTCATCTCCTCCGAGTGCTGGTCCGTCCACGACCCCGACAGGGCCTGGACCAGCGTCGTCTTCCCGTGGTCGACGTGGCCGACGAGTCCGATGTTCACCTCCGGTTGCTGTGTTGTGTCTGTCACCATTGACCTCCTGAGAGTAATCTTGGGGAAGTTTCGCCCCGAACGACTGATAAATGTGCTGTTCTCGGCCTCTCCGTGCGGCCACGTACCGCGGTTGCGGTCGTCGCTCGCGGCTGTCGACCGCTCACATCGTCCGGGCGGCCCGACCCGGTCCCGACGGCGCGCGCTCGTGTCGGTGTGGTTTTGTCCGCGCCGCCCTCACGGTCTCCCGTGCGGGAGTACGCCTTCGAACTCGCGCTGTGTGTCCACCTCGAGGAGACGACAGACTGGGTCGTCGCCCGGCAGTTGGGCGGGAGTGTGGCCTCGCCCGGCGGCCGCATCGTCGACGTCGTCGGCCTCGTCCCCGGCCCGGGGTTCGACCGCCGAGCAGCCGTCACCGCCGCGACGATCCCGCCGCTCGCGCTCGAGAGCGACGTCGGCGTCGGCACGTCCGTCCGCCCGGAACGAGCGTTCTCCTGTTCGTCATCGGTGGCGCGACGGGTCGCCGACCGCGCGGTCGAGGTCGGGTTCTTCGAGGCCGACCACCGCGGCGGTCACCGCGTCGTCCGTCGCGCCGTCCGCTACCCCGAAGACTGGTTCGCCGAACTGGTCGCCATCGAGAACAAACCCGACCTCGGGTCGCCGGGCGACCTCGAAGCCCAGTTGCGAACCGACGTGAGCCTCGCGCTGTTCGACCGGGTCGTACTCGCGACGGAGAGCTACGTGACCCGCGCGCACCTCAATCGTATCCCCGAGGGCGTCGGCGTGTGGCGGTTCGACCCCGAGGACGGCGTGAGGGAGGTCGTCCGCGAACCGGCCTCGCTCTCGACGGCGGCCACGGGCGTCGAACCCGTCGACGCACAGCCGCTCCGGACCGACGTCGAGTTCGTCGCCCCGGACGAGAAGGCCCGTGTGCGGCGCAGGGTCGCCGAACGCGCCTACGGCAAGGGATGGCGTCCCGAACCGCCGGGGTGTACCCACGCGACTGTCACCGCCGACGGCCGGCCGTACTGTGCGCGGTTCGACCGGGTGGTCGACCCCGGCGCAGACTGCGGCGAGGGGTGTTCGGCGTTCGAGGCGGCGGACCCGCCGGCGGCCGACCGCGCGGCGCTCCGAGCCGACAGAACCCCGTGGGTCCGTGACCCCGACGGCGTCGCTCGCCGGCAGACCGGGCTCGACCACTTCTCGTGAGGGTCTCTGGTTCACTCTCGCCCGTAGCGGAAGCCGACCACGGAAACGTCGCCGAACGCGAGGCCGCCGTGATAGCGCCCCCGCGTCCGTCCGGACGGCTGGGCCGCCTCGGTGAGGCGGATTCACCCCCCGGACTCTCAGAAGGAGCGGATGTCGGTCGACTCGCAGTACACGCACTCGTCGAGCGGTCCCGCCGTCTGGAAGTTCGCGTCGCACTCCCAGCAGTGGTGGAGGTCTCCCCTCGCGATGCCCAGACCCGTCCGGACGCTGTCTATCACGCTCATGGTCCGTCCCATCTACGTCGTCTGAGAAAATAGCCTTATCTGTTCGAATACTAGTAGAAAAAATACCGAAACGGTACTATTTCACACTCCCTCTCGCTGACTGGTACCGGAAGTGGGAGTGGCGGTCAGAGGTCGTACTGCTCGCCGTCGACCGCCAGCGGCTCCTCGAAGGCCTCCTCGACGGGGTAGAAGTGAGCGGTGTGGACGAGTCTCGTCTGCCTCGCGCCGAGCTCTCCGGCGAGGTCGAGTGCCCCCTCGCGCGTCATGTGCTTCGAGCCGAACGTCCGTGGCACGCCGTCGTCGTCCTCGTGCTTTCCGCCGAGCGGATGGTACTCACAGAGCGACGCGGGGACGATGGCGTCGGCGAGGAGGAGGTCGGGGTCGGAGAGCACCTCGCGGGACGCCGCGGGCACGTCGTAGCTCGTATCGCCCGTCAGTGACAGCTTCGCGCCGGTCCCGGGGTCCTCGACGGCGAGGCCGTAACAGACGAGCGGCGGGTGGTCGACCGGCACGAGGGTGCACTCGAAGCCGCAGGCACAAAAGCGCTCGAAGGGGGCGTGGTCACGGACCGTGATGCGGTCGAGATAGTCGTACTTCCGCCGAATCGTGTCGGCGACCGACTCCTCGGTCACCGGGTCGACGTCGTTCGCCGCGTGGACGGGGAGGTCGTCGAAGACGCGGTAGGCGTTGCCGAGGCCGTCGAGGTGGTCGAAGTGGATGTGGGTCACGACGGCCTCGGTTGGCAGTGGAACGTCATGCGTCAGGAACTGGTGGCGGAAGTCGGGGCTGAGGTCGACGAGGAGACACTCCCCCGTCCGGGGGTTCTCGACGTGCACGGCGAAGCGCGACCGCTCGACGCCCAGTTCGCGAGCACGCGCGCAGGTGTCGCAGTCGCAGCCGACGGTCGGGGTCCCGGTCGTGTCGCCGGTGCCGAGGAGGGTGACGCGCATCTATGCAGGGGCAGGGGACGGCGATGCTTAAGGGTGGGCGAAGCGCTCTCACGGACGCCGGCCTCACGCCCGGCGCTGCTCGAACGGTCTCACGCTCGCCACTGCTCGAAGACTCTCGCCCGCACGGGAACCGTCGTCTCGTACTCGCGCGATGCGAGCGAGACGGTCACGTCGACCCATCGCGGGGCCGCAGCCACGAGGTCGTCGAAGAGAACCTCGGTCGCCGAGACCCGGCTTCCCTGTCGGTCGTCGGTGACGGTCCGGGCCACGACGACGGTGGGCACGCCGCCGCGCGATGTGATGCCGACGGACGCGTCGGGTTCGTCGTAGCCGAGCCGTTCGGCGGTCGTCTCCGCCACCGCGTCCGACGCGACACTGGCACGCCGGACGCGACCCCAGCGCTCGAACGGCACCGTGTCGTAGACCGGTTCTCGTTCGGGCTCGGAGCCGTTCTCCACCGCCTCGTGGTTCCCGTGCTCGTACGCCGAGACGTACCGAACCGCGTCCTCGTCCGGGAGATAGGTGTACGCTTCGCCGTCGACGTACGCCTCCCGTGCCGAGACCGGGTCCCCTCGCGGTCGGCGCGTCGAGGGTCGTCCCGCCGAGACACCCCGCGAAGCCGGCGACGGCGAGGCCCGTCGCCTGGAGGACGGTCCGTCGACTCGTCGGGGACATACGTCGGCGTTGTGAAGGGCTCGACAACTGTCCTGTGGAAAACCAGCCGTGTCGTCGAGCGCCCGACTCCTCCTCCGCCGTTAGTCGTGGGTGTGGGTGTGTCCGTGGTCGTGGTCGTGGCTGTGCCCGTTCTCCTCGTTGCCCGAGGAGCCGCCGTCGCCGGCGATGAGCGTCTCCTGGTCGCCGTCGATCATGTCCATATTTTTGAGGTTGTCGCGCTCTTCGAAGTCGGAGACGGCGTCGAGGATGTCCTCCTGGGTGAGGCTCATTCGCTCCTCGGTGAGCGCTTCGAGGACGGCCTCGCGGAGGACGAGTCTGAGGTCGCTCCCGGTGAGCCCTTCGGTCTTCTCCGCGACGGCCTCGGGGTCGAACTCCGCGATGTCCATCCGGCGGGTGACGATGCGCAGGATGTCGGCGCGCATCTGGTAGTCGGGCTTGGGGAAGTTGACGATCTCGTCGAAGCGCCGCCACGCCGCCGAATCGAGCTGGTCGGGGTGGTTCGTCGCTCCGATGAGGAGCACGTCGTCCCTGATGAGCGAGATCTCGTCGATACACTTCAGCAGGGTGTTGACGGCGCGTTTCAGGGCGGCGTGTTCGTCGGACCGTCGGGTCTTCGCCACCGAGTCGAACTCGTCGATGAAGAGGATACACGGGGAGAGCCGACGGGCCACCTCGAACGTCTTGTCGACGTTCTTGGCCGTCTCGCCGAGGTACTGACTCGTGATCATCGAGAGCTTCACCTCCACGAAGGGCAGCCCGAGTTCGTGTGCGAGCGCCCGCGAGACGGTGGTCTTTCCGGTTCCCGGTGGGCCGACGAACAGGAGTTTCCCGATCTCGCGCAGGCCGATCTCCGCGAGGTAGTCGCGGTGTTCGATGGCCTTGACGATCTTCTCGATCTCGCCTTCCTGATCGGTGGTGAGCACGAGGTCGTCGAGTGTCATCTCGATCTCCTCGGGCGCGCGAACGGAGACGAGGTCGAGCATCTCGGCGTCCTCCTCGGCGTCGAAGTACGACTCGAGGAGGCTGTCGATCCAGACCCGGTCCGCCTGGATGGGGCGGTTCGACTTCCGCGCCTCCTCGTGGGTCACGTCGACGTCGTCGCGGTCCTCGACGGCGGCCGCGAGCGTGGGGTTCGTCGCGAACCTGTCGCGGTCGGCCCGCTGGACGAGCCAGTCGAGCGCCATCTCCGGCTGGGTGAGCGTGATGCGCCCCGCGAACTCCTCTTTCTGGGTGAACATGAGGTCGGAGACGGCCTCCCAGGGGTCGTCTGCGCCTGTCGCTTGCCGCGCCGTCTTCTCTGTCGCAACCAGCGGGCGCTCGACCCCTCCGACCTCGCCCTCCTCCTCGGACTCGGCCCAGAAGACACGCCGATACCGCGGCGGGAGGTCGTTCGCGTCCAGTTGCCGGTTCTCGCTATAGATGTGGGCAGTCAGAAGGAACTCAACCACGTCGAGGGCCCGGTCACTCATCCGTTCTTCGTTGCTACTACAGGCGCATAAGACCGTCGAAGGTGTTCTCGTGATTCCGTGTGCGCCCGCCGGCGACGACCGGGCGTCGCGACACACCTGCTCGGGGACGAACTAACGAATGGCCAGTTTCAAGCCGAACTATCTCGTGTTTACGTGACTTAATTCCTTATACATAGATATATATTGTCCCAAATCCGGGTGTTTCGGACCAGAAATCCACTTCTACAACGGGTAGAGTTATATCGCTCCGCTGGCGCACGTTCGAGAGTGCACGAGTCGAACACCCACCGACCCTGGCGCGACGTGTACGAACGACTGTCACCGACCGACGCCGCCGAAGGAGTCCCTCTCAGATGAGTGGTTCAGTGGAGCCCGCGGGCCGCGAGAGCTTCGGGCCCCGTGACGCCCCGCGTCCCGACTGACGATGCCGAGGATGAAGGCGGACACGGGACGGGCCGGAATCGTCCTCGCGGGAGGGCCGTCGACGCGGTTCGAAGACGGTGACAAGGCGCTCGCCGCGCTCGCCGGCCGGCCGCTCCTCCTCCACGCCGTCGAGGCGGTCTCGCCGGTCGTCGACGACGTCGTCGTGAGCTGTCGTCGAGACCAGCGTCGGAGCTTCGAGTCGGCCCTCGAGGGGGTGGACGTGTCGTTCGCCACCGACCCCATCGACGGGCTCGGCCCCGTCGGCGGCCTCCGGACGGCCCTCCGCGAGACCGACCGGCTCACGGCCGTAGTCATCGGCTGTGACAGCCCGCTCGTCCCGCCCGCGTTCCTCGGGCATCTGCTCGACCGACTCGAGGGCTCGACGACCGCCGGTGTGCTCGTCCGAACAGACGGCCGCACGCGACGGCTCCCCACGGCGGTCAACACCCGCGCGGCCGCGGCCGCGGCGAGCGAGGCGCTCGACGACGGCGGCACCCTCCACGACGTCGTCGAGTCGCTCGCTCCGGTCGTCATCCCCGAACATCACGTCGCCGCGGCTGTCGACACCGAGCGCCTCGTGACCGTCGACACGCGTGCTGACCTCGCCCGTGTCGAAGAGACGCTCGGACGCCGTATCGCGTCTGGTTCACCGGACGGGAGCCCGTCCGGTGCGGACGGCGTGCGGTCGAACGGTCGGTAGCGGTACTGTTCGTCGGAGCCACACGGGGGTCTCGACAGCCCTGGACACGTGCTGCGTGTCGCCGGCTGTCACCGAGTCGGGATTTATACGCCCTGGCCCTCGACGGTAGGCTATGTCCACACCTGTCGTCGCGGCCGCCTCGCGCACCCCACAGGGGAGAGACGGCGGCGCTCTCTCGGGGGTCAGAAGCGAGGACCTCTCGACGACCCTCATCGACCACCTGCTCGACGTCACCGGACTCGACCCGGCGCTCGTCGACGACCTCATGTGGGGCTGCGCCCAGCAGCGCTCGGAACAGGACGCCAACCTCGCACGAGTCATCGCGCTCTTGTCGCGGCTCGGAGAGGAGACGCCGGCGACGACCATCAACCGCTGGTGCGCCTCGTCGATGCAGGCGGTCATCTCCGCGTCGGACGCCATCGCGGCGGGGACCCGTGACTGTATCGTCGCCGGCGGCGTCGAGAGCATGTCTCGCGTTCCGCTCTCCTCGATGCCGTACGACGAACTCCACCCGCGGCTCTCGAGTGTGTACGACCTCGCCGACCTGGAGATGGGGGCGACGGCCGAGACGGTCGCCGACGTGTACGACGTCTCCCGTGATGCACAGGACGAGTACGCCCTCCAGTCACAGCGGCGGGCCGCCGAGGCGACCGACTCGGGTCGCTTCGACGACGAACTCGTCCCGGTCGAGACCGACGACGGACTCGTCGAAGCGGACGAGGGAATCCGCCGCGACACCACCCTGGAGGGGCTCTCGGAGCTCCCGCCCGCCTTCAGCGAGGACGGCACCGTCACGGCCGGGAACGCCTCGCAGATTTCGGACGGCGCGGCGCTCGTCCTCGTGACGAGCGAGTCGTTCGCCGCCGACTACGGTCTCGACGTCCTGGCGCGGGTCGGCACGAACCACGTCGCCGGCGTCGACCCGACGGTGATGGGTATCGGTCCGGTGCCGGCGACGCGGGGGCTCATCGAGCGGGCCGGCCGCGACGTCGACGACTACGACCTCGTCGAACTGAACGAGGCGTTCGCCTCGCAAGCTCTCTACTGCCGCCGTGAACTCGGCATTCCCCCCGAGCAGTTCAACGTCAACGGCGGCGCTATCGCCATCGGCCACCCGCTCGGCGCGTCCGGCGCGCGCCTCCCCGTGACGCTCGTCCACGAGATGCGGAAGCGCGACGTCACACGCGGTCTGGCGACGCTCTGTGTCGGCTTCGGTCAGGGCGCGGCCATCGAGTTCGAGCGGTGAGTCGGGACGGCCGTCTCAGTCGTCCGCGGGCGCGGCACCGCCCGACCCGCCGAGGCGCGCGTCGGGGACGGTCCCCTCGACGGTCCAGCCCCGGGCGTCGTAGTAGTCGTCGAGCGCCCGCTCGAAGCCCGGAAGCTCGTAAGGGAGGGTGTCGGCGTCGCGGTCCAGTCCCCGCTGATTGTTGAAGTGTCGCTCGAGGTCGACGATTCGCGCGCCGACGGTCAGCAACTCCTCGAACTCCGCGCCGAGGAGCTCCGCGAGGCGCTCGTCGGTGACGAAGCCGCGCGAGAACTTGCAGACGACGCCCGAGTCGAGCACCGCGTGATGGTTCTCCCGCCCGACGAGCCGCTCCGCCTTCGCGTCGAGTCCCGAGGGGTCCATCGCCTCCTCCTTGTCGACGAGCGGGTACTCGAGCGCGTAGAACGTGGCGTACATGTGGTCCGCCCCGCGGTTCGCGACGGCGAACGAGAGCCCCTGACCCTGGAGCGTCCGGCCGTCGTGGCCGGGGAACTCCAGCCCTTTGACGCTCCAGTTCTCGACGCCCAGTTCCTCGTGACAGCGGGCGACGCCCTCGGCGAGGAGGTCGCCGACGCCCTCGCGGTGAGCGATCTTCGTCACCGTCTCGTGGACGAGGTCGACGTTGCCGAACTCGTCCTCGCTGGCGAGGTACGCGGCGACGGTGTCTCCTGCCGAAATGGTGTCCATCCCGAGCTGGTCACACAGCTCGTTCGACTGCATCACGTCGACGATGTCGTCGACGGCGCAGTTCGACCCGAACGACATCACCGTCTCGAACTCCGGTCCCTCGGTCTCGACGCCGGTCTCGTCGTCCTTCGTGGGGAGCTTGCACGCGAAGGCACACGCCGAACACGTCCCCTTCTTGAACTTCTTCTCCTCGACGCGGTCGCCGTTGATGCCCTCGACGCCCTCGAACTGCAGTTCCGAGAAGTACCGCGTGGGGAGCGCCGACACTTCGTTGCCGAGGTCGGTGACCGAGGTGGTTCCCTGGCGCTTCATGATGTGGTCCGAGGTGGCGGCCTCGCGGTGGACGTCCATCTGCACGGGCGGGACGTCGACCGCGGGGGTGGAGTCGCCGTCGAACGTGATGGCCTTCACACCCTTCGCGCCGAGCACCGCGCCGAGGCCACCGCGGCCGAACGCTCGCGACTCGGAGGTCATGATGCAGGCGAAGCGGACCTCGTTCTCGCCCGCCGGGCCGATGTTGGCGACGTGCTCGGGGGACAGGTCGTGTGACTCCGCGAGGGACGCGACGGTCTCCGAGGTGGTCGCGCCCGCGAGGTCGGGCACCGGTTCGAACTCGACCCCCTCGTCGGTGACGTGGAGCGCGAGGAGTTCGTCGCTCGCGCCGTGGAGTTCGACGGCACCGTAGCCGGTGGCAGTGAAGTTCCGCGACATGAACCCCCCGGCGTTCGACGAGAACAGGCCGTCGGTGAGTGGCGAGACCGCCGTCGCGTTCATCCGACCCGTGAACGACATCTGCGCGTGCTGCATCGGACCGGTGGTGAAGTACAGTCGGTTCTCCGGACCGAGCGGGTCGGCGTCGTACGGGACGCGGTCGTGGGCGAGTTTCGTTCCGACACCGCGACCGCCGATGAACGACGACAGGACGTCGTCGATGTCCGTTTCGCTCGTCGTCCGGTCGGTGAGATCGATCGAGAGGAGTGGGCCCTTCGCGTGGCGCATGGCCACCCTTGTCGGGAGCGGGCGATAAACGTTGGCGTCTCGTTACCACCTCGCCATCAGCAACCGGTACGAATATGTCGGCAAGTGCGCAAGTAGGTGGTCATGAAGCGTCTCGTTGCCGTCGGCGTGGCGGCTGCTCTCACCGGCGTCGGGATGGCTGCCGTCGAAGCTGGACTCGTCGGGCAGCCGATGCTGGGCGACCCCGTCTGGCTCCTCCTCGGCGGACTCGTCGTCGGCTACTGGGCCGTCTTCCTCCACTGGGCGCGAACGCAGTCGTAGCCGGTCGTCTCGCCTACTCACGACGACCCGGCCGACGACGCACACCGAACGTGGTCGTTCCACCGGGCCACCGGGCCATCGGTCCGTCGGTCCGTCGGTCCGTCGGGTCACCGTGCCACGTCCGACCGGTTCGGCGTTCCGACCCCGACTGTCGCTCAGTTCTCGGGGTGGACGAACGACATCGCCTCGCGGACGTCCTCGCGCTCGCCGATGACGGTGACGCGGTCGCCGTACTCGACGGTGAAGCCTTCGGTCGGGACGCGCGCGTCGCCGTCGCGGGCGACGAGCGCGATGAGGACGCCGCCGGGGAGTTCGTCGCTGATCTCCTCGATGGTCATCCCGATGAGTTCGTCCGCCGTGAGTTCGACCTCCTGGACGTCGCCGGACCGACCGATTTCGCTCATCCAGTTCATCATCGCGGGGCGCTCGATGTAGTTGTCGAGCGCCTGCACGGTGGCGAGGGTCGTCGAGATGGTCCGCACCCCGAGCTCCTCGAACGCTTCGACGTTCGCGGGATTGTTGACGCGCGCGAGGATGGTCTCGGGCGCGAACTTCGAGTTCGACAGCTGCGCGACGAGGAGGTTCACGTCGTCGTCGCCGGTGGCGGCGACGACCACCTTCGCCTTCTCCGCGCCCGCCGACCGGAGGACGTCCGTGTCAGTGCCGTCGCCGTGGTGGACGGCGAAGCCCGCGTTGCGGGCGGTCTCGACGGTGTCTTTGTTGTGCTCGATCAGTACGACGTTCTCTCCGCGGTCTTCGAGGCGCTCGGCGAGCGTCCGGCCCACCGTTCCGCCTCCGATGACGAGTACACGCATGGGAATCACGTCCAGGTATTCAGCGATCTGCCGGGCGAAGCCTCCCTCGAAGACGACGGTCATGAGGATGACGAGGAAGACGGTGCCGACGAGGAGGTCCGCGGTCGCCGTCAGCCCCTGCGCCCGGAGTTCGATGGCGAACAGCGTCGCCACCGAGGCAGGGATGATGCCGCGCGGACCGACGAAGCTCATGAACAGCTTCTCACCGCGGGTGAACCGGTTGCCGACGCTGGAGACGAACACCAGCGCGGGGCGGATGACGAGCGCGACGACGGCCACCACGCCGATGCCGGCGACGCCTAGCTGGATGAGCGTCGAGAACTGCAAGAGGGCGGCGAGGGCGATGAAGACGAACGAGAGCACGACGAGGGTGATGTCGCCTTTGAACTCCGAGATGTCGTCCTCGTAGGGGACGTCGAGGTTGCCGAGGAGGACGCCCGCGGTCGCGACCGCCGCGATGCCGGCCTCGGTGACGATGGCGTCCGCGGCACCGTACGCGACGAGTGCACCCGCGAGCACGAGCAGTCGTGCGTTCTGCGGCGCGTTCCCCGGTGAGAGGTCGACGTACCGGAGGAGGTAGTAGACGACCGCAGCGACGACGACGCCGAAGAGCATTCCGACGCCGAGCCGCTCGGCGAACAGCGTCACGAACAGACCCGCGCCGGTCTCCTCGGCGATGAGGGCCTCGAAGATGACGACGGCCAGGATGGCCGCGGTGACGTCGTTGACGATGCCTTCCGTCTCGAGCGCCGCCTCGACCCGGTCGCGTGCGGGGACGACCTCCAAGATGGGAGCGATGACCGTCGGTCCCGTCGCGACGAGGAGTGCGCCGATGAGGAAGGCGACCAGCCAGGCCGCGCCGAGGAGGTAGTGGACGGCCGCCGCGGTCCCGACGAGCGCGATGGCGGCCCCGACGGTGACGAGCCTGACCGTCGCCGCCGGTGCCTCGCGGAGCTTCTCGATACGGAGGTGGAAGGCCCCCTCGAAGACGATGATGGCGACCGAGAGGCCGACGATGTCCGAGAGCCCGCCGCCGAACACGTCCGGGTTGACGATGCCGAGGACCTCCGGGCCGAGCGCGATGCCGGCCGCGATGAGAAAGACCACGCTCGGCACCTGGAACCGGTCCGAGAGGATCTGTGAGATGACACCGATACCGATGATGGCTGCGACGATCGGAATGAGGCTCACTCCGCCACCGACGGCCATTCAGTTCACCTCCATGTACGGCGGTCCATGCCTCCCGCGGACATAAACCCATAGATTGTCCCATCCGTCGGCGTCGTTCTCAGAGACTGAGAGCCACGGGGAAATATAACCCAGTCGACATCCATTGTGTCTTCATGTACCGTAGCGTCCTCATCCCGACCGACGGCAGCACCGGCGCCGACCGCGGCGTGACCGCGGGGCTCGACATCGCAAAGCAGTACGACGCGACCGTTCACGCGCTGTACGTCGTGGACGAGCGCATCTACGGGGAGACGCCCGCGCTCTCCGACACGGAGCTCCGATTCGAACAGCTCGAGACCGAGGGGGAAGGCTATCTCGACGACATCGTCGAGCGTGGCTCGGCGGTGGGTCTCGACGTCCAGACCAGCGTCCAGCGCGGGATGCCGTACGAGATAATCACCTCGTACGCCGAAGAGAACGACATCGACCTCATCGTGATGGGTCGCCACGGTGCCTCGGCGCACCCCGCCCCACACATCGGCTCGTGCACCGACCGTGTCCTCCGCATGGCGACGGTCCCGGTCCTTCCAGCCTGAGTCGCCTACGTCTCGCCGACGTAGTCGAGGTAGCCCAGCACCCCCTTCGTGTTGAGCCGGTCTTCCGCCCGCGCCTTCTCCTCGCCCCACACGTCGACCATGTCGGTGTGGTCCATGAAGTACTCGACGACGGCCCGGTCGTCTTCGAGGTCGGCGCGCTTCGCGCGGACGGCCTCGACCCACTCGACGAGCGTCCGTTTGTACGCGTCCATCACGCCCGCCTCGTACGCCCGCGGCCCGAAGTGGCCGTAGCACAGGATTTCGGGGTCGAGCGCCGTGATGTCGTCGGCGTCGGCCAGGGACTTCTCGAGGTGGAACTGTGCCGGCGGTGTCGTCGGCCGGACGTCGCCCGTCTCGGGGACGAAGATGCCCGCCGCGTCGGCGGTGAAGACGACGTCGTCGCCGTCGTCGTGGAAGATGACGTGGTGGGGGGCGTGGCCGGGGGCGTGGTGGGTCGTGAGCGTCCGGTCGCCGAGGTCGATGACGTCGCCGTCGGTGAGGCCGTCGATGCGCTCTTCGGGGACGGGGACGGGTTCGTCGTAGTACTTCCACTGGTCCTCGACGGCCGCCTTCGTCCCGGCGACGAGGCGGGAGGGGTCGACGAGGTGTTCGACGCCGCGTTCGTGCGTCAGCACCTGCGCGTCGGGGTAGCGCTCGGCGAGGTAGCCCGCCCCGCCGGCGTGGTCGAGGTGGACGTGCGTCGGGAGGATGTACGCGGGCTCGGCCTCGAGTTCGTCGAGCAGGTCGTACACGTACCCGCGATTCCGTCCGAGTCCCGTGTCGACGACCGCTGGGCGCTCCGCGTCGATGACGTACACCGTCCCGTACTCTGCGATGCCGTACGCGCCGATATCGACGTAGTAGAGGTCGGTGCTTCCGGGGACTTCGAACCAGTCGCCGATGGCCATGGCCACAGGAGGGCGGCGGGCTGTCAAAAGGGTTCGGTCGGGGGCATGCTAGCCCTAGCCCGCTCGGCAGTCTCCGGTTCCCTCTCGTTCGTCGGCGCCGGTCGAACGACACGGTTTTGCCGCGCCCGTCTGAACCCGAATCAAATGCTGAGCAGGCAGTACCTCCGCGAGCACCCCGACGAGGTTCGGGCGTCGCTCGACCAACGCGGGTACGACACGGATCTGGACCGACTCCTCGAACTCGACGACGAGTGGCGCAGTCTCAAGAGCGAGGGCGACGACCTTCGCCACGAGCGAAACGAGGTCTCCTCGAAGATCGGGCAGCTGAAACAGGCTGGAAAACACGACGAGGCGGACGAGGCCATCGAACGCTCACAGGAGCTGAAGTCGCGGATTCAGGACGTCGAGGCGCGGGCGGACGACCTCGAATCGGAACTCGAGTCGCTCGTGCTCGAACTGCCGAACACGCCGCACGAGTCCGTTCCCGTCGGGGAAGACGAGAGCGACAACGTCGAGGTCAGCCGCTGGGGCTTCGACGACCTCCGCGACCTCCCCGAGGAGGTAACGCCGCATTACGACCTCGGCGAGGACCTCGACATCATCGACGAGGCCCGCGGCGCGAAGACCACGGGTGCGGGATTCTACTTCCTGAAGGGCGACGGTGCGCGCCTCGAGCACGCGCTCATCCAGTTCATGCTCGACGTCCACCGCGAGCAGGAGTACGTCGACGTCTTCCCGCCCATCCCCGTCAAGAGCCGTTCGATGCGTGGGACGGGCCAGCTCCCCAAGTTCAACGAGGACGCGTACCGCGTCGGCGGCGACGAGTTCGACGACTACGGGGACGACGACCTCTGGCTCTGCCCCACGGCGGAGGTCCCCGTGACGAACATGTACGCCGACGACATCCTCCTCCGTGAGGACCTCCCCCTCAAACACCAGGCGTACACGCCTAACTTCCGCCGTGAGGCAGGTGAACACGGCACCGAGACGAGGGGTATCGTCCGGGTCCACCAGTTCAACAAGGTCGAACTCGTCAACTTCGTCGAACCCGACGAGTCGTACGACCGACTCGAAGGGCTCGTCGAGGAGGCCGCCGCGGTGCTCGAACGACTCGGCCTCCCGTACCGAATCCTCTCGCTCTGTACCGGCGACCTCACCTTCGCCTCGGCGAAGACCTACGACCTGGAGGTGTGGGCACCCGGGACCGAGGCCGACGAGGCTCCCGAGATGGGCGGTCGGTGGCTCGAAGTGTCGAGTGCCTCGAACTTCGAGGAGTTCCAGGCCCGCCGCGCGGGGATTCGCTATCGGCCGGAACACCACGAGTCGGCGGAGTACCTCCACACGCTCAACGCCTCCGGCACCGCGGTCGGCCGGGTGATGGTCGCCATCCTGGAGTACTACCAGAACGACGACGGTACCGTCACGGTCCCCGAAGCGCTCCGGCCGTACATGGGCGGCACAGCGGTCATCGAAGGTCACGAGAAGGTCGGCGAGTCGGCGCTCGGTTCGGACGACTGATACCTGTTCTCACGGCGTGAGAACGACCACGGTTGACACCGCAGTCGGCGTCGTACGTTCTCGTATGACTTCCCGATTCACACGCGGCGTGCACCTCACGACCGGGGTCGTCACCGTCCTCCTCGCGATTCCGGTGCTCGGCGTGTTGCTCTGGGGGGCGTGGCGGCTGCTCTTCTGGGGCGTCGTCGCCGCGGCACCGCACGCTCAGTACGGGGCAGCGGCCGGTATGCCCGCGCCCAGCGCGATGCCGCCGGGCGTCGACACGATGGTCGTCGGTGGGACGCTTTCGGGGACCGGCGGTTCACTGACGCTGCTCGCCGTCGGGAGCCTCGTCCTCGTCGTGTTCCTGCTCGTGGCTCCGTCCGTCACTGCGCGGGTGGGCGACGGTCCCGCGCCGCCCGGAGAGACGTCCGTCCCTGGTGAGGCCGACGACGAGGATGCTCCTCGTCCGCGTCGGACGCTCACCGGCGGACGGGCCGGGCGGCTGCCCTGACGCCATCGACACCCGAACGCGCTTTACCGACGCCTCGTCTATCACACGCCGTGTCCGTCGACCTGCACGTCCGATACGAGGGCGACGACGACCCCGACAAGTGTACGGCACGGAAGCTCGCGCGGTTCGACCTCGCGACGCTCCACCGGTCCGACAGAGCGACGCCGTACGGCGTCGTGTTGAACCCCCACGCCGAGCAAGCGCTCTCGCCGGCGGACGCGACCGAGACACTCGTCGCGCTCGACTGCTCCTGGGAGTCCGCGGGGGAGAAACGCTTCTCGCTCCGTGGTGAACACCGCGCGTTACCCTATCTCGTGGCCGCCAACCCGGTCAACTTCGGGCGGCCGCTCCAGTTGACGACGGTCGAAGCGCTCGCGGCCGCGCTGTGTCTCTTCGGCGAGCGAGACCACGCCGAACGAATCCTCTCGAAGTTCCGGTGGGGCGAGACCTTCCTCGAACTCAACGACGAACCGCTCAGGCGCTACGCCGACTGCGCGGACTCGACGGACGTGGTCGCGGTCCAGCAGGAGTATCTCGACAGGGGGTGAGCAACGGGAGGACTGTGGGTCGGTCGCCTACCTCGTCCGTCGTTCGGTCCACCCGCCGCCGGCCCCGGCGACGGCGGCCGCGGCGGCGAGGAGGAGCGTCACCGCCGAAATCGCGACGAACGTGCCGAACCCGCCGACGAGCGCACCGAGCGCGCCACCGACGGCTGCACCGATGAAGACGACGACGACGGCGACGACCAGCCCCGCGAGTGAACCGGCCACGAGCCCATGCCAGGCGCCGCGCCCCGGACCACCACCGGCGAGATAGCCCGCGGCGAAGCCACCGACGAGCCCCGCCCCGAGCTGTCCGACCGCCGGCACCGAGATGCCGGCTGCCCCGATGACGACGAGGAGGACGGAGCCGACCCCGACCGCACGCCAGTTCGTCATATCCGGGCCGACGAACGAGAGACGAATAACTGCGTTGGGATACGTCGAGTGCGTGACTTGCGAACAGGCGACACCGTTCTGCTGTGCCGTGCCCCGCGGTGTCGCACACCCGCAGTCGGGCCACGGCGTTCGTCAGCGCACGACTTCGGGAGGCCGCGGCATCCCATATGAACCCCTGGACCGCTTCGCCGAGCCACGGACCGCGGACGGCAGGGTTTTCCGCCCGCGCTTCGACAGTCCGGGTATGAGCGACCTGACCGCGACGCTGCACACGTCGAAAGGTGACATCACCGTCGAACTGTACGACGAGAAGGCGCCGAACACCGTCGAGAACTTCGTCGGCCTCGCCACCGGCGAACAGGAGTGGGAGGACCCCGAGACGGGCGAGACCCGCACCGACCCCCTCTACGAGGACGTCGTCTTCCACCGGATCATCGACGACTTCATGATCCAGGGTGGGGATCCGACCGGAACCGGCCGCGGCGGCCCCGGCTACACGTTCGACGACGAGTTCCACGACGACCTCCGCCACGATAGCGCGGGCGTCCTCTCGATGGCCAACAGCGGCCCGAACACGAACGGCTCGCAGTTCTTCATCACGCTCGACGCCCAACCGCACCTCGACGGTCGCCACGCCGTCTTCGGGAAAGTCACGGAAGGCATGGACGTCGTCGAGGAGATCGGCTCGGTCCCGACGGGACGGAACGACAAGCCGCGCGAGGACGTCGTCCTCGAATCGGTCGACGTCGACCGCTGAGCGGGGACAGTACCCCTTCGAGTCTCTTTGGAGATACTCGCCTCCGGAGCGACGCTTCCACAGCGACAGCCGTTATACGTGTGGGCGCGCTCTCGGTGGTATGCACTCGACGCGACGACGCGCCCTCCAGGCCGGGTTGGCGCTGGCCACCGCCGGCCTCGCCGGCTGTACCGCCTCGTCTTCGACTCCCACGACCTCGACCTCGACCTCGACGCCCACTCCGACGACGAGCGGGCCAGCGACCGCTCAGTCTGTGGAACTGCCCGCCGCCGAGCGGGCGACGCTGCGGACGACGATGGGCGACGTGACGGTCGACCTCTACCCCGAGAGGGTGCCGCTCACCGTCGGTAACTTCGTCGGCCTCGCCACGGGGACCGTCGTGTGGCGAGACCCCAAGACCGGTGAGCGGCGGGGGGACCCCCTCTACGAGGACGTCCCCTTCCACCGGGTCATCGACGGCTTCATGATTCAGAGCGGGGACCCGACCGGAACCGGCCGCGGCGGGCCCGGCTACACGTTCGAAGACGAGTTTCACGACGACCTCCGCCACGATAGCGCGGGCGTCCTCTCGATGGCGAACCGCGGTCCCGACACGAACGGCTCGCAGTTCTTCATCACGCTCGACGCACAGCCACATCTCGACGGCCGCCACGCCGTCTTCGGAACAGTCACGGAGGGCATGGACGTCGTCCGCGAAATCGGCGCGGTCCCCACCGACGAGAACGACAGGCCGCTCGACCCCGTGGCGCTCGAATCGGTCGACGTGGAGCGGTAACCGCCTCCGCCGAGGCCGACTATCGGTCGTCGGCAGCGTCGCGTGCAGACGAAGACGCCCAGTCGCCGGGTTCGACGAGGACGGGGTCGCCGTCGGTGCCGTGGCTCACGGCGACGCTGTGTCTCGTGTGTCGGGCGTGCACCTCGGCCCACCGGCGGGCGGCCCGTGAGGAGAGGCGTTCGACGCCGCCGGGACAGTTCCGACAGCGTGCGAGCCACGTCGCCGCGTCGTCGGGGAAGTGGCCCGTGTGCTGTTTGTGGTCGAGGGCGAACTGCTCGACGGCCTGGTTGCCGGCGACGAGTTCGTCGAGTTCGTACGCGAGGTCCCACTCGCGACCGCACCGCGTACACGAGACCGTCGGGAGGTCGTCGACCGCGTCCACGGGGGCGTCGGAGTCGTCGGAAGCGGGGTGGTCGGACACACGTAAGATAGGGACGCGAGCGCCTTCAACACTCCGCGTCGACCGCCTCGGGCCGGTGTGTGTGGCCGAGGACGAACGCGACAGTGTTCGACGCGAGGAGCGCCACGAAGCCGAAGGGGTGCTCCGCGACGACGCCCGTCGCGAGCAACGGGAGGTACGACAGCGGGAGGAGTGCCGCCAACCAGAAGGCGACGGCGCGGACGGCGTCCACGACCGCTTCGACCAGCGCCGAGCCGAACCGCTGGAGGTCGTCGACACCGTCGATGGCGGTTCTGGTGGCGTGTTCGAAGCGGGTGCGATCTGAGATAGACATGATGGGTGAACTCACTTCCTGCTACGAGTGGGGACCACCTATAACGGGAGAATCGTTGCCCTCAGTTCAGACGATTTACGCCGGCCACGCGGCGCCGAGAACGTGTTCGGGACGTTTTACGACGGTTCGAGGCAGCCCGAGACAGTTTATCGACCGGCAAGAACGAGTCTCAGCGGTTTCGACGACTCCGGCGCGGCACGGAGCCGAAACGGTCTCAACCGTCGCCTCCGTCCGACCGGTATGCGCGACGAGTCCACGACGACCGGCGAGACGGACGAACGATTCCTGCGGCGCGCGCTGGAACTGGCCCGTGAGGCCGCCGCGGACGGCAACACCCCGTTCGGGTCGGTGCTCGTCCACGACGGGCGGGTCGTCCGGGAGTCGACGAACACGACCCTGACGGACGACGACGTCACCGCGCATCCGGAGCTCAAGCTCGCCCGGTGGGCGGCACGAGAACTCACGCCCGCGGAGCGACGAGCGACGACGATGTACACCAGCACCTATCCGTGTATGATGTGTTCGGGGGCGTTCGCGTACGCGGGACTGGGTCGCCTGGTCTACAGCGTCGACGGCGAGACGGCCGTGGACCTCGCACCCGACGGCCGGAACGAGGACCCACCGCTGACGACGCACCTCCGCGAGCGCGCGGACGTGACCGTCGTCGGCCCGTTGCTCGAAGCCGAGGGGACGGCGGTCCACCGCGACTGCTGGGACTGAACGTCGCGTCAGCCGGCACGTCTCGCCCTGTCGGCTGTGTACCACGTGGGCGGTTCGACCGTCGTCTGTCCCACGTTGCGGTACTGCATCGTCAGGGACAGGCAGGTCTCCCGCGTGTCGTCGCCGCGGAACGAGACGTAGCAGTACGACCCGGTGTAGTAGACGATGCGACCGTTCGGCTGGACGTGTGCCGTCGCGGTGTAGTTCCGGACGCCGTCCGAGCCAGCCCCCTCGATGTCGACGACGTACAGCCGGGGCTCCCCGAGGACGGTCCGGACGACGGACGTCTGCTCCGCGTCGAGCAACACCCCGTAGTACTGACTCGCGCGCGCCGCCTGCGGTCCGGTGGGGCCGCGCTGTTCGACCGGGGCCGACTCGACACCCCCTGCCGTGGGCTGGTAGCGCCGCTCGCCGTCGGCGTAGGACGACCGGGACGAGACCGGGCCGCGCGAACTGAGGAAGCCGTCCGTCGTCACGTGCGAGGTGTACACTGTGGGACTCGCGACCCTGACGACCTCTGTCGCGCGACCGCTCTCGTTGCCGCCGGCGTACTCGACGTAGGTGAGCTCCCAGGTGTACGACCGGTTCGACACCGACCGCGCGTGCGCGTCGGCCAGCGCCCGGGCGTCGACGATGCGCTCGATGGAGAGCCCCGGTGCGAGACCGAGCGCGTCCGGGGTCGGCGTCGCCGTGGCCACGGTCGTCGGACGTGGCTCGTTCGCGACACCGACGTCGCCCGGGGCTGCACCGGGCGCACCGACGTCGCCTCCCTCCGTGTCCAGGTCGGCGAGCGAGCCGAGTGCCGGTTCGACCGCCGGCGACGCTGCCGCCCCGAACGCGACGAGTGAAGCCACGAGCAGGACGGCGATGACGACCGTCTGCGGGACGGTCGACGCGAGTGAACGAGACGAGCGCTCGTCGTGGCTGGCCCCCCGCACCGACCCGGGTGACGACCGCTCGTCGGCGGGTCGCGTCGGCGGTGCGACGTCGGCGACGACGCAGTCGAAACACTCGCCGAACACCCGGTCTGCGACCGCCCGGTCGAGGCCGTAGCGGGCGAGGTCGTCGAGGTCCGCCGGGGTGAGTGTCGGTGCGTCGTAGCGGGCTTCCAGCCTGTCGGCGCGACCAGGGTCGACAGTGACGACGACGTCCGGTGACGGCTGGGAGGCGCCGAAACGCGACCGGACGCCCGCTATGGCACCGGCCCCGACGACCAGATACCGGTCGCCGTCGACGACGGCGGCATCCGACTCGACCCGCGTGGTCGCGCCACGCGCGGCGTACAGCGCAGCGAGGAACGTGGCGACGTCACGGCGAGAGCGGGTCCGAAGCAGCGCCGTAAGGGTCGGTCGAGTCGCCATCGGTGTGAGCGTTGGCGAGCGACTCGCAAGTATCCACCTGTCTCTCCGCTCGTGTCAACGAGAGAAACAGTGATGTGGCCCTCACGCGTACAGACAGTGATTGAGGATGTCACTCGCTGGCGCGGATAGCGGTTCGCACCCTGTCCTTCTCGCCGTGTCGCCGCTCGGGTTCGAGTGGACGCTCCCCGTCGCAGTCGTCCTCTTCGCCGCGGTCCTCGCGGTCGGGGTCACCGCGGCGCTGTGGCGGCGTCGCGATAGCCCTGGCGCGCGGTTGCTGGCCGCACTCGCGCTCGGCGCGGGGTGGTGGTCACTCTTCTACGCGCTGGAGCTGAGCAGTCGGACGCTGGCCGGGACGCTCCTGTTCGGTCGGCTCTCGTACGTCGGTATCGTCGTCGTCCCGCCCGCGTGGTTCGCGTTCGCCCTCGTCTACACCGGTCGACGAGAGCTGCTCGGGCGGGTCCGGCTCGCGCTTCTCTTCGTGCCGTCGGTGGCGATGGCCGGACTCGCCTGGACGACGGTGTCGACGGGGTTCGTGTGGTCGAGCTACGAACTGACCCAGGCGACGGCGCTCTCGATTCCCGTCCTGGCCGTCGAGTACGGCCCTGCGTTCTGGGCGTGGACGGCGTACGCCTACCTGCTGACCGGGGCCGGCACCGTCCTGCTGGTGCTGTCCGTGGCGCCGGCCCGGCTGTTCCGCGCACAGACGGCCGCGCTCTTCGTCGCCGTCTCGGCCCCCTGGCTCGGGAACCTGGCGTTCCTCTCGGGGGCGTCCCCGCTGGACCTCACCCCCATCGGGTTCGTCGTGAGCGCGCTCGTTCTCGGTGGCGGGCTCTACCGGTACTCGCTGCTCGACGTCCACCCGGTGACGAGCGAACTGGCGCGGGCGGAACTCGTCGAACGGCTCCCCGAGGCAGTCGTCGCCGTCGACAATCGCGGGCGAGTCGTCGACCTGAATCCGAGCGGGGCGTCCGTCCTCGACACGACTCTGGACGACGCGGTCGGTGCGCCCCTCGCGCGAGTCGCCCCGTCGCTCGCGTCGTTCCTCGACGACGACGACGTCGAGGCCGACTACGTCGTCCCCGAGACGCAGCGTTCGTACGAGGTTCGCGTCTCCTCGCTTCGGGCTGACCCCGCGGCGGGACAACTAGTGACGCTCCGCGACGTGACCGAGCGACGACGGCGCGAACGGGCGGTCGCCGTCCTCAATCGCGTCCTCAGACACGACCTCCGCAACGACGTGGCCGTCATCGAGAACTACGTCGAACTGCTCCGGCGGACCCCCGACGACGAGGCGTACCTCGACGGTCTCGCTCGGCGGGCGGGCGAGATGCGCGAACTCGTCGAGACCGTGCGGGCCGTCGAGCGTCACCTCGACGCGGACGAGCCGGCGCGGTCGACGTTCGACCTGGTCCGTCTCGTTCGCGACCGGACGGCGGCGGCGGCAGACGCGTACCCGAACGCGACGGTCGAGACCGACCTGCCGGCGGACGCGTGGGTCCGCGCGCTCGACCTCGTCGGTTCGGCCGTCGACAACCTCGTCGAGAACGCCATCGAACACAACGAAACGGACGCCCCCCGTGTCCGGGTCGCCGTCGAGCGAACCGTCGTCGACGGCGACCGCTACGTCGAACTCACGGTGGCGGACGACGGCCCACCGATTCCCGAGACAGACCGCGAGATACTCGTCGGCACCGACCCGAGCCTCGACGAGGCGAGCGGACTCGGGCTGTGGCTCGTCAACTGGATCGTCACCGACTCCGGCGGGACCGTCAGCTACGAACCGAACGAGCCGCGGGGGAACGTGGTCACCGTCAGGCTCGAGACGCCCGACGACGCGCGGAGCGAGCCGACGCGACCGACGACGGTGCGGCTCCCTGCGGGAGAACGACGTGACGTCGCCCCGACCCACGCCGCACCCTGCGGTCGCTGAGGCTGTGCGTGCCGGTGCGTCCGGGTCCGCTCCCTCGGTTCCCCTCGCCTTCGTCCCCGCGACGAGGCGAACGTCGCCGACGGCTGCTGTGTCTCTCGGGGCGGACTTCGCCCACTAACTGGGCCCCGGGCGGTCCCGGTACCCGTGCCGCGAGACGAAAGACGAAAGTCCGGTCTCTCCGTATCCTCGGTAATGAGCGACGACGACGCCCCGAAGCCGAGCGACATCGGCGACGAGGCGAACGCCCCTCCCGTCGAGGAGAAGCCCTACAAGATCATCTTCGAGGCGAACAAGTGCTTCGGCGCCGGCCGCTGCGCCGAGGTCGCGGCGAACTGGACGATGAGTATCGACACCGGACTCGCCCAGCCGCGGTCGTACTACATCGGCGAGGACGAACTGGACGAGAACGTCGAGGCCGCCGAGGTCTGTCCCGCCAAGAAGGGTCGCGGCGTCATCCACGTCATCGACCGGCGGACGGACGAGGAGATCGCACCGGACCCGAACGGGGACGGGACGCTCTCCGTCGACTGGTGAGGCCGGACCGAAACCCACTTGCGGGGGAGCGAAAAACGGATGAGTGCGCGAGGGTGGCTGAGCTAGGCCAAAAGCGGCGGACTTAAGATCCGCTCCCGTAGGGGTTCGAGGGTTCAAATCCCTTCCCTCGCACTTTCCGACTTCGAACGAACGGTGGGGTCGAACGTGCGGACGGCGGGGGCTCGAACGAGACGACGAGCGACAGCGAGCGGAGGTGGCGTGGTTCGACCCCGTCCGGTACCGAAGACAGCGGCCGAGTCCAGCGGAGCGTCGGTTCCACTCGGGGCAACGATTATCTCGGCTGCACGACATGTATTGGTAACCACAGCGTACGGTCCGTCCCACGCCCATGCCCCACGTCACCGACACCCCACCACCGGAGATACAGGAAGACCTCGCGGGTCTCGAACGCGCACTCGACGAGTGCGTCCCGCCCCGGACCATCGACCGCACGCTCCTCGTCGCCACCTGGAACGTCCGTGCCTTCGGCGGCCTCACCGAGAAGTGGGTCTCCACCGGGGACGACAGCCCGAAGCGCGACCTCCAGTCGATACACGTCATCGCGGCCATCATCCGCCGGTTCGACGTCGTCGCCCTCCAGGAGGTGAAAGGGACGCTGAAGGCGCTCCGGCACACGATGAAGCTGCTCGGGCCGAACTGGGGGTTGCTCCTCACGGACGTCACTCGCGGTTCGAAGGGGAACGACGAACGACTGGGGTTCCTCTACGACCGGCGGACGGTGCAGCCGAGTGGCCTCGCCGGCGAACTCGTCGTCCCGAGAGAACAGCTCGACCGGCGCGACATCACCGAGGAGGCGCTGCGCGAACAGTTCGCGCGAACCCCGTACGCGGTCAGCTTCCGCGCGGGCGACCAGACGTTCATCCTCGTGACACTGCATGTGCTCTACGGGGACTCGGCGGACGCCCGGACGCCCGAACTCCGCGCCATCGCCGAGTGGCTCGACGAGTGGGCGCGCGACATCAACGCCTGGGACCACAACCTCGTCGCGCTCGGCGACTTCAACATCGACCGCAGAGGCGACGAACGGTACGAGGCGTTCACGTCGACGGGACTGACCGTCCCCGACGACCTCAACGACGTCCCCCGGACCATCTTCGGGGACGAGGACGACGAGGGCAAGTTCTACGACCAGATCGCGTGGTTCACCGCCGACGAGGGCAGACCGGCGCTCTCGCTCGACTACCGCGAGAGCGGCGCGTTCGACTTCCGGGAGGTCGCCCTGCCACGTCGCGGACTGAGCCGTCGGTCGCTCTCGTGGCGGGTGTCGGACCACTACCCGCTGTGGGCCGCGTTCGAGCTGTAATCACTAGTGGGAGACAAGGGCGACAGGGCCAGTGTCGCCCCTCCCGGGAGTTGCCGTCGCACACGCCGAACCTGCAACTGGAACGACAAGATACTTGACGGATGGGCTAATGAGATGTAATTATGCGTGAAGCGTCGGCCGCCTCGTCGTCGTTCGCGTGGACTGACGTCGTCCTCGTGACGATGGGTGTCGTCCTCTTCGGGGCCTTCACCGTCGGGTTCTTCTCGTCGATTCCGCTTCGACTCGCCAGCAGTGTGGGGTCGGTGCTCGCGACGGTGACGTGGCTCGGCTCCGTCGCCGCGAACCCCAGTGCGCGCGGCCGGTAACCCGGCCGACGACGCCCGTGCCGAGCGACGGCGAGCACGCTCACAGGTGTTTATTCTCGTGCACTCGTGACGCCGTCCTCGTGTTCCGTTCGTACGCGCCACAGCAGGCGCTCTTCAATCAGTCTCGAAGAGAGTGGTTGCGGTCGCCAAATCGGCGACCGCGAACCGCCCTGAATTGGTCCCCGCTGACGCTTCGGCCCTCCAAAGCGAAGCGTCATCTACCACAAGCCCCCACGACAACTTAAGCGTGCCGCCAGCGGAACGTGTGTCGTGTTCCCAACACCGCGAATATCTGTCTCTCACACGGCGACACAATCCTGCCGGGCGCACGCCGCCGGTGCGTGTCGGTCCGTCTCACGGGTGTAGACGTCGTCGCGCTCGGACAACGGCCTTTTCTTCGGCCGGTTCCTTCCCAGGGATATGAGTGAGGTTCCGGGTCGAGTGCGGCGGGCCTTCGCCGGCCACAGCGGGTTCGAAGAGGCGGGCGTCGACGAGTACGTCTCGACGGCGACACCGTTCGACGCGCAGGTGCGGGTGGAAACGGCCGACGACGGCCACGTCCGGTTCGCCGTCGAGGTGCGCGTCCCGACGCTCTCGGCCGTCGTCGACGGCGACGTCGCGGACGTCGTCGAAGCGGGCTGGACCGAGACGTTCGAACTCCGGGTCGAGGACGTCGGCGGTGTGACGAAGGTCGACCGCGGCCTCAGCCCCACGGTCCGTCAGCTGGACGAGGAGCTCGTCGTGCGCGTGGAGTACACGGACCTCAACGAACGGCGGGGGGTCGACGACGCGGCCGCGCTCGTGACGTTCGTCGAGGGGACCTACGTGCAGGGAGTCATCCCCGGATACGACTACACCGAGCCGGTGACGTCGCTCATGTCGAGCGCGAAGGACGCGGGCGGGTTCTAGCCTCGCTGGACCGGCTCAGTCCATCGCGATGTACGTCTGGGTGTCCTCGATGCCGTCGACGGCCTGAATCGCGGAGGCGATGTCCTTGACGTCGACGGGCGTCTCGACGTGGACCTTCACGATGAAGTCGACGTCCCCGGCGACGATGTTGGCGTCGACGACGCCGTCGCCGAGGTCGAGTATCTCGCCCTTCAGCCGGTCGGCCTCGCCCGTGTTGGCCTTGACCATGATGTAGGCGGTGACCACCGTCACCCACCCCCGGGGACGGCGGCGACTTCGTCACCGACGAGGAGCTGTCGGACTTCGCCGAGGACCGAGAAATCCGCGAGGACGGCGACGCGGTCGCCGAGTTCCAGCGAGTCGTCGGGGAGCGGGACGCCCATCGGCTCGTCCTTCTTCCCGAACGCGAGGAGGTGGGCCTTCTCCGGCAGGGCGACCTCGCTGAGCGTGTACCCACGCATCGGCGACGCATCCGTCACGGTGAGAAGCACCACCTGCAGGTTCTGTGCGATGTCGGCGATGGCGCGGATAGAGCCGCCGAGCAGGGCGTTCTTAGCCACGACCGCGCCGAGGCGCTCGGGGTAGACGATTTCGTCGACCTCCCCGGCGTACTTCTGGTAGATCTCCTCGCGGTACTCCTCGTCGATGCGCATCACGGTCCGGCAGCCGTAATGCTTCCCGATCATGCACGCCGCGAAGTTGACGTTGAGGTTGCTCGTGAGCGCCCCGAGCGCGTCGGCCTCGTCGACGCCCGCCTCGAGGAGCACGTCCTCGTGTGAGCCGTCCCCGGTGACCACCTCGAACCCGGCCGCCCGGCAGCGTTCCTGTCGGTCCTCGTCGAGTTCGACGACGGTCACGTCGTGACCTTCCTCGATGAGCACGCGTGCGGTCCGAGAGCCGACGCGCCCACCACCTATGATAACGAATCGCATGAGTGTCGATACATCGTACGGCGGCAATAAGGTTGTCCCCGTCTCCGCTTCTGCTCCGGTCACCGTCGCTGTCGCCGTCGGCTCTCGTTCCCGGAGCAGGCGAACACTTTTTGCCCTGTTGTGGAGTATCACATGGCATGGTTCACGCGTTCATCATGGTGAAGACCGGCGCCGGCGAGTCAGAACAGCTCCTGGGGCCCGTTCGGGACCTCGACTCGGTCACGGAGGCGCACATCGTCGCGGGGGCGTACGACATCATTGCCGAGGTGGACGCCGACGAGGTGTACGAGGTGCTGAAGGCGGCCTCGAGCGGGATTCAGGGCTTACAAGGCGTGACCGACACCAAGACGTACATCGCGATGGACGACTGACCGCCCGCTGGCACGCTGTTGCTCAGTCTTCTTCGAGCGGGTGGGTCGCCCGGTACCGGCGGCACTCGGCGCGCTGGTCGTCGAGGTGGGGTGATGGCCCCGCGTAGACGGGGTCGAACAGGTCGTCCGGGCCAGGCGTCTCGACCGCCTCCGCGGCCGCGACTGCCGCCGCGAGTTCCTCGTCGGCCCGCTCGCGCGTCTCCGTGACGAACGCGTCGTCGATGACACCCTCGTCGCGGAGGAACGCCTCGAGCCGGTCGACCGGGTCGCGGGTCCGCCACGCGGGCAGGTCGGACTCCGCCGGCCGGTAGCGGTCGGGGTCGTCGGCGGTCGTGTGCGCGCCCTGGCGGTAGGTGAGCGCCTCGACGAGGACGGGTGACCCCTCGCGGGCCGACGCGAGCGCCTCCGAGACGACTTCGCGGACGGCGAGCGGGTCGTTGCCGTCGACCTGCACGCCCTCGAACCCGTACGCGTCAGCCTTCTCGGCGATGCTCTCCGAGGCTGTCTGGCGCTCGCGGGGGTGGGAGATAGCCCAGCCGTTGTTCTCACAGAAGAAGACGGTGGGTGTCTCGAACACGCCGGCGAAGTTCATCGCCTCGTGGGTGTCGCCCTGACTCGTCGCGCCGTCGCCGAAGCAAACGAGCGCGGCCTCGCCGTTTCCCCGATAGTTCCGCGCCATCCCGAGTCCGACGGCGTGGGGCAACTGACTCGCGATGGGGACCGCCTGCGGGAGGACGGGCAGGTCGTGGTCCGAGTGGAACTCGGGGTGGCCCCGCCGAAAGAGCAGGATGTCGCTCATCGGGACGCCGCGGGCGATTTGAAGCGCGTTCGAGCGGTAGGTGGGGAGGAGCCAGTCGTCGTCGCGCATGGCGTGGGCGGCCCCCACCTGCGCGGCCTCCTGACCACGGAACGGCGGGTAGCCGCTCATCCACCCCCGGCGCTGGAGGGCGAGCGCCCGGTCGTCGAACCGTCGCGTCCGGACCACGTCCCGGTAGGCCGCACGGGCGTCTTCGGGGCCGAGCCACGAGTCGCCGAGCGAGCGGTCGGCGATGAGTCGGTGCATGACCGGCGTTGCCCCGCCGGGCGTATAAATCCAGCCGGGAGTCGGCACGCGAAGTAGGCGCTCCCTACCCGATTCGACCCACCCCGTCGCGGCGGGAGCCTGTTCGTAACTAAGGCGGTCCTTCGCTATCGCCCCACCGAGTATGTCAGCTCCCGACGCGGCTCGCGCTGGTGGTCCCGGACGAGTACACCCCTCCCGGAGGCACGGATGAGCGGACGCCGGGCGCTCGTCGTCGCTGTCGCCGTCGCCGTCGTGGTGTCGGCGACGTCCGTCGGCGCGGTCGCCCTCTCCGGGTCGACGACCGACCTCAACCTCGGGAGCGTCGCGAACGGCGGTTCGAGCGTCGAGGCGGTCGACCACGACGGCGACGGCATCCCGTCGGCGCTCGAAACGTACCACGCGGAACGGACCGTCGCGGACCCCGACGGCGACGGCGTCGACCACCGCTTCGACGTCGACAGCGACGGGGATGGCCTCCTCGACGCCGAGGAAGGGGCGACGGACACCGACGGCGACGGCATCCCCGACTTCCTCGACCTCGACAGCGACCGCGACGGTCTCACCGACGCCCGCGAGCGTGCCCTCGGCACCGACCCGTTCGACCCCGACACGGACGGCGACGGGTCGAACGACCGTGTCGAACAGGGACGGACGGACCCGCTCGACGGACGCGACGGCGGCTACGTCCAGACCGACACGGACGGCGACGGACTCGAAGACGACAGCGAGGTGTCGGCGACGCCTCCGTTGAACCCCGCGAACCCTGACACGGACGGCGACGGACTTCTCGACGGCGACGAGGTCTTCGGCTTCGACGCGAGCGACCCGCTCGCCTTCGACACGGACGGGGACGGTATCTCCGACGGCGTCGAGGTGGCCGCCGGGGCCGACCCGACGAACGACGGCGACGTGCCCGCGACCGCCGACCGGGACGGCGACGGCCTCGACGACGCCTTCGAGACGCTCGTCGGGACGAGCCCCGAACTGGCCGACACCGACGGTGACGGCCTCACGGACGCGGCCGAACTCCGCGGCGGACTGGACCCGCGTGACGCCGCGAACGACCGTCTCAGGGTCGACTGGGACGCCGACGGCCGACCGACGACCGACGAGGTGAGGGCGGGAACCGACCCGTTCGATGCGGCCTCGAACTGAGCGGCTCGAACACGTCTCCGAGCGTGACCGCCGCGTCCGACAAGTCAAAGGTCGCTGCCTCCCTACCGTGGATATGGTCTCGGTCGTGAGCCTCGTACTCCTGGTTGCCGTCCTGGTGGTCAACACCGTCATCGCCGCCGTGATGACGCGCTTCTTCCGCATCCGCCTGAAGACCCGGGCCGGGTCGGTCATCTACGCGTTGCTTCTCATCCCGGTCGCGCTCTTCGTCACCACGATGCTGTTCGGGGCCGTCATCCCGGCGAACCTCGGCGTGAGTGTCCTCCTCGGGTTGTGGATCGGGATGCCCCTCGTCCTCGGGTTCACCATCGACGTGCTGTACGTCCCGCCGCCCGAAGAGATCGAACTGCCGAAGACGACCTGACCGGCCGCCGACGACCCGACCCCTCGCCCTATCGGACCGCCTTCTCGACCGCCCTGACCACGTCTGACGCGACCGCCGCGGGTGACTGTGTGGCGTCGACGCGGACGAACCGACCGTCGTCCTCGCGGATGAGCCGTTCGTAGTTGTCCCGCACGCGCCGGAGGTAGTCGACGTGTTCGAGTTTGTTCGTCGCGCCCGCCCGCTCGGCGGCGGTCTCGGGGTCGACGTCGAGGTAGACGGTGCGGTCGGGGTCGCGCGTGAACGGCGCGTGCACCTCGCGGACGTACGTCAGGGCGTCGTCGACCGCGAGGTGGTCGTACGCGGCGAGCGTGGCGGCCTGGTAGGCGTACCGTGAATCGGCGTACCGGTCGGAGATGACGAGACTGCCCGTCTCGAGTGCGGGGCGGACGACCCGCGCGAGGTGGTCGGCGTGGTCCGCCGTGAAGAGGAAGAGTTCGGCGAGCGGGTCGGCCTCGTCGTCACGAATCGAGCGGAGGACGCTCTCACCGTACCACGAGTCGGTCGGTTCGCAGGTGAACGTTGCCTCGGGGAACTCGTCGCGGAGGTGGCCGAGCACCGTCGTCTTGCCGCTCCCGTCGAGGCCCTCGAGCGTGACGAGCATGGCCTGAGGGCCGCCCCAGCGGCGAATAACCCTGTCGGTCGCCCGCCGCCCACACGCCGCTCGACGCCCGCCGCCCACCGTCCGAATCTCCCAAAACCGAGGCACGGAAGTGGCTCGCTCGCGACAGCTTTACGTCACTACCGCCGCAGGAGGAGGTATGAACGTCCTTGTCGTCGGCGGAAGCGGCTTCATCGGTAGCCATCTGTGTCGTGAACTCAAGGAACGAGGACACAGCGTCACGGCGCTCTCGCGGAGCCCGGGAAACGACGACCTCCCGAAGGGTATCTCGAAGGCGATGGGGAACGTCACCGCGTACGACTCCATGCAGGAGGCGTTCGAGGGCCAAGACGTCGTGGTCAACCTCGTCGCGCTCTCGCCGTTGTTCAAGCCGAGCGGGGGCGACGAGATGCACGATACGGTCCACCGACAGGGGACCGAGAACGTCGTCCGCGCCTGTGAGGAACACGGCGTCTCGCGGCTCGTCCAGATGAGTGCGCTCGGGGCCGACCCCCGGGGAGAGACGGCGTACATCCGCGCGAAGGGGAAGGCCGAGGAGGCCGTGAAGGACTCCTCGCTCGACTGGGTAATCTTCCGTCCCTCCGTCGTGTTCGGCGACGGCGGCGAGTTCGTCTCCTTCACGAAGAAGCTCGCGCCGCCGTATCTCACGCCGCTGCCCGGTGGGGGTAAGACGCGCTTTCAGCCCATCTGGGTCGGTGACCTCGTCCCGATGCTCGCCGACGCCTGCGAGGCCGACGAGCACGTCGGCCAGACCTACGAAATCGGCGGCCCGGACAAGCTGACGCTCGCCGAGGTGGCGAAGCTCGCGCACGGCGCGGCGGGTCGCTCGGTGACGGTCGTGCCCGTCCCGATGGGACTCGCGGGAATCGGCCTCAGCGTCGTCGGGAAGCTCCCCGGCGCGCCGATGGGGGCCGACCAGTACCGTTCGCTGAAGTTCGACAACACGACCAACGACAACGCGGTCGGCGCGTTCGGGGTGAGCGAGACTGACCTCACGAGCCTCGAAGCGTACCTGGCCGCCTGAGACGACGTCACGCAGGGCGTAAACGTCAGGCAGGCCGTAATCGACTCTGCGCGTCCACGCGAGTGTTATCGAACCTGAGAACGACAGGCGTCAGACGGGTGGCATACACCAGTCTGACATTGATATACTCCCGCCTCGTCTTTCGATTCTCGACCGAGTAGTAAACATTCCGACAGTCACAAGGCTTATACCTTGATTCGTGTTGGATTCTACCCAATGACGAGGGAACAGCACAGATGAAACTCGCGATGATCGGTTTCGGCCAGGCGGGTGGCAAAGTCGTCGACAAGTTCCTCGCGTACGACAGGAACAACGACTCGAACATCGTCCGCGCCGCCGTGGCGGTGAACACGGCGAAGGCGGACCTCCTCGGACTCGAGAACATCCCGAAGGACCAGCGCGTGCTCATCGGCCAGTCGCGCGTCAAGGGCCACGGGGTCGGCGCGGACAACGAACTCGGCGCGGAGATCGCCGAGGAAGACATCGACGAGGTACAGGGGGCCATCGACTCCATCCCCGTCCACGAGGTGGACGCCTTCCTCGTCGTCGCCGGCCTCGGTGGCGGGACCGGTTCGGGCGGTTCGCCGGTGCTGGCGAAGCACCTCAAGCGAATCTACACCGAACCCGTCTACGGACTGGGTATCCTCCCCGGCAGCGACGAGGGCGGCATCTACACCCTCAACGCCGCGCGGTCGTTCCAGACGTTCGTCCGCGAGGTGGACAACCTCCTCGTCTTCGACAACGACGCCTGGCGCAAGACCGGCGAGTCGGTCCAGGGCGGCTACGACCAGATCAACAAGGAGATCGTCACGCGCTTCGGCGTGCTGTTCGGTGCCGGCGAGGTGGAGGCGGGCCAGGAGGTCGCCGAGAGCGTCGTCGACTCCTCGGAGATCATCAACACGCTCGCCGGTGGCGGCGTCTCCACCGTCGGCTACGCCTCCGAGGAGGTCGAGCCCACGGGGAAGTCGGGCGGCCTCCTCTCGCGGCTCACCGGCGGCGGCAACGACGCCGACGACGGCCTCGACAGCGCCCACACCACGAACCGTATCACCTCCCTCGTCCGGAAGGCGGCGCTGGGCCGGCTCACCCTCCCCTGTGAGGTCGAGGGGACAGAGCGGGCGCTGCTCGTGGTCGCGGGGCCTCCGGAGCATCTCAACCGGAAGGGAATCGAGCGCGGGCGGAAGTGGATCGAGGAGCAGACCGGTTCGATGGAGGTCCGCGGCGGCGACTACCCCATCAGCAACTCGCGGCAGGTCGCGGCCGTCATCCTCCTGTCGGGTGTGACGAACGTCCCCCGTATCAAGGAGCTCCAGCAGGTCGCCATCGAAGCACAAGACAATCTTGCCGAAATCCGAGAGGAGAGTGACGCGAAGCTCGAAGGCCTAGTGAACGATGACGAAGACGAACTTGAGTCGCTTTTCTAGCCTCCTCCTCGTCCTGTTGGTCCTGTGTTCGGCTGTCGCGCCCGCCGCCGCGCTCACCGTCGGCGACGCGACCGTGCCGGACGAAGCAGCCGTCGGCTCGCAGGTCGAAGCGACGATGACGCTGACCGAGTTGTACCAGAACCCGACGCTGGAGCAGTGGCAGCTCCGCGGCGAGACCGAACTGCGCGACGTGACCTGGTCGGTCAGCTACGTCGACCAGACCGGCGCGACAGTCGGTCGCGAGGAGTTCGACGGGCAGAACTTCACCTCCTCACAGATATCCGCCGCGGACGGCACGGCCGAGGTCCGTATCCGCGTGACGGGGACGGTGCCCCCCGTCGCGTCGTACTCGTACGACCCCGAACAGACGTTCGTGGTGGCGTCGCTGACCCAGGCGCGTGCGGGCGGCAACACGAACGCCATCGACACGTGGGAGTCGCACCACTTCACGTCCGCGAGCGACGGGGCGCGGAACGCCCTCGACGACGCACAGGCCGCCATCGACTCGGCGCGCGAGAACAGTGCGGGCGTCGGCGAGGCCGAGAACACGTTCGAACAGGCCGTGAACGCCTACGAGTCGGAGAACTTCGACCTGGCCACCGAACTCGCGAACGAGGCACGGTCGCAGGCCGAGTCCGCCCAGCAGTCACAGCAGACGCTCACCCTCGCACTGTACGCCGTCGGTGGACTCGTCGTGGTCGCGCTCGTCGTGGGCGGCTTCTTCTACTGGCGCTCACAGCAGGACACCCACGACCCGCTCGGGTAGATGCGCGTCGTCGTTCCCTTCGACGCGACGACCCCGAAGACGCGGCTCGCCCCCGTTCTGGACGCCGACGAACGCGACGCGTTCGCACGCTGTATGCTCCGTGACGTGCTCGCCGCCGCTGCGCCGCTGGGTTCGGTCGAGGTCGTCGCGACGAGCCCCGTCGATGTCGACGCGTCCGCGAGCGTCCGCGTCGACGACGCTCCCCTCTCCGCCGTGGTCGACCGCGCCGTCGCGGAGACCGTCGGCGCGGAGGGGGCCGAACGCCACCCGCTCGTCGTGGTGATGGCCGACCTCGCGCTCGCAACCCCGGACGCGCTGACCCGCCTCGTCGACACCGACGGAGACGTCGTGCTCGTCCCCGGGCGGGGCGTGGGGACGAACGCGCTCGTGGTCCGGACGCCCGACTTCCGGACCGACTTCCACGGCACCTCCTACCTGGACCACCGGGAGGCGGCCGCCGCCGTCGGGACGGTCGGGACCGTCGACTCGTTCCGGCTGTCGACCGACGTCGACGAGCCCGCGGACCTCGTCGAGGCGTTCGTCCACGGCGGGGCGTCCACGAGGGAGTGGCTCGCGTCGCGGTTCGAACTCGTGGTCGGCGACGACGAGGGCCGCGTCCGCCTCAGCCGTCGGTGAGACGGCCACGCCGGTTCGTCGATTCTGCCGGTTCGTCGACCCCGCAGCTTATATTCCACTACGACCGAGGCCCGCGTATGTTCCCCGGTGCGGACGCGTACGACATCGCCCTCGACGTCGACGAGGAGGCGGTCGACCGGCTGCTCGACGTGAGGCCCGCCGACGTCGGCCCCGCGCCCGCGCTCACGTTCGCACGGAACGTCTTCGTTCCGCTGACGACAGCGTGTCGCTACACCTGTACGTACTGTACCTACTACGACGTCCCCGGGCAGGCGTCGCTCATGTCGCCCGCGGCGGTCGAAGACGTCCTGCGCACGGGTGCCGACGCCGGCTGTACGGAGGCGCTCTTCACCTTCGGCGACAAACCCGACGCGCGGTACGAGGCCATCCACGACCAGCTAGACGAGTGGGGTCACGACTCCATCCTCGACTACCTCTTCGAGGTGTGCGAACTCGCACTCGACGTGGGCCTCCTCCCGCACTCGAACCCCGGCGACCTCACCGAAGCGGAGTTCGAGCGCCTGCGGGAGGTGAACGCCTCCATGGGCGTCATGCTAGAGACGACGGCCGACGTCGACGCCCACGCCGGCAGTCGACGGAAGACGCCCGGCCAGCGGCTCAACACCATCCGCGCGGCCGGCCGGGCCGGCGTCCCGTTCACCACTGGACTGCTCGTCGGTATCGGCGAGACATGGCGCGACCGCGCCGAGTCGTTGCTGGCGATTCGAGACTTCCACGAGCGGTACGGCCACGTCCAGGAGGTCATCGTCCAGAACGTCGTCCCGAACGAGCGCTCGTCGTTCGAGCGCCCCCCGGTCGAGACGATGCGCCGCGTCGTGTCGATGGCACGCGTCGCCCTCCCCGACGAGGTGTCGGTGCAGGTGCCCCCGAACCTCTCGCCGACGTCGGCCCTCGTAGACTGCGGCGTCGACGACCTCGGCGGCGTCTCCCCCGTGACGGACGACTACATCAACCCCGACTACTCGTGGCCCGCACTCCGCGAACTGGAGGACCTCGCGGACGGGGCCGGCGTCCCGCTTCGAGAGCGACTCCCAGTGTACGAACGGTACCTCTCGGGAGACCAGTGGGTCTCCGACCGCATCCGCGACGCCATCGCCGCGGAGACCGACGCGGGCGCGCGATATCGGGCGTGTCTCTCGGACGAGCCCGTCACGTGAACTCACTCCTCTCGGGGGAGCGTCACCGTCACGACGTTCCCTCGCGAGCCGTTCCGTGTGAACGACAGCGTCCCGTTCGACCGTCTGATGGCCCAGTCGGCGAGCCACAGCCCGAGTCCCGTCCCGTGATGGAGCGGGTCGATCAACTGCTCGCCGGTGAGCGTCGCGACCTCCATCTCGGGAATCGGCGGGCCGTCGTCGACGATTCGGACACACACCGTCTCTTCGTGGGACTCGACGCGCAGTTCGACGAGCGGCGCGTCGCGGCTGTTGTGAACGACCGCGTTCTGGACTAGTTCGGCGAACGCCCGTTCGAGGCTGTCGACGGCACGGACCGGAGCCCGGTCAGGGAGCGCCGCGTCGAACCGGGCACACGGGTGCCGTTCGGCCGCCGCGGCGAGTACCTGCCGCGCGACCGCTGCGACGTCGACCGTTCCCAGAGGTGGACTGTCGGTGACGACGTCGACGAGTTCTTGTTGCTTGTCGGTCATCGACTGCAGCCGCTCTGCCGCGCGGAGGATGCGCGTCGCCGCCGACTGGTTCGGCTCGTCGACCGCGCCCGTGAGTCGCTCGGCCCAGCCGTGGACGACGTTGATCTCGTTCCGGAGGGTGTGTCGAACCAGGTGGGTGAGCGCCGTGAGCTGTCGCTCGCGCTCCTTGCGCTCGGTAATCTCCCGGGCGACCCCGAGGAGCCCGACGACCTCGCCGTGTTCGTCCCGAAGCGGGACCTTCGTGGTGAGGAACCACCGACCCGACGAGGGGAAAAACTCCACCTCGTCGACGACAGCCCCGCCCGTCTCGAGCACCTGTACGTCGTCGAGATACGAGCCGAGCGCCTCCTCGAACGGGACGACGCCGTCGACGTCACGTCGGCCGCGGAACGCGTCGCCGGACGCGTGGAGGCGCTCTTCGACGGGGCCCTCGGTGACGTGTGTGATTCGGCCTTCCCTGTCCTTGACGAAGACGTGCAACGGAAGGTTCTCGAACAGTTGGTCGAAGACGCTCGCCTTCCAGTCGCTGTGGCTCCAGCCGGGAGGCGGGAGACGCCCGCCGGGCTCTGAGCGGCGGGCGTCGGCTGTTGTGGCGCGAAGCGCATCACACAGGTCGGCAGCCGCCACGGCCGATCCGTCGTCGACCACCCGAGCCGCGAAGTCGTCTCTGAGCGCACCGGCGGGGACACGCCCGTCCGTTACCTCGACGAACAGGACGACGGGCACGCCGGGGCACCGTTCGAGCACCCGGTCGAGCACGTCCGTCGCCGCGCCGTCAGGCAGGTCGTCTCGGCAGACGACACAGTCGACCCGGGGGCCGCTGCCGAGCGCGTCGACCAGTTCGGCCACGGAGGTCACGACGAGCGTCTCGAAGACGGACGCCGCGTGGAGGGCGTCGACGACCCTGTCCCGTCCGGCGTGCCGGACGACGGCGAGTACGCGTACCGCGTCGGGGTCCTCGGGGTCCATTTCGGCCGTATTAGGGAGGGCTCTGCGATAGCACTTCTGTACGAACGGCGAGGACACCTCGGGGGGAAACCGGTGTCGCCGGCGCGTTCGACCTGTCGTGGTGAGGTCGACGTCCAGACCGGGTTCGCCGTCGCGTCAGTCGTCCGCGGCGGCCAGGTCTCTCGGCTCGGCCGACAGCATCGGCGTCCCGTCCGCCCGCGGGCCGAGGCGGGGGCCGAACGGCGGGGCATCGGGGTCGACCCGGTGTCGACGTCGGTAATCGGTCGACCGCTCGACCAGCGGTCGTCCGATGGCCGAGACCATGTCGACGTAGTCGGCGACCGAGCGGAACTCGCCGTACTGCCCCCCGGCGCGCTTCGTAATCTCCTCGGAGAGGATGGTCCCCATGAGGTCGTTCGCCCCGCAGTTGAGCAGTTTGAGCGCCTTCGCGTTGCCGTACTTCACCCACGACGACTGGACGTTGTCGACGTTGTCGAGGAACAGGCGGGAGACAGCAATCATGAGTTCGTCCTCGGCGTCGCTCGCGCCGCCGTCGACGATTCCCCGCCGGTACAGCGGCGTGTTCTGGTGGACGAACGACAGCGGCACGAACTCCCTGATTCCCCCCATCGAATCCTGCAGGTCGCGGACCACGTCGAGGTGCATGACGCGGTGCATCTCGTTCTCGACGTGGCCGTACATGATGGTCGCCGTGACGTCCAGCCCCGTCCGCATCGCCCCCTCCATCGCGTCGACCCACCCCTGTGAGTCGATCTTCCCGGGGCAGATGACGTCGCGCACCTCGTCGACGAGTATCTCGGCGGCGGTCCCGGGCGCGGAGTCGAGGCCGGCCGCCTTTAGCCGCCGATACACGGCCTCGTACGACCAGTCGGTCCCTCGCCGGGCGTGGTAGGCTTCCTCGGGCGTCATCGAGTGGAGGTGGACGCCGCCGACGCTCATCGCCGCCATCTGTTCGAGGTAGGTGCCGGGGTCGACCTCGTACCGCTCGGGCGGCTTGTAGTTCACCGTCTGGGCGGGCCGCTCGTACGACGCGAGTATCTCGTGGTGTTCGTCGTCGAGCGCGAACGCCGGGTGGAGCCCCGACACCGAGCAGACCTCCGAGATGCCGAGGTCGAGCGTCTCCTCGACGATGCGGCGGGACTCCGCGGGCGTCTTGGTGAAGCCCGCGTGGTCCGCGCCGCCCGTCTCGAAGCGGTGGGCGGTGTCCTTGAAGTTGCAGAACAGACAGCCGGTGTTGCAGGCGGTCGTGACGTTGTTGTTGAGGTTGGCGACGAAGGTGACGTCCTCGCCGACGACGTCGGCCCGGCGTCTGTCGGCCGCCTCGAGGACGAGTTCCTTCCGGCGGGGGTCGATACCCGCCGCCTCGGTCCCCGTCGTGAGGAGTTCGACGCCGTCGTCGACGGTGAGACGCTCGCCCGCGCGCGCTTTCGCCAGGGCGTTCTCGAACGACTGGTCCGTCTCCGGGACGTGCTCGAACGTCGCCGCGCTCGGAGTGTCGGACGCATCGAGCCCTGATGGCATGGTCTGTGGGAGTAGCCACGGGGTGAAAAGTGGGCCGGTCCGGGGAGTCGTCACCGTGCGTTCGTGCCCCGACACGAACCACTATGCGTCCCCGTGCGGTGGCTCACACATGGACGGCACCAGTCGAAAGCGAGCGGTCGCGGCGGGCGCGTCGACGGTCCCGCTCGACCCCGAGGCGCTCGCCGAGCAGGCGGCGGCGGACCTTCCGCCAGGACCGCGCGCGTATCTCGTCGGCGGGGCCGAGACGGAACAGACCATCCGCGACAACCGCTGCGCGTTCGACCGGTGGCGGATTCGTCCGCGCGTGCTCCGGGACACGTCGACGCGCGACCACCAGGTCACCGTCGGCGACCAGCGACTCACGCATCCCCTCGTCTGCGCCCCCATCGGGATGCAGTCGCTGTACGACGACGAAGGTGAGGTTGCGACTGCCCGCGCCGCCGGACGGACGGGGACGGCCCTCTGTCTGAGCACCGTCTCGTCGGCGTCGCTCGAAGCCGTCGCCCGGGCGCAAGACGAGGCCGCCGATGGCGCGGCGGTGCGGTGGTTCCAGGTGTACTGGTCCGGCCGCGAGGTGACGGCGAGCCTGGTTCGCCGGGCCGAGGCAGCGGGCTACTCGGCGCTCGTCCTCACCGTCGACACACCCGTCACGGGGTGGCGCGTCCGCGAACTCGAGAGCGGCTACGCGCCGCTCGACCACGGCCACGGCCTCGGCACCTACGCCGCCGACCCGGTCGTCCGCGAGCGGGCGGGCGGGACGGACGACGAGGCCGTCGCGTCCGTCGTGAGCGACTGCCTCGGTGATGCGAGCCTCGACTGGGACGACGTCGCGTGGCTCCGTGAGCGGACCGACCTGCCGCTCTACCTCAAAGGGGTCGTGCACCCCGACGACGCCCGCCGTGCGGCCGACGCCGCCGACGGCGTCGTCGTCTCCAACCACGGTGGGCGACAGGTCGACGGCGAACTCGCGGCGCTCGAGGCGCTCGGCCCCGTCGCCCGCGAGGTCGGTGGCTCGATACCGGTGCTGTTCGACAGCGGAGTCCGAACCGGCGCAGACGTCTTCCGGGCGCTTGCGCTCGGTGCCGACGCGGTGCTCCTCGGCAGGCCCTACTGTTACGGACTGACGCTCGCGGGCGCGGACGGGGTCGCGGACGTGCTCCGGAACCTCCGGGCGGCGTTCGACCTGACGCTCGAACTCTCGGGGTACCCCACCGCGTCGGCTCTCGACGGGAACGCGGTCGTTCGCGCCGGGGACTGAGACCGTCTCGGAGACTCACAGCCGCTCGTCGACGAGGTCGACCAGCCGCGGCAGCGCCCTCGTGACGTCCGTGCGGAGGTCGTACTCGGCGCGGCTGGAGTACGGTGTCTCGTCGAGGTTGACCACGACGAGTCGGTCGCCGAGGCCCGCGAGCGACGCCGCGGGGTTCACCTGGAGCGAGGTGCCGACGGCGAGCACCGTCTCCGCCCCCATCGCGAGGTCCTCCGCACGACCGAGCGTCTCGGGGTCGAGCGTCTCGCCGAAGAGGACGACGTCGGGTTTGTAGACGCCGCTGCAGTCACAGCGTGGGGGCGTGTCGCCGTCGCGGACGCGGTCGAACGCCGGCTCCGCGTCCGCCGTCGACCCGCACGACTGGCACTCGACGCGGGACGCGTTGCCGTGTATCTCGGCGAGAGTGGGCTGGCCCGCCGCGCGGTGGAGGCCGTCGGTGTTCTGCGTCACGACGCCGTCGAGGACGCCTCGTTCCTCTAACTCGACCAGCGCGTGATGTGCGGGGTTCGGTTCGATTTCGCCGGGAAACATCGTCTCCTGAAGCCGGAGTCGCTCCTCCCAGAACCCCTCGGGGTCCCGGCGGAACCGCGAGTAGTGGAAGTCGTTCGGGTCGAACGCGGTCTCCCAGATGCCGCCTTCGCCCCGGAAACTCGGTACCCCCGAGGCGGTCGAGACGCCCGCGCCCGTGAGCGCCATCGCGCCCCCACCCTCGACGAGGGCGTCGGCGACCTCAGCGAGCGGACCGTCGTGGTCGGTGGACACGCCCTGACGGAGACGTGCCGCGGACAAAAGCCGTGCGCCGAGTGCCCGCACGACGATGCATCGACGTGTGTATTCTCGCGGCCGACCGCCGAAGGGTACGCACGAAATTGAAAGATACTTCCCATCGGCCCGCGCGCACACGAGTATGACCAGCGTCAAGGAGATACACGTCGACCGTGAGCCTCGAGAGGGGGAACTCGGCGCGGGGACGTTCTACTTCACCGACGACTACTCCGTCTTCGACTGGGGACAGATGCCCGACCGGATTCCCGAGAAGGGCGCGGCGCTCTGTACGATGGGCGCGGCCAACTTCGAACTGCTCGACGTGAACCACATCCCGACCCACTACCGGGGTGTGTACGAGACGAGCGACTCTGGCGAGGGAGAACCGAAGGAACTCGGCGAGTGCGCGAGTCCGCCACGGACGATGGCCATCGAACTCGCCCGCGTCCCCGACCTCCCCACCGACGGCGAGGCGTACGACTACGAGGCGTTCCACGCCGCCGCCGGCGACGGCTACGTCGTCCCCCTCGAAATCGTCTTCCGGAACACGGTCCCCGAGGGGTCGTCGCTCCGCCGTCGTCGCTCGCCCGCCGAGTTCGACCTCCCGTACGAGACGTGGCCCGACGAGGTCGTCGACCTGCCCGAGCCCATCGTCGAGTTCTCGACCAAGTTCGAAGAACAGGACCGCTACCTCTCGCGCACAGAGGCGGAGGCCATCGCGGGACAGGCGAGCCTCGACCGCCTGGAGGAACTCGCGCTGGGCGTGAACACCGTCGTGACGATGCGCGCCGAACAGACCGGCTTCACCCACGAGGACGGCAAGATCGAGGTGGTGTACGACGACGGCACCCTGAAGGTCGCCGACGTGGTCGGCACGTTCGACGAGAACCGCTTCTCCTACCAGGGCCAGGAACTCTCGAAGGAGGTCGTCCGACAGTACTATCGGCGGACCGACCCCGACTGGGTCGACGCCGTGAGCGCGGCCAAAGCCGAGGCGCGAGAGCAGGGCGTCGCCGACTGGCGGAGCCTGTGCGAGGAGTCGCCGGACCCCCTCCCTGCCGAGGTGATCGAGGTCGTCTCCGACGTCTACACCGCGGGGACGAACACCTACACCGATTTCGACTGGTTCGATGCGCCCGCGCTCGACGAGGTTGTCGAGGCTGTCGAAGAACTCTGAATCCGGGTCTTTCTCCCGTTCGAGTCGACGCTGAAGCCGCCGCGCCCGCGGCCTTCCCGGCCACCACGACGCCGTTTCCGCCCCACCACCACAACGCCCGCAGCGTCGACGCGTTTCCGACGACCCTCGTCGAGCGCGGTACCTGAACACACAAGTACCCCCCGTCCAAACCAGCAGACATGGTAACCCTCGTGGACTTCCTCGCCCGACTCATCGGGAGCGTCTTCGAACTCGTCGTCATCTTCATCACGGAGGTCGCGCTGTCCGACCCGCTGTCGTTCATCTCCTTTGCCATCGGTGGGGCGCTGACGACGTTCGCCCTCGTCGCGTTCGCGTATCTCGCGGTCGGGGCACTCGTCGACGCGGTGAGCGGTGGGAGTGGCGGCAGTGGCGGCAGCGGCTCTATCGGTCGTGCGCCGCCGCGGCAAGAGTAATCGCCGCTTCGAGGTCGGGGCCGAGCGGGGACCCGACCACGAGACTGTCCGCGTGTTCTTCGACCCGAGCCATCCGCTCGCCGACCTCTTCGACCGTACCGGCCATGCAGAACGCGTCGACCATCGCCGACGTGACGAGTTCGAACGCCGCCGAGAACTCGCCGGCGCTGATCTTCGCGCCGATGTCACTCGCTCGTTCCGCGTCGATACCGTGTCTCTCCAGCACGGGCGGTGCCGCGCCGGCGGTGATAAAGGCCACCGGGGGCCGCGCAGCCTCGCGCGCGGCCTCGCGCTCCTCGGCGACCGAGACGCTGGCGTACGCTGCGAGGTCGAAGTCACCGCGCTCGTCGGGGCGGTCGGCCACGCCCTGTTCGACCTGGTCGCGTGCCCACGCGAGGTCGTCGGGGTGTGAGCCGTTGAACAACAGGCCGTCGGCGTGCTTCCCAGCCATCCGGCACATGTGCGGGCCCTCCCCGCCGACGTAGACGGGCACGTCGCCGGGGACGTCGAAGTTCAGCCCCGCGTCCTCGCAGGTGAACGTCCCGTCGTGGGAGACGCGCTCGCCGTCCCACAGTCGCTGGGCGACTTTGAACGCTTCCAGCACCGACCGCAAGCCGCGTTCGTCCTCGAGGCCGAGGTTCGTCAGCGTCGACGGGTCGCCCGGGCCGATGCCGAACACCGCGCGCCCGCCGGACTGGTCGGCGACGGTCGCCGTCTGCGAGGCGAGCGTCACCGGATGGCGCTCGTAGGGGTTCACGACCCCGGGGCCGAGTCGAACCGTCTCGGTCTCGCTCGCGAGGCGTGCCAGGACGGCGAAGGGGTCGCGGTTGTTGTAGTGTGAGGAGACGAAGACGGTGTCGTACCCCTCGGCCTCGGCGCGGACGCCGAGGTCGACGACCTCGTCCACGGGGTGTTCGGGGGTGAGTTCGATGCCGAACATCAGCTATCGCCCCCCTCGGCGGTCGCTCGTCGCGTGTCTCGTCGCATACGCCCCCTCGGGACTCGCCGGGTTTGAACGCTCGACATACCGGCAAGGGAACCCGCTCTCGAAACCGCCCTACGACTCGTAGCGCCACCCACGGAGGGCCTGCCGGACGAAGTCACCCTCGACGTCCCGGAAGAGTTCGTCGCTGCCGGCGTGGTCGCCGAAGTCGAAGTCACGGACGACGACGACGGGGGTGCCGCCCGCCCCTTCGCCCGCGACGAGGTTCGACGCGGCGGCGAGTTCGTCGACGACGCTCTCCACCGTGGCGGTGAGTTCGCGGCCGTCGCGGTCGCGTTCACCGCGCCAGTCGCGCGAGGCGGGGAGCCCGGCCCAGCCGATGGCGACGCCCCGCTGCCCGTGGCGGAACGGCCGCCCGCAGGTGTCGGTGACGACGACACGGTCTGCGACGAGACCATCGCGGAGGCGGGCCGCCGACTCTGCGGGACGCTCCGGTAAGAGGAGGAGGTCACCGCCGGGCACGTTCGAACGGTCGATGCCGGCGTTGACGCTGACGTGACCGAAGCGCGTCTCGGTGAGGAGGAAGGGTGCCTCCATGAGGAGGTCTGTCGACTCCTCTAAGACCGCCTGGGCGAACCGTGGGTCCTTCTCGTCGCCCGTCGCCGCTTCGAGCCGAGCGGCGAGTTCTCTCGCGCGGGGCCCGGGAGGGAAGTCGTCGAGCGACCGCACCCGCCGCTCGGCCTTCGAGACGACCGTCGAGGCGACACAGACGACGTCTTCCGCTCGGAGGTCGACCCGGTCGGCGACGAGCGCGGCGAGGTCGTCACCCGGTTCGACCTCGGGGAGGTCGGGGACGGCGAACAGTTCCATAGTCGTCTGATTCGGTCGGGGAGTAAAAAGCGGCGCGTGATGCGTGCGGGGGCTACCGCTCGTGCACCTCGACGTCGAGGGCGTCGCCGTCGACCGTGACGGTGAGCATCGTGGCCCGACTCGCCGGGCGCGCACCCGTCGCGCTCCCGGGGTTGAGCAGGCGAACCCCGTCGACGACCGTCTCGGTCGGCGTGTGGGTGTGGCCGGCGACGCCGACCACCGTCCCCGTCCCGACGTCGACCGTCTCCCCGACCAGGCGTCGGACCCGCGTGGACCACGAGTCGTGCGGCCCGGTGCCGTGGACGACGACGAACGTCACGTCCTCGACCTCGACGGTGGCGGCCGCGGGGAGGTCGACCGACGGCGGGTCGATGTTGCCCGCGACGGCGGTCAGCCCCTGTGCGAGGTCTTCGACGAGCGAGCGCGTCTCGGGCGCGTCGAAGTCCCCGGCGTGGATGGTGTGGTCGGCCGCCTCGATGTGGTCACGGACCCAGCCGGGAATCGCGGCTTCGCGACCTGGGACGTGGGTGTCACTGACGATGGCGAGGTCGGTTGACATAGACGGTGCCTCGGACGCGAAATATAAAAGGTGTCGTTCGCGCGGAAACACCATCAGAAAACGTATTCTAACTGAACTGTACTCTCTCTCTCGATTCGAGTGGGGATATCGACAGACGGCGGTCATCTCTCTCCCGTCTGCGACGGTGAGACGGGAGATGTTTACTATCACTATTGTTCATGTTTTGTATAAACGTTTATGTACAACTAGTGGTTCGTGAGGCGTACGCACAATGTCCAATGATAATAACACGCATGGGTCGGGGCTCTCGCGCCGACGGATGCTGGTGACGACGGCAGCACTGGGTACCGCTGGTCTCGCCGGCTGTGGTGGACAGAGCGGTGACGGCGGCGGGGGTGGGAGCGGAAGCGGAAGTGGTGGTGACGGCGGTTCCGGTGGAAGTAGCGGTGGCGGTAACGGCGGCGGTGGCGACGGTCGGAACGTCCAGACGATGTTCCGCGGGGAGTGGCCCATCGAGACGAAGAACAACGACAACATCCCGTTCGAGTACACCGTGACCGAGGGGGCGGCAGTCCCCGAGATTACGGTCAACTTCGCGTCCGACGAGGAGCCGTGGATGCGCGAACACGCGCTGATGATCCAGCGCGCGTTCACCGACGTCGGCGTCCCGGTGGCGCTCGACGACGTCCCGACGAACGTCATGTACGACGAGTACTGGGCGGCAGACACGGGTCACACCGTCTCGGTGTCGATGAACACTCACGGCCCCGACCCGCAGCGTGGACTCGACCCCAACCCGTTCTTGATGCGGATGCACCCGCGGACGGGCGGGAACTACTACAACTACAACAACCCCGAGATAACGGAACTGCTCGAGCAGCAGGCGACCGAAATCCAGGACCAAGAGCGTCGCGTCGAACTGTGTCACGAGATACAGCGGAAGGCGAGCGATGACGCCTACATCCTCTCTATCGCGTTCACCGACGTCATCATGGCGGGCAACACCGCCGACTGGGAGGGGTACGTCCCCATGCCCGGCAACGGGACCAACCGCGACTCGTTCATCTGGACGCAGGTGAACCTCCAGCCGACCGGCGACTCGAGTACGTGGGTCAAGGGCGTCCTCGCATCGATGGGCGGCCTGAACATCGCGTGGGCCGGCGGTGGCCCCGAGGCGAAGCGCCTCACGAACCTCTACGACGGCCTGTTCGACGCCTCGCCGCAGCTGGAAATCGTCCCGGCGCTGGCGACGGACGCCACCGTCGTCGACGAGACGACCGTCGAGGTTCAGCTCCGCGAGGGCGTCCAGTGGCACGACGGCGAGGCGTTCGGGCCTGACGACGTGAAGTTCAGCGTCGAACTGTTCAAGGAGTACAACTCCCCCGAGATGGGGCCGTTCTACGAGCCCATCGAGAGCGTGGAGGTCATCTCCGAGAGCGGGGGCGGTGCAGTCCGGTTCAACCTCAAGCGACCCGACGCCGCCTTCCTGACCCAGCGGATGGTTCGCAGCGTCATCCTCCCGAAACACAAGTGGGAGAACGTCGACAACCCGGCCCAGCACAACCCCGAGAACCCTGTCGGGACGGGCCCGTTCCAGTTCTCCAGCTGGGAGCAGGGGACCCGCTTCGCCGTCGAGAAGAACCCGGACCACTGGATGTGGGACGAGTCGGTCCGCGAGGAGCTGCTGGGCGAGTACTTCACGTCGGGAGACGGCATCGACGGCATCGTCTGGGCCAACGTCGGCAACGTCGACGCGCTCATCGGGGCGATGCAGAGCGGCGACATCGACGCCATCGGGACGACGCTGTCGAACGACCAGGCCGACCGCGCCGCGTCGACGAGCGGCGTCGAGAAGCAGGTGTCGAAGAACTACGCGCCGCTGGACGTCCACATCAACCACATCAACCCGCTCATCCGGGACAAGGAGTTCCGCAAGGCGCTGAGCCACTCGGTCGACAAGGAGGGGTTCGTTCAGGGCGTCCTCGGCGGCCGCGCGACAGTCATCGAGGGACAGAACCTCATCTCGCCGATGATGAGCCCGTTCTACACCGGAGACATCCCGACGTACGAGTACAACCCCGAGCAGGGCAAGCAGTTGCTCCAGCAGGCCGGGTACACCTTCGACGGTGACACGCTGGTGGCCCCGTCCGGCGACGCCTGGGACGCGTTCGCCGCCCGCGTCGAAGACGGGCACGCCGACCGGTCCGACCTGGACCAGCCCGACTTCTCCTGAACGAGTAGAGAACCGACTTTCAGTACCACATGAGTTTCAGACGCTTCCTCGTCAAACGGGTCGCCATCTCGATCGCCCTGACACTGGTCTCCGTCTCGATTATCTTCCTCGCGCTCCGGCTGCTCCCGGGGGACCCGTTCAGTTCGCTCATCGCCTCCGGGGGGCTCACCCAAGAACAGGTCCAGGCGTTGCGGGTCCAGTACGGCCTCGACGAACCCGTCTACGTCCAGTACGTGAAGTACGTCCAGAGCCTGTTGACGCTCAACTTCGGCTTCTCCATCGCACAGAGCCGGCCGGTGAGCGAGATCATCTTCCCGCGGCTGCTCAACACGATGCTACTCCTGGTGCCGGCGCTGGTCGTGACGGCCATCGTCAGTTCGGCGCTCGGCTCGTACGCGGGCTGGAACCGCGGGTCGTCGTTCGAGCAGCTGAGCATCGTCGTCACGACCTTTTTCCGGTCGACGCCGGTGTTCGTCACCGGCATCTTCTTTCTCATCATCTTCTCGTACCAGCTCGACCTCTTCCCGGCGTTCGGGATGCGGAGTCCGGTGGCGAACCCCGAGGGACTCGTCGAGACGTATCTCCACCCGGACTTCGCGATGCACTACTTCCTGCCCTTCCTCGCGACCGTGCTGTACTACAGCGGTGACTTCCTGCTGCTCGCACGCAACTCGGTCGTCGAACGCAAGGGGTCGGCGTTCCTCACGCTCCACCGCGCCAAGGGGCTCTCCGAGATGGAACAGCTCGCCCGAGCCGGCCGGAACTCGATGCTCCCGCTGTTGACGTACTTCGCGCTCCGGCTGGGCATGATGTTCCAGGGCGTCATCACGCTCGAGGTGGTGTTCGCGTGGCCGGGTATCGGTCGCGCGCTCGTGTTGGCCATCAACCAGAAGGACTACCCGACGGTCCAGGCAGCCATCTTCATCATGGCCTTTGCGGTCATCGTGATGAACCTCCTCGCGGACGTGATGTACGCGAAAGTCGACCCGACGGTCGAGGGAGGTGACGTCTGATGTCACTGCTCTCTGTGGTCTCGGTCGACCGGAGCGAGCTGAAAGAGCGGGCCTCGGAGAACCTCACGCGGGCGAAGAACGTCATGGCCGTCGTGCTCAAAGACGACGCGGCGAAGGTCGGCGTCGCGGTCTTGCTCGTCTTCTTGTTCCTCGGGCTGTTCGGGCCGGCGCTGGCTCCATACGAGCCTATCGAGCACACGATGGAGACCGAGGACGGGCAGATGATGCGGATGGCCCCGCCCAACAGCGCGGCACCGCTCGGCACGACGACGTTCGGCAAGGACGTGCTGAGCCAGTTCCTCGCCGGCGCGCGGCCGACGTTCATCGTCGGCTTCTTCGGCGGCGTCGGCACGGGGGTCGTCGGCTTCCTCGTCGGCCTGACGAGCGGCTACTTCGGCGGGCGGGTCGACGAGGTGTTGATGCGCCTGACCGACCTGACGTTCGCGCTGCCGTTCCTGCCGATGGCGCTGCTCGTGCTGACGTTCGTCCAGCCGAACATCGTCCTCATCACGGCGGTCATCGTCGCGTTCTTCTGGAAGATGCCCGCGCGGGTCATCCGGTCGGAGGTGATGACCGTCCGCGAGCGAACGTTCGTGAAGTCCGCCCGTGCCGCCGGTGCGGGGCACGGTCGAACCATGTTCTTACACGTCGCGCCGAACGTCATCGGCGTCGGTTTCCTCTACACCGCCTACGCCGTCTCCTGGGCTATCGCGGGCCAGGCGTCGCTCGCCTTCCTCGGCTTCGGCGACCCGACGGCCACCTCCTGGGGACGGATGCTCCAGCAGGTGTTCGAGTCCGGCGGGATGCGCGAGGCGTGGTGGTGGGTGCTCCCACCGGCCATCGGCATCGCGGCGGTGACGACGTCGGTGTTCCTCGTCGGCCGCGCGTTCGAGGAGGTCGTCAACCCCGAACTACGGAGTGAAGACTAGTATGAGTCTACTCGAAGTCGAAGACCTACGAATCAGGTACAAGACGTCCGAGGACGACGTCCACGCGGTCAACGGCGTCTCCTTCTCGGTCGACGGTGGCGACAACTACGGGCTCGTCGGCGAGTCCGGGTGCGGCAAGTCGACCATCGCCCACTCGGTTCTCGGCCTGCTCGACGACAACGCCCGCATCGACTCCGGGACCGTGCGGTTCGACGGGCAGGACCTCCTCGACCTCTCCGAGAAGGAGTGGCGTGACGTCCGCTGGCAACGGATCTCGTACATCCCACAGAGCGCGATGGACTCGCTCGACCCCGTCATGACTGTGGGGAAGCAGATCAGACAGGCCATCAGGACACACCGTGACGTCTCGAAGGCCGACGCACAGGCGAGAGTCGACGAGGTGTTCGAAATCGTCGGTCTCGACCCCGAGCGGACGACGGACTACCCCCACCAGTTCTCCGGCGGGATGCGCCAGCGCGTCACCATCGCGATGGCGCTCGCGCTCGACCCGGACCTCATCATCGCCGACGAGCCGACCACCGGATTGGACGTCATCGTCCAGGACAAGATCATCCACAAGCTGCTGGAGATTCAAGACGAGATCGACAGTTCGCTGCTGTTGATCACCCACGACATCGGCGTCGTGGCCGAGACCTGCGACGACGTCTCCGTGCTGTACGGCGGGAAGGTGATGGAGCAGGGGGCGACGCGAGACGTCCTGAAGCACCCGACCAACCCCTACACGATGGGGCTGAAGAACTCGTTCCCGGACATCGACGACTTCGACCACCAGGCCATCTCCATACCTGGGTCGCTTCCGGACCTCACGGAGGAGCCGACTGGCTGTGTGTTCCGAAACCGGTGTCCGTTCGCGACCGACGAGTGTGAGGAGGGACACCCGCCCATCGAACCCGTCGAGAACCAGCGGTCGGCCTGCTACCACACCGACCGCGTCGGACAGTTCCGCGCGGAGGCGACCGAACCCGAGACGTGGGGGCTCGAGTTCGTCGAACGCGGCGAAGGGCGCCGCGCCGGCGACACCGTCCTCGAGACCGACGACCTCTCGAAGTGGTTCACACAGACACAGGGCATCGTCGACCAGCTCCGCGGGCGAGAGCCCAACTACGTCAAGGCGGTCAACGAGGTGGACATCGACGTCCGCGAGAACGAGGTCGTCGGGGTGGCCGGCGAGTCCGGCTGCGGCAAGTCCACGCTCGGGGAGGTCATCTCCGTCCTCCAGCCCCGGACGGCCGGGAGCATCAGCTTCCGCGGGACCAGCGTCGACGAGTACCTCGACGGCGGGGCGAAGGAGTTCCGCTCGAAGGTGCAGTTCATCTTCCAGGACCCGTTCGACTCGCTGAACCCCAGACAGACCGTCCGTGCCGCGGTGGCGGAACCGCTGAAGATTCAGGGGCGCGAGCGCCGCAACATCGAGGAGACGGTCCGGAAGACCCTCTCCGACGTCGGGCTCAACCCGCCGGAGAAGTATCTCGACGACTACCCACACCAGCTGTCGGGCGGGGAGCGCCAGCGCGTCGCCATCGCGCGCGCGCTCGTCCTCGACCCCGAACTGCTCATCTGCGACGAACCGGCGTCGATGCTCGACGTCTCGCTGAAGGCCAGCATCCTGAACATCCTGCGGAAGATGGCCGACGAGCGCGACATCGGCATCGTCTACATCTCCCACGACCTGGCGAGCCTCTCACAGATCAGCGACCGACTCGCCGTGATGTATCTCGGGCGCATCGTCGAACTCGGGCGGACCGAAGAAATCGTCCAGAACCCGAAGCATCCGTACGCCGCGTCGCTCCTGTCGGCGTCACCGAACGCCGACCCGACCGAGAAGCGACAGCGGGTGTTGCTCCCGGGCGAGCCGCCGAACCCGGTGAACCTCCCGTCCGGCTGTAACTTCGCGCCGCGCTGCCCGAAGGCGACCGACGAGTGTCGGGACGCGGAACCGGAGCGGACCACCTACCAGGACGGCGACCACGAGGCCGCCTGTTACCACCCCGTCGAACGCATCGAGCGCGAACTGCTCGCGGAGTACGAGCGATGACGGACACCGCTCGCCCGCGCCGGTCCGCGCTGTTCACGCCCGCCGACGACGTCGAGATGCTCCGGAAGGCGCTCGGAACCGACGCCGACGCGTTCATCTTCGACCTCGAGGACGCCGTCCACCCCTCGCGGCGGGAGGCGGCCCGCGAGAACCTGCGGGCGTTCCTCCCCGACCTCGACGTGGACCGCGAGGTCGCCGTTCGAGTCAACGGCCGGGGCACCGACGACTTCCCGGACGACCTCAAGACCGCGGTCGAGGCCAGGGCCGACGCGGTCGCCCTCCCGATGGTCGAATCGGGTCGCGACGTCCGCGAGGCGTGGGCAGCGCTCTCGACGCTCGCCGACGACCCGCCGCCGCTCCGCGTGACCGTGGAGACGCCGACGGGGATGCACGCTGGCTCGGAGATCGCCGCGGCCTGCCGAGAGACGGGCGTCGAGAGCCTCGCGTTCGGCTTCGCGGACTACTGCAAGGCCATCGGGTCGCCCGGGACGCCGGACCGGGTCAGAGAACGGCTCGAACTGCTCACCGTCGAGTACGCCGCGATGGCCGGCGTCGACCCCGTCGCGTCCGTCCACCTCGACATCGGCGACGAGGACGGACTCCGTCGGGTCGCCGAGCGGGCCCGCGCCACGGGGTTCGTCGGGATGACCGCCATCCATCCGGCACAGGTCGGCGTCATCAACGAGGCGTTCACGCCGCCAGACGACGAGGTGGCACAGGCGAGACGGCTGGTCGAGGCGTTCGACGCCTCCGAGCGGGACTCCCTCGAAGTCGAGGGCGTCTTTCTCGACACGGCGACCGTCGACCGCTACCGCCGGCTGCTCGAACGCGCGCCCGAGTAGAGCCCGCCGTCTCCTTCTCCGACCCGCTCCGTCTTAGTCGCGCGTCCGGACGAGCGCGTCGACGGCGACCGGTCCGTCTTCGGTGACGAGCACCGGGTTGAGGTCGAGTTCGGCGACGTCGGTCGATGCGGCCAGGTCCCCGACCGTCACGACGACGTCGACGAGTTCGTCGACGGAGAGCGCATCGCCGCCACGTCTGTTCTCGAGGAGGTCGGCGAGCGCCGTGGCCTCGACCGCCTCGTGCGCGTCGGCCCGCGAGAACGGCGGCACCAGCACCGTGGCGTCGTCGACGGCCTCGACGAGCACCCCGCCGGCCCCGACGGTCACGAGCGACCCGAACACCTCGTCCGGCGAGACGCCGACGATGGCCTCGACGCCGTCGTCGACCATCGGCTGGACGAGGACGCCTTCGATGTTCTCGTCGGGAGCGTTCGCCCGTGCAGCCTGCATAATCGCGTCGAACGACTCGCGAGCCGAATCGGGGGAGTCGACGCCGACGTGAACGGCCCCGATGTCGGTCCGGTGGGGGAGCGCCGGCGAGTCGACCTTGAGCACGACCGGGAAACCGAGGTCCGCCGCGGCGGCCGCGGCCTCGTCGGGTGTCGTCACCAGCCGCGTCTCGACGACGGACACGTCGAACGCCGAGAGCAACCGCTCGCTCTCCGCCCACGTGAGGACGCGGCCGCGCGGGATGTCGACCGGCGGGGCGGTGAGTCCCTCGGCGAGTTCGGCGCGCCCGGGTCGTGCGGCGAGTCGGTCGCGGTCGGCTACCGCGTCGACGAGCGAGGCGACGGCGTCCAGACATCGACCGGGGTCCTCGTACACCGGGACCGAACCTCTGAGTCGTTCGTACGGCGGGGTCTCGGTCGGGTCGTCGGGGACCTTCCGTCCGGTCCAGAGGACGAACACCGGGTCGTCGGCCCGCTCGACGATGGCCTCGAGGTCGGCGGCGACGCGCGCGGCGCGGTCGTCGACCGCAGAGAGGCCGATGGCGAAGACGTACGCGTCGAACGCGTCGTCCGCGAAGAGCGTATCGGCGATTTCGGGGAGGACCTCCGCCCCGTAGCCGCGGATGTCCGCCGGGTTGTGGAACGCGCCGAACGTCAGCAGTTCGTCCATGTCGAGCAGGGTCCGTTCGGTCTCGCCGTCGATGTCCGGGAGCGAGAGGCCGCGCTCGTCGGCCAGGTCCGCGAGGAGGCTCGCGAGTCCGCCGCTCGTGGAGGCGATGGCGACGCGGTCGCCGTCGGGCACGTCGTACGCCGCGTGGGCGCTCGCCTGCGAGAGCAGGTCGGGGATGTCCGGGACCCGCTGGACGCCGGTCTGTCTGAACGCGGCCGCCCAGGCGTCGTCGTCGCCGGTGAGCGACCCCGTGTGCGACAGCGTCGCGGCCTCGGCGACGTCGCTCTGCCCGATCTTGACGGTGAGGACCGGCGTTCCGGCACGCGTCGCGGCCTCGGCGACGCGCATGAACCGCTCGGGGTCGGTCAGCCCCTCGACGTACGCGCAGATGACGTCGACCGTCTCCTCGGCGGCCAGATACGCGACGTAGTCGCTCGTGGTGAGGTCGGCCTCGTTGCCGGTCGAGACGATGTGGCTGAAGTGGACGTCGGCGTCGGCGGCCCGCTCGAAGAAGGTGGTGAACGCGAGCGCGCCGGACTGGCTGACGAGGCCGATCGCGCCCGGCTGCGGCTCGCGCGAACACGTCGCGGTCAGGGTCGCCCCGCGCGAGGACATCACGCCGATGCAGTTCGGCCCGACGACGTGGATACCCACATCCTGTGCAGTGGCGGCGAGTTCGGACTCCAGTTCCGTTCCGCGGTCGTCCGCCTCGGAGAACCCCGCGGCGACGACGAGGGCGACGGGGACACCGCGTTCGCCGGCCGCGCGCACCACGTCGACCACGTACTCGCGGGGGACGCTGACCACGACGAGGTCGACGGTCTCGGGGACGTCGTCGACGTCGTCGTAACAGGTTCGGCCCCACACCTCGTCGCGCTTCGGGTTCACCGGGTACAACGGCCCGTCGAAGCCGTAGTCGAGGAGGTTGTCGATGAGGTTGCCGGCGTAAAACGAGTCCGGACTCGCGCCGACGACGGCGACGGAGTCGGGGTCGAACAGCGGGGCGAGGTCGGGAGCGTCGACTGGCATCGATTGACCTGGCTCGCCGCTCGTGAAAACGTTTGATAAATCGTTGCATTTGTGATGGGGAACTGACCCGACGGACGACTGAACGTCGTCGCAGTCGCTGGAAACGAGTGAGTTTTGACGCCGGCGACGAAACGGGGTGACGGTGGCAGTGACGACAGTTACCCCCTCCGAGCCCCTTGTGACGAGGACCTCTCCCGAGCCACCGTTCTGAGCCACCGCGAAGCTGCGTGTGAACTTCTCGCACAGCCGCGCGCCGGTTACCTCGCGTCACGTCCACACTCGCGTATGAGACGCTCGTCTCCGACCATCCCCTCGGCGTCGCCAACCCGACGACGGCTCCTGGCAGCACTCGCTGCCGGCGCGGCTGGTGGACTCGCCGGCTGTTCGACCCGTCCGCCGCGCTCGTCGAACGGGGAGCCGACCCCCACGCTCACCTCGACTCCGTCCCTCGACCCCGACCGTGGCACGTTCGCCACGGAGGGGACCCCCGTGCCCGTGACCGAGCGCGACCAGCTCGGCGAGTGGGGGCTGCCGACGACCATCTGCGAGGCGGAGGTCGTCGAAGACACCGGTATCCGGGCGATCGTCGCCCCCGCTCACGCGGCCGACTGGTCCGGGGTCGAGGTCGACCGGAAGTACCGGATGGGGTTCGAGGTCGGCGACGGCCTCACCGACGACAGCTACGTCATCGGCGTGACGAGCGCAGACGGGACGCGAGCACGGGCGTACCCCCTCTCGGTCGTCTGGTGGCATGAAATCGTCAACGACACCTTCGACGGGCCGCTCTTGGTGACGTTCTGCCCCATCTGTCAGTCGGGGATGGTCGCCGAGCGACGCGTCGACGGGGTGGAGACGACCTTCGGCGTCTCTGGGCAGCTCTGGCAACCCCCGCAGATTCGTGCCGAGACGGCGAAGGTCGACGGCCGCGTCTTCGGGGCGAGCGCGACCGACGGTGAGGTCGAGGCGCGCAACTCGGGGAACCTGGTGCTGTACGACGAACGGACGCGGAGCTACTGGAGCCAGTTCCTCGCCCGCGCCATCTGTGGCGAGCGCGAGGGTGACCGCCTGCGTGTCGCGGCCTCGACCGTGGCGAGTTGGGGAACGTGGCGCACCGAGCACCCGAGGACGGACGTCCTCCTGCCACCCCCGCATTCGACCGCTCTGTGAATTTCCACCCCGTCAGACGGCCGGGTAGGTTATTTGCTCGGGGTCCTAAGCGGCCTTTGATGACACTTGCCAGTCAACTGATGACAGTACAGACCGCCCCGCTTCAGGCGACACAGACGGAGGTGCTCCGGATGATACAGGAGAACGTCTCGCTCAGCGCGTCCCTGTGGGTCAACATCGCCCTCGCGGGACTCTCCATCCTCCTGTTCGTCTGGATGGGCCGCCGGGTCGAGTCGACGCGGGCACGCCTCATCTGGGTGGCGACGCTGCTCGTCCCGCTCGTGTCCATCTCGAGTTACGCCGGCCTCGCGTCGGGACTGACCGTCGGTCTGCTGACGATGCCCGCGGGGCACGCCCTCGCCGGGCAGGAGGTACTCTCCCCGTGGGGTCGCTATCTCACGTGGACCTTCTCGACACCGATGATCCTCCTCGCGCTCGGCCTCCTGGCCGGCACCGACCGGTCGAAGCTGTTCACGGCCATCACGATGGACATCGGCATGTGTGTGACGGGGCTCGCCGCGGCGCTCATCACCTCGTCGTACCTGCTGCGGTGGGTGTTCTACGGCATCAGCTGTGCCTTCTTCCTCGCCGTGCTGTACGTCCTCCTGGTCGAGTGGGCGCGTGACGCTGCCGCCGCCGGAACGAGCGAGATATTCGGGACGCTGAAGCTGCTGACGGTCGTGTTGTGGCTCGGCTACCCCATCCTGTGGGCGCTCGGCAGCGAGGGCTTCGCCCTCCTCGACGTCGCGACCACCTCGTGGGGCTACTCGCTTCTCGACATCGGCGCGAAGTACCTCTTCGCGTTCCTCCTCCTGCGGTGGGTCGCGGCGAACGAGCGCGTCGTCGACGCTGTCTCGTCCGGCGCTTCGACGGGGGTAGGGTCCGCCACGGCCGCCGACGACTGACGCGTCCGAACCCCCACCGACTTGTACGCCGGGCGTGAGGCTCGACCATGGAACTCGAGCGCGTCGTCGTCCACGACTCCGTCGACGTCATCTTCGAACCGAGCGTCCTCGTGGCGGCGCTCTCTGACCTGCCCGTCCCCGTCGAATCCCCCGCCGACCCCGACCTCGGCCCCGGCGACGCCGTCGTCGCCTTCGGACCGCATCCATCGTTCCTGAACGCCGCCTGGGTCCACTGCATCCGGGCGGGGTACGACGAGTTCGCCATCGACGAGTACGCCGACGCGGGCGTCGTCCTCACGAACAGCACGGGTATCCACGGGACGGCGGTCGGAGAGACGGTCCTCGGCTATCTGCTCACGCTCGCGCGGGGTCTTCACACCTTCCGCGACCGCCAGCGAGCGAGCGAGTGGGAGCGCGAACCCTACGGCACGCTGTTCACGCTCGACGGCGAGCGGGTCTGTGTCGTCGGCCTCGGCACGCTCGGGACCGGCATCGCCAGACGAGCCGCGGCGCTCGGGATGGACGTCGTCGGCGTCCGTCGGTCCGGCGAACCGCACGACCACGCCCGGCACGTCTACACCCCCGACGAACTGACCCGAGCCGTCGACGGCGCACGGTTCGTCGTGCTCGCGCTCCCGCTGACCGCGGAGACCGAGGGGCTCGTCTCGACGGCGACGTTCGACGCGATGGACGAGCAGAGCTTCCTCGTCAACGTCGCGCGCGGTGCCGTCGTCGACGAGGACGCGCTGGTCGCGGCCCTCGACGCGGAGGCGATTGCGGGCGCTGCACTCGACGTCTTCGAGACGGAGCCCCTTCCACCGGCGTCGCCGCTGTGGGACGACGACCGGGTGGTCGTGACGCCGCACACGAGCGCGATGCACCGCCGGTACCACGAGGACGTCGCGACGCTCGTCCGGACGAACGTGCGACGGCTGCGGGCGGGCGAGGACCTGACCAACCGGGTCGTCTGACCGCGGCAGCCCGGAACGCTCATCCTGTCGGCGGTCTCCCCTTCGAGACATTCGAAACCCGGGGTTTCGAGACCCCTCAGCGACCGACAGCCGGCCGTCTCAGGAGGTGACGAACTTCAGGAGGTCGTCGCGCTTCTGGTCGTGAAAGTGGGTGCGGAGCGCCTCGAGGAACGGCTCGACGCTGCCGCGCTTTGCGCTGATCGGCGTGACGGTCTCGCGCCACTGCTGCCACGGCGGGTAGAGGCCGAGGCGGTCACAGAGCTCGTTCAACCGTTCGTCGCGGTCGTCGACCTTGTCCATCTTGTTGACGGCCACCACGGTCGGAATCCCGAGCTCTTCGAGGAAGTGGAACATCTCGACGTCGTGCGGAATCTCTCCGGCCTCGGTGTGGCGGTCGATGATGTCGATGACCGCCTTGCCGTCGACGACGACGACCCCGACGAGGATGCGGTCGGCGTTCGCCTCGAGATACTGGACGACGTCCGTCTTGATCTGCTCTCTCCGCGCTTCACTCACGCCGGACATGAAGCCGAAGCCGGGCAAGTCGGTGAACATGAACTTCTCGGCGGCCCAGTCGAAGTGGTTGGGCTTGCGGGTGACGCCGGGTTTCTTGCCCGTCTTCACCTTGTGCCCCGTGAGTTCTCGCATCAGCGTCGACTTCCCCACGTTCGACCGTCCCACGAGGACGACCTCGTCGCGGTCGGGTCGGTTCTCGAACATACCTACGATAGACGGGAGAGCGGGATAACCCCCACGAGTCCGCCGGCTCGCCACCGCGACGGCGTCTCGCCCGTCCGTGAGACGGGAGGCGTGGGCTTTTCAGGCCCCCCGGTGAACGTCGGGTATGGAGTGCCCCGACGGTGGCTCACTCGCCGACGCCGCGGAGGGGGTCGGCGAACTCGAGGCACCCGCCCCGGCCGACGCCGACGCGGTCGGCCCGACAGTCGTCTGTCGGCTGAGTACCAAAGAGTGCGACCACCGGCGGGCCGGCGACACGCCGCCGACGCTCGCCCTCCAGCCGTGGACCCCTCGGGGTGCGGCGGCGACCTACGTCGCCTGGGAACTGTCGGGGTGCAGCGGCCACTTCGGCGTCTTCGATTCGGGCCGACAACGACTGCTCCTCGGCGAGGGAACGCCCGCCGGCCGGCGGTGGCGACCCGTCGTGGAGACCGGCCCGGCGACCGAGTACCTCGTCGACGCCACGCCCGACCTCCGACCGTCGGTGCCGCGAGCAGCGGCGACGCCGCTCGACACCCCGACGCTCCACCCGAAGCCGGGCGACGCGACCGAGTGGGGCGAGACGCGTGCGTTCTCCCTGACGTCGTGGACTCGTCCCGTGACGGCGTACCTCCAGCCGTGGCGCCCACTGAACGGCGGGGCCGTCTACGTGGCCTGTCGGATCGACGACCCCGGCGAGCGCTTCTCGTACCACGGCTGGTTCGGGACGCTCGAGTCGGGAGTCGTTCGGCTGGGCCGGCGGCCCGCGCCGGCGTTCGTCGCCGTCGAGCTACGTGAGGGTGCCGACGCGCTGGCCGCCGACGTCGAGCGCCTCGCCCCGGGCCGCTGTTCCCCTCGCGTCGTGCGCGAGGTCACGACCGTCGACGACTCAAAAGGACAGGTGTGAGGTCGAACTCGGCCCGTCGTCACCGTCATCGTCGAGACCGCCGTCGTGGCTGTACTCGACTTCCGGGTTCGTGAGGTAGACCGCACCGTCGTCCACCTCGACCTCGACCGCTGAGAGGTACGACTCCGCCGCTTTGCCGTTGTCACAGTAGCCCGTGCAGCTGTCGAACATCGACCCGTGTTTCGGACAGACGACCTCTCCGTCCCTGACCGCGGCACCGAACCCCCGGTCGAGGCGCTGGTCGGTCTCGTGCTGGCAGGCGTTGCGCCACGCGCGGACCGTGGGCTCCTCGACGCCGCCAGGGGGTGTGTCGGGCGTACACCGGACCAGGATGACCTCCTCTTCGGTACCGTCGCGCTCGCTGACGGTGAACAGGAACGACCCGTTCTCGGGGACCGCCTCGACAGGTGTGAGGCGCGTTCGTGTCATGGCATAGCGTCGTATCGAACGCCGACGTCGTAACGCTGGCGTGTGGACCCGACCCAACGGTTATCTCACGGACCGACGTACTGTCATCCAGATAACAATGTACGACGAGGTCCTGATTCCGACGGACGGGAGCGAGTCGGCCGAACGGGCGGCCCAGTACGCGACCGTGCTGGCGGCGGCGTACGACTCCACGGTACACGTCCTGAGTGTCGTCGACGAGCGTGACTACGACGGCGTCGAGCGCGAGGGGGCCGACGCCGGCAAGACGGCCGCCGAACAGCAGGCGAACGAGGCGGTCGACGCCGTCGCGGCGCTCGTCTCGCGCGAGCGAGCGGGGGGCGACCGCGTCACGACGCGAGTGACTGTCGGCGTCCCCTCCGAGGCCATCCTCGCGTACGTCGACGAAGCGGCCATCGACCTCGTCGTCATGGGGACGCACGGGCGGACTGGCGTCGAGCGGTTTCTCATCGGCAGCGTCGCGGAACGGGTGGTCAGACACGCCGACGTGCCGGTCCTGACGGTCCGCGCCGCGGACCGGCTCCCCTCGTGGGAACCTATCGAACGCCTGCTGGTACCGACGGACGGGAGCGAAGCGTCGTTCGCCGCCCTGTCGCACGCGTTCGACATCGCAGCGCGGTTCGACGCGCTCGTGGAGGGGCTCGCCGTCGTGGACGAGCGGTCGAAGACGAGCGTCTACACCGTCGAGACGGCGCTCGAGGAGGTGGTCGGCGGACTGGAGGCGACCGCCCAGAACGCGACGGAACACCTGGCCGGACGGGCGCGGGAGCACGGCGTCGACGTGGAGACGAGCGTCGTCGACGGAATCCCGTCGCGCACCATCTGCGCGCACGCCGAGACGTCGGGTGCGGACCTCGTCGTCCTCGCGAGCCACGGGCGAACCGGCCTCGCGCACTACCTCCTCGGGAGCGTCGCCGAGCGGGTGGTGCGGAACGCGACGGTCCCGGTGTTGACCGTCCCGGCTCCCGTCCGGGACGAGTGACGGAGGGCACTAGTACCGCACCGCCGTACGGTACGTATGGACAAACAGGAGCTCCGCGAACGCGTCTGGGACGAGCTAGACGCGAGCGGAACGGCCCGTTTCCCCTTCCCACCGCACGGCCGAATCCCCAACTTCGCGGGCGCCCCCGAGGCGGCCGAGCGCCTGACCGAGACCGACGCGTGGCAGGCGGCCGAGGTACTCAAGGCGAACCCGGACGCGCCACAGCTCCCGGTCCGGCGGGCGGCTCTCCACGCGGGCAAGCGGGTGTACATGGCCGTTCCGCGATTGAAAGACGAACGGCCCTTTCTCGAACTCGACCCCGACGAAATCGCCCCCGAAGACCGCGACGCCGCGGCGACACTCTCGCACGTCGACGACTACGCGACGCGAGTCGGCCCCGACGCGCTCCCCGACGTGGACCTCGTGGTGAGCGGGAGCGTCGCCGTCACCGAATCCGGTGTCCGAATCGGGAAGGGCGAGGGGTACTCCGACCTCGAGTGGGCGGTCCTCTTCGAACTCGGACGTGTCGACGCGTCGACGCCGGTGGTCACGACGGTCCACGGGCGGCAGGTGGTCGACGAGGCGGACACCCCCACCCCCGAGGCACACGACGTGACGATGGACCTCGTCGTCACCCCCGAACGGGTGGTCGAAACGGGCGCGAGTGGAAAACCGACCGGTATCGACTGGGACCTCGCGGCCGAGCGGCTCGAGGAGATTCCGCTGTTGGCGCGGCTGGCAGCTGACGATTGAGTCTGCCGGATTCGGGACCCCGATTCTGTCCGTTCCTGCTCGGCATCGTCACACTCTGGGGTGCACGGACGATGACAAACGCCGACGCGGCGGCTCACCGTTCCCTGCCGCCCGACCAGCGTGTCTTCTCGGACTCCGGGTGGCCTGTTCGGTCGAGCGGTGAGAGCCCCCGTTCGAGCGGCGCGCGCGGTACTCGACACGACACGGCGTGAACAAGGTGACAACACACGTCCGTCCCCTCCGCGGACGACCCTCGGGGGCGACAGGCTGTCGTCGTGCACGACCGACTGGCGTCCTGCCACGCCCCCCCGATGCGGGTGAGGATATAAGCCTCGGACGCGCGAGAGGGCAAGCGTGCGACTCGTTCAGGTCACGGTCCCCGCCGGCAAGCGCGACACGGTGCTCTCGACGCTCGACGACGACGGCGTCGACTACGTCGTCACCGACGAGACCAGCGGGCGAGAGTACACTGCTATCGTCTCGTTCCCCCTCCCGACGGCGGCCGTCGAACCCGTCCTCGACGACTTGCGGGAGGCAGGGCTCGAACGGGACTCGTTCACCGTCGTGGTCGACGCCGAGACGGTCATCTCACAGCGGTTCGAGAAGCTCCAGGCCGAGTACGCGGAGACCCAGGAGAACGGCGACCGCATCTCGCGGGACGAACTCACCGCCCGGGCGCGGGACATGGCCCCCTCGCTCGTGACGTTCGTCGTCATGACCGTCATCAGCACCGTCGTCGCCACCGCGGGGTTGCTCGTCGACTCCCCCGCCGTCGTGGTCGGGTCGATGGTCATCGCCCCGCTCATCGGCCCCGCGATGGCGACGAGCGTCGGGACCGTCGTCGACGACGAGGACTTGTTCGACCGCGGCCTCCGGCTTCAGGTGCTCGGCGGCGTCCTCGCCGTCGCCGGGGCGGCGCTGTTCGCCTTCGCGTTGCGGTGGACCGGCATCGTCCCGTTGAACGCGAGCGAGGTGTTCGCCATCGGCGAGGTGCGCGAGCGGCTCTCGCCGGACGTGCTCTCGCTCGCCGTCGCGCTCGGAGCCGGCGTGGCCGGGGCACTGTCGCTCTCGACCGGCGTCTCGTCGGCGCTCGTCGGCGTCATGATCGCCGCCGCCCTCGTCCCGCCCACTGCCGTCGTCGGCATCGGTCTCGCCTGGGGGCGACCGGCGGCCGTCGTCGGCTCTGCCGTCCTCGTCCTGGTGAACTTCGTCGCCATCAACCTCGTCGCGCTCGCGGTGCTCTGGAAGCAGGGATACCGCCCCGACCGGTGGTTCAAACTGGACGAGGCGCGGTCGGCGACCGTCAAACGCATCGCCGTCCTCGCCGTGGGACTGCTCGTACTCTCGTCGTTCCTCGTCGGCGTCACCTACTCGACGTACCGGACGGCGACGTTCGAGGAGGACGCCCGTGCGGCGGTGGCGGCCGAACTGGCCGAGAGTGACACGACACTCGAACTGCTCTCGATGGACGTCGAGTACGAGGACTTCCCCATCCGGCGGCCGACGCGGGTGGTCGTCACGGTCGGACACCCACTCGACGCGACGCCGCCGCCGCTGGCCGACAGCCTCCAGCGACGGGTCCGTGACACGGCACGCCCGCCACCGCTTCCCGCGCTCCCCGTCGAAACGAACGGGAACGTCAGAGTCGACGTCCGGTACGTCCCGCTCGACGAGTCACGGGGTAGCTGAGCTCACAGGACCACGCCACGGCGGTCGGTGGTCGGCAGGCAGTGGGCGATACACGCCGAGTGCGGGCGGCTCGATAGGTGAAAGGTGCACTTATGTCAAAGTCGTATTCAATAGCTGAGCGCGCGTCTGTCTCGGTATGCGAAGACAGGCACTCCTCGCCAGTATCGCCCTCCTCGTCCTGCTCGCGGGCTGTCTGGGCCCGCTCCAGACCACGTCGAGTCCCGCAGCGGCGACGGACGCGGAGGGGACGACCCTCTCCACGACCGGCACCGGCTCCGTCGACGCCGAGGCCGACCTCGCCGTCGTCTCCGTCGCCGTCGTCGCGACGGCCGACTCGGCCGATGCGGCCCGCGGTCAGGTCGCGACCGACGTCGAGCGGATGCGGACCGCTCTCCGCGAGGCCGGGGTCCCCGACGACGCGGTCACGACGGCGTCGTTCGCGGTGTTCCCCGAGTACGACTACACCGACGGCGAGCGCACCGAGCGCGGCTTCCGCGCCGTCCACGCGTTCCGTATCGAGACCGAACCCGCCCGCGCCGGTGAGGTCGTCGACGTCGCCGTCGGCAACGGAGCGAGTGAGGTCCAGGGCGTGAGCTTCACCCTGACCGACGAGACTCGAGCCGCGCTCCGCGCGCAGGCCATCGAGCGCGCCGTGGCCGCCGCGCGGACCGACGCCGACGCGATGGCTGAGACGGTCGGCCTCTCCGTCACGGGTGTCGAGACGATGTCGACTGCGGGCGGGTTCACTCCCGTCGAACGGTTCGACGTCGCCGAGTCCGCGGCTGACGGTGCCCGGACGAGCTTCGAGCCCGGCCCGGTCCGTGTCTCGGTGACCGTGCAGGTGACCTACCGCGCGGCCTGACCGGGGCCTCTCCTCTCTCGCCGTCTCGGTGTTCCTTCCCTCGTCCCCTCGCCGTTCGCTGTTCGATTCGACTCAGCCGTCGAGTCGAGACGGGGGGATGTCGGGGTCGTAGTCGACGGCACCGACCGCGAGGTCGAGCACTTCCTCGACACCGTCGTCCTCGGTGACGCTCATGTACGCGTCGGCGTCGACGTCGCGGGAGCGGTCGGTCTTGTTACAGATAGTCAACACGGGGACGCCGCGCGTGGCGAAGCGGTCCCGGACCGCGTCGCGGAGTTCGAGCTGTGAGTCGAGCGGGTAGCCGCAGTCACCGCTGGGGTCGACCACGAAGAGGACGGCGTCGGCGAGGTACTCGAGCGCGGAGATGGCCTGCTGTTCGATGTCGTTTCGCTCGTCCTCGGGACGGTCCAGGAGGCCGGGCGTATCGATTATCTGATAGCGGATGCGGTCGCGCTCGAAGTGGCCCAACTGGACTCCTTTGGTCGTGAACGGGTAGGAGGCGATCTCGTTCGACGCCCGGGTGACGCGGTTGACGAACGACGACTTGCCGACGTTGGGGTAGCCGGCGACCACGATGGCCGGTTCGTCGGGCCGGACGTCGGGGAGGTCCCTCAGCGCGTCACGGGCCGCGCCGACCCGCAGGAGGTCGTCTTCGATCTCGTCGAGGATGTCCGCGATGCGGGCGAACGCCTGTTTTCGGTGCTTTCGACCCGTCTCGAGGTCCGCGTTTCTGAGCTTGGTCTGGTACTCCGAGCGGATTTCGCGAATCTGTCGGGAGGCCCACGTCACCTCGGAGAGGCTGCCGCGGAGCGCGTCGATACCTGCGGTGTCGCCGTCTGGCGTCTCTCGGGAGAAGGTCGACTGCCGGAGGACGGCGTCGGCGAGTTCCCGGTAGAACGGGTCGACGGTGTCGAAGTCGGGCCAGGCCGTCACCACGTTCTCGAGGTTGTCGGAGACGATGTTCGACGCCGTGACGAGCATCGACTCCTGGGCCTCGAGCCCGGATTTCGACCGCCCGGAACGGGCCGCGCGCGAGAACGCCTTGTCGAGGAGTTCCTCCGCGCGCGGGGTCGTCGGGAGGCTCTCGAATATCATTTCACGACTCTTGACCGCGCGCGCTGAAAAGCCCGTCCGTTCGCGCCTGCCGGGACGAGGCCACGCTCAGGGCTCGATGACCAGCTTCCCGACGAAGCGCTCGTCCACGACTGCCCGGTGTGCGGCCGCGGCCTCGTCGAGCGCGTACCGTCGCGCCACCTCGACCGTCAGCGCTCCCGACGCCAGCAGCGTCGAAAGGTGGTGGAGCACGCGGTCGATGTGCGCGAGGTTGAACACGTCGAACGGCTGGATAGTGACGTCCTTCCCGATGGCGGCGGTGAGGTCCGGAATCCGCGGCTGGTCGTGGTTCCCGCCGATGACGACGACGCTCCCGCCGGGGGCCACCACCTCGATGTCGACACCGGCGTGCGCCCCGAACATGTGGTCGAACACTACTTCGGGCGGGTGGGCCAGCGCGTCGACGGCGGCGACGAGCGCGTCCGCGTCGGCGTAATCGAGGGCGTGGTCGGCCCCGAACGCGACGAGGTCGTCGAGGCGGTCCGGATGAGCGGTGGCGACGACCGTCGCACCCATCGCTGCCGCCAGCTGGACGGCGACGTGTCCAACCCCGCCGGTCCCGCCGTGAATCAGGCACGTCCCGCCCGGCTGGAGGCCGCCGAACTCGACCAGGCCACGCCAGGCGGTGCAGCCGACGAGGCCGACGGCAGCGCCCTGTGCGAACGAGATGTCGTCGTCGAGCGAGGCGAGTCGGTCGGTGCGGACGACGACCTCCTCGGCGTAGGTCCCCTGGCGGTCGCCGCGACTGCCGCTGACGTTCAGCATCGGGACCGTCCCGAAGACGCGGTCGCCGACCTCGTAGCTCGACTCGCTCCCGACGGCGGTGACGACGCCCGCCAGGTCGGACCCGGGAATCAGTGGGAGCCGGTCACCCCACAGGCCCTCGCGACGCAGGGCGTCACAGGGGTTGACGCCGGCGGCGACGACCTGCACCCGGACCTCGTCGGCGGCCGGATCGAGCGTCGGGACGGAATCGAGCGAGAGGACCTCCGGCCCGCCGAACTCGTGGTATCTGATGGCACGCATGGCGTCCGCACGCCGGACGGCGCGAAAAGCCTTCCGTGCGTCGCGGCGCGAGGCCGCGCCGTCCGCCGCCCCGCCCGAAACCACAAGACACCGGGGAGCCTCCCGTCGGTATGCACACTGCCGAGCGCGTCACGCTCGCTCGCCTCCCCTCCGGGATGACGGTCGAGACGACGCTGCACACCTACGGGTCCGGCGAGCCAGTCGTCTACGTTCAGGCCGCCCAGCACGGCCGCGAGGTGAACGGTGCGGCGGTGCTCCGCCGCGTCCACGAGGAACTGCTCGCTTCCGAGGGTTCGCTCGACGGAACCCTGCTCGCGGTCCCCGTCGCCGACCCGCTGACGTTCGACCACGTCTCGTACACCACTCCGCCGACGCTCGACGCCCAGAACGCGAACATGAACCGGGTGTGGCCGGGCGACCCGACGGGGACCATCCACGAGCGGATGGCCGCGCGACTGTGGGAACTGGTCGAAGGTGCCGACGCCATCGTCGACCTCCACACCGGCAGCCGTGACACGCTTACCCACACGGTGTACCGCCGCGGCGACGCCCCCTCGAGGGCGCTCGCGCTCGCGTTCGGCACGGCGGTCTGTCTCGCGGAGGCGGCCGACGAGGACGCCGAAGACGAGTGGGCCGAGCGTGACTTCGACGGAAAGTTCCGCGTCGCCGCCTCCGAGGCAGGCATCCCCGCAATCACGCCCGAACTCGCTCACAACCGCGAACTGGTCGAACCCGCCATCGAGACGGGCGTTCGAGGCGTCTTCAACGTCCTCCGGCACCTCGGGTTGCGCTCCGGTGACCCGGAGACGCCGGCCGACCAGCGGGTCGCCCGCAACCACCTCGGTCGCGTGCGGTCGACGGCTTCGGGGCTGTTCCGCCCGACACGGGCCGCGCGCGTCGGCCAGTGGGTCGAAGCGGGGACACCGCTCGGCCGCGTCACCCACCCGACGACGTACGAGACGCTGCAGTCCGTGGAAGCAAGCCACGACGGCCTGCTCTACTCGGTGACGCGCGAGGCGACGGTGACGGCCGGGTCGACGCTCGCTGGCGTCGCACTCCCGCTCGACGACCGAGCCGGCGAGGCCGACGAATCCGACGACCGCAGCGCTGTCCACGAGGGCGGCGAGGGAGCGAACCGCTGATGCGGGCCGTCGTCTTCGCCCTCCTCGCGGCCGGTGCCTGGGGCGCGTGGGCGCTCTTCACGAAGCTCGCCACACGCACGCTCGCCCCCGAGGCGGTGCTCGTCGTCTCGTACCTCGTCGGCAGCGCCATCGGCCTCGGGTTCCTCCTCTGGACCGGCGAGGAGTCCCCGCTCGGGGCGTTCGCCGACACCCCCGGTCTCTCTTACGCGGTGGCCGGCGGCGTCGCCACCGGCCTCGGCTCCGTCGCGTACTACACCGGCCTCCAGTCGGGCTCCGTGAGCGTCGTCTCGACGGTCACGGCGTTGTACTTCGTCGTCGCCGTCCTCCTCGGAGTGTTTCTCCTCGGCGAACCGTTCAGCGCGACGAAGGCGCTCGGCGTCGCCCTCGCCATCGGTGCCGTCGTTCTGCTCTCACAGTGAGCCTAGACGGGCTGTTCGGCGTCGTCACGGTGGAGCGCCCCCGAGAGCGCGGCGAGCACGGGTTCGCCGCGCTCGACGGCGACGAGTTGCTCTAGCACGGTCGAGTCGAGGCCCGGTGCCAACAGGGCGTACGCCGCGCCGGCCGAGACGGTACGGACGCGCCAGCGGACCAGCGGGGCGAGTCGCGGCCAGTCGGCGAGGGAGACGGCGTTCTCCCACGCGAACGCGCGGGCGGTGCGGAGTCCGACGAGCGTCGCCCGCTCGTCGAACCGTCCGAAGAGTTCGTCTACCTCCGTGAGCCCCGCCGCCGCGTACACCTCGGCGAGCGTCGTCTGGACCACGTCCGCGAGCTGTTTCAACACCGTGTTGACCGCGAGGTGGTCGGCGTGCCGCCGGTCGCGCTCTCGCCCCGTCCCGACACCGACGTCGTCGAGCGCGAACGTGAGGTCGTTGACGATGTGGGCGTTGATACCTAACAGCGCGTCCTGGATGACGAGCGTCTCTCCGCCCCGTGAGGCACCGAACGCGACCCGCCACGCGGGGGCGACCCGTTCGCCCCGCTCGAAGGCGACGAGCGCCCGGCGGTAGTACTCGGCGAACGCGACGAGATACTGCCGCACCCACTCGGGGTCGTCGAAGACGCCGCTCGTCAGCCCGGCGCGGACGCGCGCGGTCATCGCGGCGTACACCGTGAGGAAGACCGCCCGTCTGTCGCCCTCCCCGCGGAGATGCGTCTCCGCGGCCGAGAGTCGGTCGTGGACGTCGTCGACGCTCGAAAACGGCGATGCGAGGAGCGCCGACAGGTCGGGGTCCGGGTGAGCCGGTGGCTCGGCGATGTCGACGGTCAGCCACCCGCGATAGCGGTCGACGACGGCACGGAGTTCGGACCCGAGGCTCGGCCCGGACTCGTCCTCGATGCCTGTCGTCGTGTTCATCACCGTCTCCTCGGTCCCACGGCGCTCAGAACGCCTGCAGCGCGTCGAGCACGGCGGCCGCGTCGCCGCTCTCGATTACGTCCCGGGCACGCTCGAGACCGGCGTCGAGCGAGTCGACGTCGTCGCGGGCGTAGATGCGGAACGCGGCGTTCAGCGCGACCGCGTCGGCGAAGTCGCCGTCACGCTCGCCCGAGATGACCTCTCGGGTAATCGTCGCGGACTCGCCGGCGACGTCGCTTGCGACGCCGAGGTCGTCGTACTCGAAGTCCATGCCGTACTCTGCGGTCTCGATTTCGTAGTCGGTGAAGTCGCCGTCGCGCCACTCGGCCACCTTGGTGTAGCCGGGCCGGATGTCGTCGTACCCTTCCATCCCCTGGAACATGATGACCCGGGAGACGTCGTGGTGTTCGGACTGCTCGAACGTCTCGACGACCTTCTTCGCGAAGGCCAGGTGGTAGAACGAGCCGAGGTGGACGTCGGCCTCGGCGGGGTTCGCGAGGGTCTCGATGGTGTTGACGAAGGTGCGAACGCCCATCTGGTCGCGGCGGTCGAACAGGTCGTGGATGACGGGGTTGAACGCCGGCTGGTAGTAGAAGCCGAACCCAGTCTCGTCGACCATCTCGGCCGACTCCTCCGGCGACAGCTCCGTGCGGACGTCCAGCGCGTCGAGGACGTGCTTGTACGCGTCCTGCTTCTGCGTGGGGACGCGGTCGCCGGAGTGAACCACGACGGGGGTGCCGGCCGCAGCGGCGACGATGCCGGCGGCGACGCCCAGAATCGCGGTCTTGCCCTTGCCGTCGTAGTTGGCACCGCAGTCGACCGGGTCGGCGTCGGGTGCGGCGTACTCGACGTGCTCGCACATGACGTCCGTGTACGCCGCGAGCTCCTCCGCGTTGTTGTGTTTCCAGCGGTTCGCCAGCCAGAACGCGCCTAACGTGGTGGGGTCCGGTTCGCCCGCGAGGATGCGCCGCATCGCCTCGGTCGCCTGCTCGCGGCTCATGTCCTCGGCCGACTTGACGCCCGAACCGACGACCTCGGTCATCAGACGCTTGAGGGGCCACGCGCCGAACTCGCGCTCGTGTTCCGGAGCTTGTGCCATGTGCGCGCGTTCGTGCGCGGGCGGCAAAAGGAGTTCGTCTCCGTCGTCCTCGGTCGAAGCGCCGTCTTCGTCGGTCAGTCCGCTACGCCGACGGCGCTGGCCCGCTCGCCGGTACGGGCGGCTGCTGTCGACGACGCCAACTCGGCAGACCGTGTCGCGTCTCGGTCCGTGACGGGGGCGTGCACTGCCGCCGCCGGCGTCACCGGCTCGGGCGTCGTCGTGTTGTTGAGCGCCACCGTCTCGTTGTCGGTGCCGGTGTCGCCGTCTTCGTCGGTCTCCGTCTCGGCGTCAGGCTCCACGGCGGCCGAGCCGTCGTGGTCGCCGCTGATGAGGTACTCGACGAGGTAGGCGACGAACTGCTCGTTGTCACCGACGTTGAACCGGTCGGCTCTGAGGAACGAGCTGTCGCCGAGCAGAATCACGTTGTCCCGCTCCTTGTGAATCGCTACCGCGTGTCGGTCCGTGCCGTCGATGCCGGCCTCGTGGGTGTTCTCGGCCGCGCGCAGGAGGACCGTCCCGCCGCGCGAGTGGACCGGTGCGGCGGTGTACATCGTGATGCTGTCGAGGTCTAGCCCCGACTCGGGCGTCGGCCGCGCCACGAGGTGTTTGTAGTTCCCGCCGTTCGTCTCGAGGTTGTAGAGGTACGACGTTCCGAGGCTCATGTCGTAGCGCCCCGCGAGGCTGGTGAGCGCGCTCTCCTGGTTCGACACCGAGGTCCCGAAGAGGCTCGCCGAGACCCGCTTTCGATTCGGCTCGCCGACGAGGAGGAGGTGGCCACCTTCGCGCGTGTAGGACCGGACGGACGCCACCTCGTTCGACTCGTACTCCTCACCCGGGTCGATGACGAGGTACGCGTTGGAGTTCGAGAGCACTTGGTCGAGCGTCTGGTCACCGTCGTGGAACCGGACGCCGTACCCGAGAGACGTCAGTTCGCGGACGAGCGGTTCGAGGTCCGCCCGGTCGAACCGGTTCGAGTGGGCGTCGTCGATGACGACGACGCCGTTCCGGTTGCCGAGGCTCCCGTCGGCCTCGATCTCACCCTCGGCGGGGACGGGCGTGGTCGCTACCTCCGCCGGGTCGTACTCCGGCGTGTCGAGCGGTTCGCGGTCGGTCGGTGTGTTCGTCGCCGCCGGAATGGCGAACGCCGCCGCGACGATGAGGACGACGACGAGCGCCGCGACGGCCAGCCGTTTCGCCAGCGCGGAACCCAGACTCTCCGAGGTCATCGACTCCCTCCAGCAGTCACGGCCCGGACCGGTGGCGTCGCGCTGGCCGCACGGAGTCGGTCGACTTCGGCGGCGTCGACCGATTCGGTCGCGCTCGCGCTCGCGTTTGCGTCGACGTCTCCCGTCGTGCCGAGCTCCCACGACGAACTCACGTACGACCCAGGCATCATGAGGAACGTCGGCCCCGTTCCGGGCGCGCCGGAGAAGTACTCGAAGTCGACCATCTCCTTGTTCGGGGCGTCAGAGGCGAGGTAGTTGTTCCGCGAGACGAAACGGAACGTCTGGCCGTCCGGTCGGAGGGTGCGCACCTCGTACGACTCGAGGTTCGCCTCGTCGGCCGCCCGCTCGATGGCGGCCTGTCGGTCACCGATCTCGTCGGCGAGGCCGTTCTGGACCGCCTGTGACCCGGAGTAGACCTGTGCCTGAGACAGTTCGGCGGGGGTCAGCTGGATGCGGTCGCCGCGGCTCTCGTAGACCGCGCTGACGAACGCGCGTCTGAGCGACTCCAGCACGGAGAAGAACTCACGGCTGTCACCGCCAGAGAGCTTGTTCGGGCCGGTGGTCCCGACGATGTCGTTCGGTTCGAGTTCCTGCGGGAGGGTGCCGAGGACGCCGACGCTGCCGACGATGGAGGCGGGTTTGGCGTAGATGGTGCGGGACGGCGCGATGGCGTAGTACGCACCCGACGCCGCAGAGCCGTCGACGCTGGCGACGACGGGTAGCTGCTGGGCCGTCCGTTTCGTCTGGAGGTACATCGTTTCCGAGGCGGAGGCGGACCCGCCGCCACTGTTGGAGACGACGACGACGGCATCGATATCCGGGTTCTGTCGCGCTTGCTGCATCATGTTCGTGTAGGCACTCGCGGTGTTCCCGTCGATACCACCGTCGATCGGGACGATTGCGACGGTTCCGTCGGACCCCGTCGCCGCGCCGTACGCCAGCGGGGCGACCGTGAGTCCGATCACCACGCCGATCACGACGAACAGTACGTAAGATGTCGCCACCCGACGGAGGGCGGACCATATCGAGTCGAGCATCAATCTCGTGTGTGACTGTGTTCCACGGTACTAAAGTCAATGGGTTGTGAAGCATCCGACACGCACGCTCATTTCGGGTGACGTGACGGGGATGGCGGACCGTGATTCGACACGGCTCACGGAGCGAAAGCGATAGGCTTCCCGCCTCCTAAGCTCGAACAATGAGCGCACTGGACGACGACTGGCGTGCGGGCCTCGACGAGGTCGACGCGACGCTTATCGACGAGTACCAGAGCGGGTTTCCCATCGAGGAACGGCCGTTCCAGGCCGTCGGGAACGCCCTCGGCGTGACCGAGGACGACGCACTCGAACGCGTCCGAACCCTCCGAGAACGCGGCGTGTTCCGCCGGTTCGGTGCCGTGCTCAACCCGCCCGTCATCGGGTCGTCGACGCTCGCAGCCGTCCAGGCTCCCGACGACCGGTTCGACGATGTCGCCGACGTCGTCAACGAGTACCGGCAGGTGAACCACAACTACCGGCGGGACCACCCGTGGAACATGTGGTTCGTCGTCACTGCCGGCTCGCGAGAGAAACGTGACGACATCCTCGCCGAGATCGAAGCGCGAACGGGGTGTGCGGTGCTCGTCCTCCCGATGCTCACCGACTACTACATCGACCTCGAGTTCCCCGTGGTGAACGAGGACCGTTTCGCCCGCGAATCGCTGACCGAGACCGCAGTCTCTGCGACTCGAATCTCCGAGGACGCCACCGGGAACCTCACGCCGCTGGAGGCGGCGCTCCTCGTCGAGATTCAGGACGGGTTCCCGCTCTCGAACACCCCCTACCGCGACGTCGCCGAGGCCGTCGACGCGCCGGTCGGCGAAGTCATCGCCGCCGTCGAACGGCTCCTCGACGACGGCTGCATCAAGCGCATCGGCTGCGTCGTCAACCACATCGTCACCGGCTTCGACGCCAACTGCATGGTGGTCTGGGACGTCCCGGACGAGCAGCTCGACGACCACGGAACCGCTGTCGGGAGTCTCCCCTACGTGACGCTCTGTTACCACCGTCCTCGCCGCCCCGAGCAGGACTGGTCGTACAACCTCTTCACGATGATCCACGGGCGTGAGCCCGACGCCGTGGACGAGAAAATCGACGAACTCGCCGCCGACCACCTCCCTTTCACCCACGAGCGGCTCTACTCGACGGAGACGCTGAAGCAGACGGGAGCGCGGTACGACGAACTGGTGGCGTCCGCGGAAGCTGCGGACGGCGACGTCGATAGCTGAACTGGACACACTGCTCGCCGCGCGACACGTCGTGTGTCACTCTCGCTGTCCGTGTCGCGGCGTTCCTCACCGCACAGGGTCGGTGGCCGCGGCTTCAGTGATAAACCCTCGTCCGGTGTCGACGTCTCGCTGACCGGTCGGTGCTCGGTGTCGCGACGTCAGAGTACACATCGTTCGCCTGAGACGACGCCGTTCACCGTGAGAGCGGCGACAGTCGGTAGAGGAGGCGCGCAGCAGAGAGTGCGCCCCGCGCGGCGGTTCGACCGCCTGCGAGTGCGCCGCGCTTGGCGTAGTAGCCGCTCTTTCGTCCGGCGGCGATGGTGTAGTGTTTGGTGCTGACGCGGACGGGCGTCCGCCGTCCCTCGACGCGCGTCGCGCCGTTCTTGATGGCGTCGAGGATGTGGTCGGCGGTGAGTTCCTCGCGCGTCAGACCGTCGAGGCCGATTTCCGTGTACGCCCGCCCGACGAACCCGACGTGATGGGCGTCGCTCCCGGCGACGCGGGGGTAACCCTGCTTGTCGGCGAAGCGCCGGGCGCGTCGGTTCTTGTAGCCGGTGAAGAGCCATGAGTTGTACACCTCGACGGCGTCGGCGTCGGTGAAGTGACGCTTGCGGACGCCGTGTCTAGAGCGCTGGAAGGGGTGCGGGACGATGGCGACGCCGCCGTGCGCGCGGACCCACTCGACCGTCTCGTCGAGCGGTCGCCGGCGGGGGGGAAGCTCGTCGACCCCGAGTGCGAGGAGATGTCCGTGTTTCGTCGAGACCTCGACGCCCGGAATGCCCACCAGCCCGTACTCGGCCGCCCGTTCGGCCGCTTCGCGCGACGCGTGGATGACGTCGTGGTCGGTGATGACGACCGCGTCCAGATCGATGTCCGCCGCGTGCTCGAGGATGAGGTCGACGGGGTCGTGCCCGTCGTACGAGGCCTCGGAGTGGACGTGCGGGTCGATTCGGACGGTAAGTGACACGTGTAATAGTTGGCCCGCACTGTCATAAGCCTCCTGTCTGACGCGTGTTCGCCCTGTTTTCGCCTCGCCGGTCCACTCGGCCGACGGGTTACAGCCGGGACGCCGCGAGGTGTTCGCCGATTCGTTCGCCCTGCTCGATGCCGTTCCACAGCGCGGCGTGGACCCGCGCCGCGCCCGCGACCCAGTCACCCGCGAAGAACAGTCCGTCGTCCTCGGCTTCGTGGACGACGTCGGAGACGCCCTCGTCGGGCAGGGCGTAGCGCCAGCCCTGGTCGTCGTACCAGTCCGGCGTCGAGAGCGCGGGGTCGTCGAGCAGTGTCGCCACCTTCTCCGCGACGACGTCGACGGACTCGTCGAGAGGGTCGTCGTAGTGCGCTGTCGACCACGCGGGTGACATCTGCACCACGAGGAGCGACTCGCCATCGGGGACGTGTCCCGCCTTGCACTCCTCTCGGGAGACCCAGCCGATGTCGTGCGCTTTGTCCACGTTGACGAGCCCGTACCACGGTCGGTCCTGCTCGAAGGGGTAGTGGAGCACGTAGGTTCGGATCGTCCGGTACTGGACCGCCCCGACGGCCTCCCGGAGACGGGGGAGTCGTCCGTCGTCCCACCGGGTATCGGCGAGGAGCGCCGCCGTCTGCGGGGCTGGCGGGGTGAGTAACAGCGCGTCGAACGGTCCGTGGCCGTTCCCGTCGGTGTCGACGACGGACCAGCGCTCGCCCTCGCGGTCGATGGCAGCGACCCGCGTCGCGTTCTTCACCTCGGCGTCGGCCCGGGCGAAGAGCCGCTTCGCGAGCTGTGTCATCCCCTCCGTCCAGTTGAACTTGTGGTCGTCGCGTGAGTCACCCTCGCTGAGTCTCCCGCTCGAATCGAAGGTCCAGACCGGCTCGGTGATGTCGATGAGGCCGTCCTCGCCGAGGTCGCGGACGAACGCGGTGGTCCTGTCGTCGGGGTCCTTGACGTAGTTGGCACCGTGGTCGTAGCGGCAGCCGTCCTTGCGCCGCGTGGCCGCGCGCCCGCAGACGCCGCGGGACTTCTCGAGGACGGTCACGTCGATGTCGGTGTCCGAGAGCGCGTCGGCTGCGCCGGCCCCGGCGGCGCCCGCGCCGACGATGCACAGAGAGGTCATACACGGGCCTTAGGAAGGGGTGGTGAAATGTGTCGTGGCTACCGATTCCTTTGCCTCGTGAGCGCGACGTGGTCCGTGTTCGCGTGGTGTTCTGTCGGCGCTGGCGGTGCAGTGACACGTGGCGGCCTGCGGCTCCGTCAGTGGTCACACGCACGAGACACGAGCGAACAGCCGAGCGACACGGGGATGTGAGGGACTCGACCAGTGGTGGGAGCTTCACCACCTGGCGGCTGTGCTACCCCCGTGTCGCCTCCACTGGACCGACCTGTACCCACACGCCTCGGCCCGAGCGTGCTGTCACGTCCTCCTCGAACGCCGTCGTCTGCTCTTCGCTTCCTCGTCGCCCGGCACGCTCTTTACCCGTCGTCTCCCCTGCTAAGACGTGACTGACGACACCTACGACGCGGTGGTGTTCGACAACGACGGCGTCCTGACGACGCTCGTCGACCGCGCGATTCTGCGAACGGCGGCCGCCGAGACGTTCGCCGCCTTCGACGTCGACCCCGCTCCCGAGGACGTCGACCGGGTGACCGTCGGCGTCTCGCCCGACGACCTCGCCGCCGTGTGTGACCGCTACGACCTCTCACCGGAGGCGTTCTGGCGGCTTCGCGACGAGACGTCCTCGCGGGCACAGATCGACGCCGTCCACCGGGGCGAGAAACGTCTCTACGACGATATCGACGCCGTCGAGGCAATCGACCTGCCGCTGGGCGTGGTGAGTTCGAACCAGCAGGCGACGCTCGATTTCCTCTTCGACCACTTCGCCATCGACTCGTGGTTCGGGACCGTCCACGGCAGGGAGCCCACGCCGGAGAGTCTCGCGTTGAAGAAGCCCGCCACCCACTACGTCGAGCGCGCGCTGGAGAGCCTGGCCGTCGACGCCGACCGGACGCTGTTCGTCGGCGACACCTGGGTCGACGTGGTCGCCGGTGACCGCGCCGGCTGTGACACCGCGTTCGTCCGCCGACCGCACCGACGAGACCACACCGTCGAGCTCCCGCCGACGTACGAGGTCGAGACGCTCGATGAACTGCTCGCACTCGACCGGGTGCCCGTTCGCTCGGAGACGGCCCGATGAACCCTGCAAACCTGATTCCGTCGCTCGGCCTCGGCACGATGGGCCTCGATGGGGACGCCGGTGTCGAGACCGTCACGACGGCGCTCGACCTCGGCTACCGCCACCTCGATACAGCCCAGATATACGAGAACGAGGCCGTCGTCGGCGAGGGGCTGCGTGACGCGCTCGCCCGGGGCCTCGTCGACCGCGACGAGGTGCTGGTGGCGACGAAGGTGTGGGTCGACAACCTCTCGTCCGAGCGGTTCCGCGACTCGGTCGAGACCTCACGCGAGCGACTCGGCGTCGACACCATCGACCTCCTCTACCTCCACCGCCCCCGCGGCCCGTACGACCCCGAGACGACGCTTCCGCGCTTCGACGCGCTCTGCGACGACGGCCTCGTCGACCACGTCGGCGTGAGCAACTTCACCGTCGACCAGCTCGACGAGGCCCGCGACCACCTCGACGCGCCCATCGCCGCTCACCAGACGGAGTACCACCCCCTGTTTCGCCGCCCCGCACTCCTCGAGGACGCCCGCGAACACGGCTACGCGGTCGTCGCCTACTCGCCGCTCGCCGGCGGTCGGGTGTTCGACCTCGACCCCGTCACCGCGGTGGCCGACGCCCGCGGCGTCTCCCCGGCGGCCGTGAGCATCGCGTGGCTCCGTGCGAAGGGGCTCGCGGTCATCCCGAAGGCCTCCTCACCCGAACACCTCCGCGCGAACCTCGCCGCCGCCGACCTCGCGCTCGACGACCGTGAGGTGGCACGCATCGACGCGATCGAGGCCGAGGTGGAACTGTACCCGGAGTAATCAGTTCGTTTATCCAGACCCCCGTACGCGACCGCGACTGCGCTGAGTCTGTCGATTCTTCCGTCACTCGCTGTTATCGAAGCTGATATCCGGTGGAAAACCGTTATGACCGGCTGTCGTGTCGGTCGTCGTATGAGAATCCGGAGTGGCGTGAGTGGGTTCGACGACCTCGTCGGGGGAGGGTTCCTTCCTGAACGGCTGTACGTGCTGAGCGGACCGCCCGGGAGCGGCAAGACGACGTTCACGGCCCAGTTCGTGGCCGAGGGGCTACGCAACGGTGAACAGTGTATGTACATCACGATGCACGAGACGCGCGAGGAACTGGTGAACGACATGTCGGGGTACTCCTTCGGCTTCGAGACGCTCACCGACTCGGACAACTTCCGCTTCCTCAACCTGGTGAGCCCGAAGGGCAAGCACGTGCTCAACCAGTTCTCCCAGAGCGGGGGCTCCTCCAGCGTCAAATCGCTCACCGACAAGATCGTCGCGTTCGTCAACTCGCGAAACGTCGACCGCCTCATCATCGACTCGACGATGCTGCTCCGACTCTTCTTCGCCAACGGCTCAGAGGAGATGACCCGATTCCTCACCGCGCTGAAGCAAGGCGACGCGACGACGCTCCTCATCTCGGAGATGACGGACCCGTCGTCGTACTCCGACGAGCACTACCTCGCGCACGGGGTGGTGTTCTTCCACAACTACCTGGAAGCCGGTGGGATGACCCGCGGCGTTCAGGTCATCAAGATGCGAGGGACGGACATCGACTGTGACATCCGCTCCGTCGAGTTCACCGACGGTGGACTCGTGGTCGACCCCTCGACCACGGTCGAGACGTGAGCACTATGTACGAGGAGGCGTTCGGGTTCGACTGGCAGCGCCTCTCCGAGGAGGAGGCGCTCAAGCGGATGTACGCCCTCGGCGTCGCCGCGATGCTCGACGAGCGACACCCGGACGAGTACACCCGAATCATTCGGCAGGCGTCGACCGCGTACCAGCGGAGCGTCCTCGAACTCTCGTTCAAGGAGGGCCAACAGCGCGCGAAGACCAACCGTCGCGAGTTCGACGAGCACCGTGCGGTGTGGGACGCGCTCGTCGAGCGTGAGGGCGCGACACCCCCACCGTCGTCGCGCGAGGACGTCGACGAGCGCACGCCGAAAGGCAGCGTCCCCGAGGCCGTCACGCGCGCGGAACTGCTCGAACGCGACGTCGACGAACTCGAACGCGTTCGCCTTCCGAAGCTACTCCAGCGCGACTCCTAGTCGACTGTCGCGCGCGGCGTCCGGACGCGCATACAGCGGATACGCGCTGGCCATCCCGCCTGTGACGTGACTCGATCGCTCGACCACGCCAAACGCTCATGGGTCTCCGCCCCCTCCTTCCCGTATGGACTCGTCGACCACGGACAGCGACCTTCCGGACTCCGAGGACGAGTGGCGCGAACGCCTCTCGCCCGAAGCGTACCGCATCCTCCGCGAGCACGGGACCGAGCCGAAATTCAGTGGGGAGTTCCTCGGGAAGTCCGACGACGGAACGTACGTTTGCGCCGGATGCGGCACGCCTCTGTTCGACTCCGACACGAAGTACGACTCGAACAGCGGGTGGCCGAGTTTCTACGACGTCCTCTCGGGCAACGTCGAGACGCGGGTCGACACCAGCCACGGGATGCGCCGCATCGAAGTGTTGTGTGCGACCTGCGACGGCCACCTCGGCCACGTCTTCGAGGACGGTCCCGACCCGACCGGCAAGCGCTACTGTATCAACTCCGCCGCGCTCGACTTCGAACCCGACCGGTCCTGAGTCGGACGCTTCGGCGCACCGGCCCGTCGACGGCGTCCGCTGTCCTCAGCGGTCCCGAAGCGAGGCCAGCAGACGAACAGTCCCGCTCGACACGGGACACATTCAATATAATATGTATATCAGGAAAAGTTATATCTAAAGCGAACGTAGCGACGAGGGAATGAGCAGGACGTTCTCACACTCCGGTTCCTCGAGCGACCCCGTTCCAGCGCTCGCCCTGCTCCTCGTCGGCATCACGTCGCTCGTCTTGGCGGTCCTCTATCCGATCCAGCAACTCGCCGCGCAGGCGTCGGTCATGGGGATGGTCTCCGGGTCGACACTCGTCGTCCCCGTGAGCACGCTCGTGGTCGCCGCCGGCCTCCTCGTCGTCTCCGCCTCCGCGACGACGCTCGGCTTGCTCGTGCTGTTCTTGCGGCTCTGACCGGCAGACGTTCTTGTGGCCTCCACTCCTCTCACGGGTATGACCGTTCCCGCGGAGGTCGAACGTCTGCTCACGAGCGAACCGCTGATGGCACATCTCGCGACCTGCCGCGAGGGTCGCCCGCACGTCGCCCCCGTCTGGTACGTGTACGATGGACGTGCGGACCGCGTCGAACTCGTCACCACCGGGCGAAAGCTGGCGAACGTCCGGGCGAACCCCCGCGTCGCGCTCTCGGTCCAGAAGGACGAGGGCGGACACGCACGGTGGATGGTCTCGCTCCTCGGCACCGCCGAGGTGGTCGACGACGAGGCCGCGACCCGGGAGGCGACGCGCCGAATCAACGCGAAGTACGGGGCCAGCGAGGACGCCTGGTCGGAGAACCGCCTCGTCCGCGTCAGCGTCGGCACCGCATCGTCCCGGACGTACGACTGACCCGCCCGACACCGGTCAGTATCCCAGCCGCGTCAGCGCGTCGTCGAGTCGCGCCCGATAGCGTCCGCCGAAGCGGTGGACGTGTTCGAGGACGAGGCGGTCCGGCCCGGCAGCCACGACCGCAGGGGCCGTCAGGGAGGTGTACTGTGCGAGGACGCGGAGCATCCGCGCCTCCGTCCCGCGGCGTCTCACCCGTCTTCGCGACGAGCGACCCGCCCGACAGGTGTAAGCGGCCGCGCGCTCGCCTTCGTCTATGCCGACGCCTTCGGACACCTACATCCAGAACCGCGAGCGCATCCAGCCGAACCAGACCAACAACTACGACACCGCCCACGGCGGCATCGTCATGCATCTGATGGACGAAATCGGCGCGATGAGCGCCATGCGCTTCGCCGGTGAGACCTGCGTCACCGCGCGCGTCGAGAGCCTCGATTTTCGAAGGCCCATCCCTCGAGGAGACATCGCCGTCGTTGAGGCGTGGGTGTACGACGCGGGGCGGACGAGCGTGAAGGTTCGCATCCGCGTCGACCGCGAGGACCCCCGTACCGGCGACTCAGAGCGCACCAGCGACTCCACGTTCACGTTCGTCGCCGTCGACATCGATGGAACCCCCGTGGGTGTGCCGGAACTCACCCTCGAAACCGACCGCGACCGAGAGCTATGCGAGGAGGGAGTCACGGCACACGGGGAGTGAGTTGTCGCTACTCGTGTCCGGAGACGGGAACCGGCCGGTACGGCTCCTCCAGCCACTCGATGTCCGACTCGGAGAGGGAGACGTCGAGCGCCTCGACCGCGTCTTCGAGGTGGTCGACGCTCGACGTTCCCAGAATCGGGGTGGTGACCCACTCCTTGTGGAACAGCCACGACAGGGAGAGCTGTGCCATCTTCACGCCCTTCTCCTCGGCGAGTTCCTCCACCCGCTCGTTCACTTCGACGCCGCCGCCCTTCTTGTACGGCCGGCCGAGCTCTGCCTCGTGTTCGCCTCTGGTCGTCGACTCGAACTGCTCGTGCGGGCGGGTGAGATACCCCGCGGCGAGCGGCGACCACGGCATCACGGCGACGTCCTCGTTCGCACAGAGCGGGAGCATCTCGCGCTCCTCCTCGCGGTAGGCGAGGTTGTAGAGGTTCTGCATCGAGACGAACCGTTCGAGGCCCTCGCTGTCTGCGAGGTGGAGCGCCTCGGCGAACTGGTGGGCCCACATCGACGAGGCCCCGACGTGGCGGGTCTTCCCTCGCCGAACCGCGTCGTCGAGCGCCCGCAGTGTCGTCTCGATGGGCGTGTCGTAATCCCAGCGGTGAATCTGGTAGAGGTCGACGGTGTCCATGTCCAGTCGGGAGAGCGAGGCGTCGAGTTCTTGCTCCAGCGCCTTCCGCGACAGTCCGCCCGAGTTCGGGTCGCCCTCGCGCATCTGCGCGTACCCCTTGGTGGCGACCACCATCTCGTCGCGGTCGTACTCGCTCAGGACTTCGCCCAGAATCTCCTCGCTTTCGCCGTACGAGTAGACGTTCGCCGTGTCGAAGAAGTTGATGCCGAGGTCGATCGCCCGCTCGATGACCTCGTGGCTCTCCTCGCGGTCCAGCGTCCACTCGTCCCAGTTCGTCCCGAAGCTCATACAGCCGAGACAGATGCGCGAGACGGTCATCCCGGTCGACCCGAACGTGGTGTACTCCATACGCCGGCTTCGTCGAACGCCCGGATAAAGCTACGGCGCGCTGTCTTCGCGCCAGCGGGCGCGCTGTCTCCGCGCTGGCGACGCCGCTCACGCGAGTGAGTCGTTCAGAACATCGGAGACGAATCGTCGAACGGCCGAACGGCCGAACTGCCGCGTACCGAGTCTACACTTTGCGCGCGAACGCCAGCGAGCCGCTGATGTTCTCGATCTTCGCCGTGACGGTCTCTCCCTCGCGTGCGCCGGGGACGAAGATGGTGTACTTGCCCCGTTCGGCGACGCCGTCACCCTTCCGGCCCGTCCCGGTGATTTCGACCTCGTAGGTCTTGCCCTCTTCGAGCGCGTTCGGCGACGCGCGCGTGCTCGTCTGTTTCTTCTGCTTCTGGACGGGGCGGAACGCCCCACACGCCGTACAGCGGAGCATGTCAACGCCGTCCTCGGTGGTGAGACGCGTGTCCGGCAGCCCACACTCGCTACAGAGGACGAACTCCTCGATGTAGCTCTCGATGACGGCGTCGAAGTCGGCCACCGTGAACGACCCGTTGTAGCGGGCGCGGTCGCCGTCGAACTGCCCCGCCGTCCCCAGTTCGCGCTGGATGGCGCGGTGGAGGTGTTCGGGGTCGCGCGACAGCGCGTCGGCGATGGCGCCGAGGTTGGTCAGCCGGGTGAACGCGCCGTCAGTCTCTCCGGCGGGGTCGGGTACTCGAAGGCGACTGTCTTCGCTTCCTGTTCGCTCCGGGAGCGAGTCGATTGCGCGGTCGAGAGAAGACTCGTAATCCATAGGGTCAGAAGACGCCGGAGACAGATAGGCGTTGGCAATCGAGGATTCACCGCCGTTGCTCGCTCCGGCACTGGGTCCGCTCGCCGACGGCGACGGCAGCCCTGGCACGACAGCCTGACCGACAAGCGGATGTGGCACACGCGTGAGTAAGCGCTATGGCACTGCCAGTCTCCGTCCCCATCAGCGTCCCCACCGACCGCTCGCTCTGTGAGACGCTCCGCCGCGTCGAGACCGTCGTCTGGTCGGTCTGTACGGTCGCCACGCTCGTGCTCCTCGTCGCCAGCGTCGGCGGCGCGTTCGTCGTCGCCGCCAGCCCGCTCACCCCGTCCGCGGCTGCGCTCCTCGCGTCCGTCGTCGTCGGCAGCCTCGTCTTCGTCGCGGCCGACGTCGTCTTCGAGTGACACGGTCGACCCGCTGTGGGACTCACTCCCGAGAGTCGTGCTCCTGGTAGATGACGTGTCCGCAGGCCTTACAGTGTGAGGCGTCGGAGTCGTGGTACTCCAGCCCGCAGTTCGGACAGGTGACGTTCCGCTTGTCGCGGTGGGTCCACTCGCGAACGATCTTCGAGGCCTGCCACGGGATGAGGATGATTCCGGCGAGGATGGCCGCGATAGTCACGAACCGACCGGCCTGGGTCGCCGGCGTGATGTCGCCGAACCCGACCGTCGTGAGCGTGACGACGGTGAAGTAGAAGGCGTCGCCGAACGTCTCCACGCGGTCGTTGACGCCGTGTTCGAACTCGTAGAACAGGCCCGCGGAGACGAAGAAGATGGCGACCACGGTCATGAGCAGCTTCATCACCCGGAGCGTCTCGAGGCTGACGGTCCCGAAGAAGAACTCTTCGTCGCGTGTAAAGCGGAAGAACCGGAGGACGCGAACGACACGGAGCAGGCGCAGGGCCCCGAGCCCTGCCGCCCACATCGGGAGCGCTGGCCCCGCGAGGACGGCGAACGTCGGGAGGATGGAGAGCAGGTCGACGATGGTGTACGGGTTCGTGAGCTCCGCAACCCGGCTCCGTGCGCCGTAGACCCGGAGCAGGTATTCGAGGAAGAACACGGTGGCGATGACGACTTCGGCCGTCCAGAGGGCCGCCTCCTGCGCCGCGCTGAGCGGGTAGGTGTCGGCGACGAACAGTCCGATGAACAGGAGGTTCAACCCGAGTAGCGAGACGTCGAGCCCCTTCCCGACCGTCGTTCGGTGGTCGATGAGGTAGAAACGGACCGTATCGCGGTACGTTCGGGTCGCTCGGTGCCCCCGGTGTCCGTCCATAGACGGGTTACTGCACGGTGACGACTAAGCGTTCCGGACAGGGCTTCGATGCGGTCGTGTCACACGCTATCGCGCGTCTCCAATGACTTAACCGTCGGGGACTCCTACCAGCTACAATGAGCGAAGAAGTAGAACGGAAGAACCTCAGGATGCCGAACAGCGACGAGCTGTTCGCAGTCGTCACAGAACACAACGGTGGGAACCACGTCCGCGTGCGCTGTGAGGACGGAAAGAACCGTATGGGCCGTATCCCTGGCCGGATGAAGTACCGGACCTGGATCAACGAGGGCGACGTCGTCCTCGTCGAACCGTGGGACTGGCAGGACGAGAAGGCCAACATCGAGTGGCGCTACTCCGGGCAGGACGCCGACCAGCTCCGCCGCGAAGGCCACATCGACTAACTCTCTTCGCACCCTCCGATTCGGCTTTTCCCCGGTCGGGTGTGTTTTTCACCGCTGTCGAGCGACGCGTTCCCGAGTGCGGTCAGTTCCCCCCACGCTTTCGGTACCACACTCGCGAGCCGACCGGCGAGTCGCCCTCGGCGAGGTCGAGCCGCCGGACGAACAGGTCTCTGATGGCCAGCGTGACACGGAGTTCGACCGCCTCGTCGTCGTCGTCGACCACGACGACACAGTGGCCGTCGCGCTCGAAGACGTCCTCGATCACACCCGTCTCCCACCGGTCGAGGTCGTGCGTCGGCTTCTTCGCGTGGATTCTGTCGTGAGCCACGCCTGTACCGGGGCGTCCCTCCGGGTTCACGTCACCGGTTCTCGCCGCACGCACCGCTCGCCGTCTTATCTCCTGAAGAAAGTAGCCTAACACAATATCGCCGTCAGGCGACCGTGTGTGAGGTAGTATCGTTAGTTACGAACGAGGTTCGTCGCGCGCGGGCCTTTGGGGGCCTGTTCGATGCTGAATTCGACCGAAGTACCCTCCGTCAGGTCCTCGCCGCCAACGTCCTCCATGTGGAAGAACACGTCGTCGTCAGAGTCGTCCGTCGAAATGAAACCGTAGCCGCCAGTGTCGTTGAAGAAGTCGACCTTACCGTTTGCCATTGCGAATAGACACAGTCAGGGTATACGGATAAGTGCTGTGCATTTGTTTTCCAATATCCGAATCTACTGGACGAATATCTGTAATAGCGGTAATATCGGTTAATATTTCTACCTCGGCGGTTCGCAGACAGCGTTTCGCGGACCTCGCTACGTTCGCCCGGTGCTTTGTCCGTATCCACAGTTTCTCCGGGTCTCAGTTCGGAAGCGGGCCGAGGATGTCGAGGCCGTACTCCCGACCGAGCGCGACCAGCGCGTTCACGTCCGGCTCTGCGGGTGGCGGCGTCTCCATCGTACTCGCTGGCTCGCCGGCCGCGACGACGAACTCCTCGAAGCCTCCTGGCGCGAGTTGAATCAACATCCGGCACGGGTCGTCGCTCACGACACGGAAGCCGTGCGGGACGTCACGAGGGAGAAACACGGTGTCACCGGGTCCGGCGGAGACCGTCTCCTCACCGTTCTCGCCGTAGTGACGGTCGATGGCCCCGTCGAGGACGTAGAACAGTTCGTCCTCGCGGTGGTGAACGTGGTACGGCGTCTCGTAGCGCGGTGCGGCCGTGTGCTCGACCAGTGAGAACGCGCCGTCTGTCTGTTCCGAACCGGTCTTCACGAGTATCAACGCCCCGCCCGACCACAGCGCCTCGCCTGCGTCTCTCGTCGTCACCGTCGGCATCCGCTTCACGTTGGCACCGCTTGCCATAGTTCCCTGCTGTCACGCCCCGACGAGTTATACACATGTTGGTGTGTCAGCACAGAGACGTCGCGTCTCGGCCTGTACGACGGGTGCGCGGTCGCTGGTCCTCACTCGTCAGTCACCGTGTCGAGCGACTGGCCTCGGCACTCATAGGGCTCGTCACGACCGGGTGCCACCCCGGCTCGGAGCGGATGCCTCGTCATCGGCCGGTCGATGCTGTGGTCTCCAGGGAGAAACGGGTTTCTGTACTACGCACTCAGCCCGTCGGTCCGCTCACCGTCGCGCTGGTCGGCCACGTTCGGGGCGGGCTACTCCTCGTCGCCGTCGTCGCCGTCGTCGCCGTCACCGTTGACGTTGACGGTCAACACGGGAACCGGGGCGTTGGCGACGACGCGGGCCGAGACGCTGCCGACCATGTTCTGTCGGTAGTTCGCGCCGTGGGTCCCCATCGTGACGACGTCGATGCCCGCCTCGTCGATGTACGCGATGATCTCCTCGGCGGGGTCGCCGCGGCGGAGGACCGCCTTCGTCTCCACCCTGTCGGCGTCGAGCTGTGCCTCTGCGGCGGCCGTCGCCTCGTTCCCCTCGCCTTCGAGTTCGTCGACCACGTCGTCGACGAGGTCGGGTGCGAGCGTCAGGAAGGCGCGGTCGTCGACCACGTAGAGCACGTGGACCGTCGCGTCGTGTCGGCGGGCGAGGTCGAGCGTGTGCAGATAGACGTCGTCCATCGACTCGGTCCCGTCCGTCGGCAGCAGGATGTCGTCGTACATCAGTCTCGTTCGACGGGAGGGCGTCGGACGGCAAGAACGCTGTCATCCGTTCTCGACGGGTGGGAACCGACGCCGCCGCGGGGCACACAGTATTTGCCCATCGCGTTCGTCTCACCCCGTGATGGCGCTTCCTCCGCGGACCGAGGCGGACCTCAGACGCGAACTCACGGGCCTCGTCGTCGAGAGCCTCGCCGTCCGCCAAGACCTCTCGCGCCGGAGCGTCCACTGTGTTGCGTGTGCTGCCGAGGGGCGCGACGCCGCCCGCACCGTCGGCGACGAGGTCGGCGTCGTCCTCCGCGAGTACGAGGGGTTCACGTGGGAGATTCAAGACCTCGTCTGTCCCGACCACCGCGTCGACCGCGTGACCGACGCCGTCGGTGTCGAAGCCGACGACCAGGTCGTCGTCTCGGCCGTCCTCGAAGCCGCGGGCTACCACTCGCCCGACGGACAGTACCACCCCGAGGCACTCACGCTCGGTGCCGTCGAGGTGGTCGACTACAGCCCTGCGGCCGAGGGGTATCTCGAACCCGACGAGTAACTGCTGTGGACGCGGCACCGCCCCGGTGGCTTTGTACCGGCACCACCTACGTGAGCGCGATGACCGGCACGGAGACGAGTCCCCCCACGGACGTCGTCCTGTACGGCGGGAAAGGCGGCGTCGGCAAGACGACCTGTGCGGCCGCGCACGCGCTCGCGCTGGCCCGGGCGGGAAGCGAGACGCTCGTGGTCTCAACCGACCCGGCCCACTCGCTCGGCGACGCGTTCGAGCGCGACCTCGGCGGCGACCCCGTCGAGGTCACCGACGACCTCTTCGCCGTCGAGGTCGACCCCGAGACCGGCCAGGACGCCTATCGTCGGGTGGTCGAGGCGCTCGCGAACGAGTTCCGCACCGCCGGCCTCCGCCTCTCCGACGACGACCTCGAACGGCTGTTCGAGGCGGGGCTCATCCCCGGCGGTGACGAGGTCGCTGCGCTGGAGTACGTCGCCCGGTACGCCGACGCCGACTACGACTGCGTCGTCCTCGACACGGCCCCGACCGGACACACGCTCCGCCTCCTCGACCTCCCCGACGTCCTCGCGGAGACGCTCGGCGTCGCCGGGGACGTCCAGCGGCGGGTGAGAAAGGCGGGCCGCGCGGCCAAGAGCATGGTCCTCGGGCCGGCGGCGTACTGGGGTTCGGGCACCGACGGCGACGAGGTTGCCTCGCTGCAAGCGCGGGTCGCCGAGGTGGGGACGCTCCTTCGCGACCCGTCCCGAACCCGGTTCCGCGTCGTCCTCACCCCCGAGCAGATGGCTATCGCCGAGGCCGAACGGCTGGTCGCGCGACTCGCCGAGGCGGGCATCACGGTCGACTCGCTCGTGGTCAACCGCGTCTTCGACAACAGCGACGGGTGTTCCTGTGACCGATGCGTGCGCGACGCCGAACGGCACGCCGCGCGACTCGACGCGGTCGAGACCCGCTTCGACCTCCCCGTTCGGACCGTCCCCGAACTGGAGGGGGAGTCACAGGGCCTCGACGCGCTCGAACGCGTCGGCGCGTTCCTCTGAGGCCGTTCACTCGCCCGCTCGTTCGCGCGCCGCGGCCACCACCAGCGGGAGGGTGATGGTCGCGTCGGCGACGACGGTGACGTTCCGCGCGGACTTCTCCAGTTTCCCCCACGACCGCGCCTCGTCGAGCGTCGCGCCCGACAGTCCCCCGGTGTCGCTCGTGTCCATCGTCAACTGCACGGCGTAATCGTAGGCGTCCGGGACCGTGAGCATCGTCTGGAGGACGTAGTTCTTCGGAACGCCGCCCCCGACGACCATCGCACCCGCCGAGTCGGCCTCGAAGGCGAGGTCCGAGAGGTGGGTCATGTCGCCCAGCGCGTCGAGCGCGAACGCCGAGGTCTGGCCGTATATCCACGCCTGGATGCCGAGGACGGAGTCCTGGATGGCGGGTACGTAGATGGGCACGTCGCAGTCGTACGCCGCCGCGGCGATGCCGGCGTCCTCCTCGACGCCGCGTTCGCGGTTCTGTTCGAGGTTCGCTCGACCGAGTTCGTGGGTGAACTCCTGGATGGTGACCGTCCGCTCCACCGCGGGGAAGACGTTCGCACGGAGGTGTTTCTCGAACAGCGTGAAGTGCTCCTGTGGGAGGTAGACGTTATAGATGCGGTCGACGCCCTCGTCGCGCAGGCGCTCGTCGTGTTCGCGCTCGCTTTTGGCGTCGGTGCGCTCCTCCGCGCGGTGGTCGTGCGGACCGACGCTGCCGTGGTGGTGCTTGCCCCCGACTGCCTCGATGGCGTCGTGTGTGAGGTTCGCGCCGGTCGTCACCAGGGCGTCGATGTGACCGTCGCGGATGAGGTCGACGACGACCTGGCGCATCCCCGTCGGCACCATCGCGCCGGCGAGACCGAAGAAGTTGGTCACGTCGGGCGAGAGCATCTCGGCGTAGACGTCGACGGCACGCTCGACGCCGGCGGCCCCGATGCCCGCCTTCCCGTACTCGTCGACGAGTTCACCGACGGTCATCCCCGCGCGGACCTGCGTGTGGCCGATGGGGTCCTCGTGGAACGTCTCTCGGTGGCTGGTCTCCCCGCCCGCGTCGGACTCGTCGGGCGCGTCGTGGTCGGTCATGGACTGAGATGTGGCGGGCCGGTGTTTGAACGTCTCGGTCCCGCGTGCGGCGACGACGGTGTGACCTAGAGGCCGGTCGGATGCTCGACGTACGTGGTCTCCAGCCCCCAGTCGTCTGCTAACGCCGCGAGCGCGCGGACGCCGAACGTCTCCGTCGCGTAGTGGCCCGCGAGCAAGACGTTCACACCCGACTCGCGCGCTTGGTGGTACACCTGCTGTTTCCCCTCGCCGGTGACGAGCGTGTCGACCCCCGCCGCGAGGGCGTCGTCGAGGAAATCGACGCCGCTTCCGGTCACGATGGCGACCTCCGAGGCCTCTTCGGGCCCGAACGGCAGCAGTCGTGTCTCACCCGCCCCCTGCGGGAGTTCGTCGAGTTCCTCTTTGAGACGCTGTGCCGACTTCGGTGTCGACAGCGTCCCCCGTTGGCCGATGGGTTCGCCGCCCATCGTCGCGAACGGTTCTCGTTCCCGCACGTCGAGGAACTCCGCGACGCCGGCGGCGTTGCCCAACTGCTGGTGCCCGTCGAGCGGGAGGTGTGAGACGTACAGCGCCACGTCGGCGTCCACGAGACGGGCGATGCGGTCGTACGCTCGTCCGGTCACTCGCTCGATACCCCCCCACGAGAGCCCGTGGTGCGTGACGAGGACGTCCGCTCCCGCCGTCGCGGCCTCGTCGATGGTCGCGGCCGCCGCGTCGACGGCGACGGCGACGTGGTCGACCTCGCGCGCGTCGCTATCGACCTGCAGTCCGTTGGCGCTCGCGTCGACGTCAGCATAGGCCTCCGTCCGGAGCGTCTCGTCGTACCGGGCGACCAGTTCGCTGAGTTCCATGCGTCGATGCTCGGGGTCGAGGTGTTTGTATCTGTACTTCTCGGACCGTCCCGCCCCGTCAGACCCCGAGCCACCGGGCGACACCACCGCCGAGTAAGGCGAGCGCGCCGGTGGTGAACGTCCCCGGAACGGGGAGGACGAACAGGAGTGCGCCGACTGCGAGGACCAGTGTTGATGTTCGCACGACTGACACGAACGCCGCCATCGGTGTAGGCCTTGTGTCCGAGGCGGGGTCGCCTCGCGACCCGTCGCTCCAGCGGTCGGCTCTCGGTGGCGCTAGCCGTCTCCGACCGGGCCGTCGCTCGCGGCGTGTGTGTAGACGAACTCACGGAGGAGTTTGCCGGCCAGCGCGGCGGCCTGACCGTCGTCCCGGTCGTTCACCTCGACGACGTCGAACCCGACACACGAGGGGGCCACCGCGCGCACGACGTCGCGCATCTCGCGCGACGAGAGTCCGAACGGCTCCATCGTCCCCGTCCCGGGCGCGACGCTCGGGTCCGCGCCGTCGATGTCGACGCTGAGGTACACCTCGTCTCCGTCCGCCCCGCACTCGTCGAACGCCGCGAGCCACTCGCGCACCTCCTCGGGCGGGACGACGGTCACGTCCCCCTCTCTCGCCCGCTCCCACTCCTCTCGCGCCCCCGTCCGCGCGCCCAGGATGACCGCCTCGTCGACGACACTGAGGACGTGTCGGGTGACACAGGCGTGGCTCCACTCGTTGCCGTCGTACTCCGGTCTGAGGTCGAGGTGGGCGTCGAGACAGACGAACGTCTCCGGCTTCGTCGCCGCGACCCCGGCGTACGTCACCGTGTGCTCGCCGCCGAGGAGAAGCGGGACCGCGTCGTCCCAGACGACGTCGCGGAGGGTGCCTTCGAGAAACGAGAGATACGCTTCCGCGTCGTCCCACGCCCGGACGTCGCCGTCGTCGGCGACGCCGAGCTCGGTGAAGAACTGGTCCGTTCGGTGGTCGTAATCGTCGTAGGTCTCGGCGAAGCGCCGAATTCGGTCGGGACCGAACCGCGTCCCCGGCTGGAACGTCGTCGAGACGTCGAGCGGCGCGCCGACGACGACGTAGTCCGCGTCGTCACGGTCGGCCGTCGAACCGGGAAACATCTACTCTCTACGACCGGACGATCTTGCGCTGTCCCTCGTACTCGAGGAACTCGATCTCGTCGTCGGAACTCGCGCTGATGCCATCGGGGATACGCATGGTGAACGTGTCGTAGGTGTCGAGGTCCATGACCTGCATCTCGTCGTCCGAGACCGACAGGACCTGTCCGCCCTTGCGCTCGATGATGGGCACCCAGACCTTCGCGTCGACGGGTTGTGAGAGCGAGCGCTTCTTGTTGTCGAAGACGCCCTTCCCTTCGATGCGTGCCTTGGCGCTTCCGTGCTTACCCGGCTTGGCGGTCGAGTACGCGTTGATCTTACAGGGAGAGTCCTCCATCATGACGTAGCTGCCCTCTTGGAGCTCTCGGACCTGCTTCTGCTCTTTCGCCATAGGTGTGCGTTCTTGGGACGGCAGTATAAACCGTTTGGAACGTCGGTGCGACAACGCGGGGTGAGGTACTCCCCGTGTAATCCCCCGTTAAGTCGCTCGTTCCGCGTCCGTTCGGGACGCCGCCGCCTAGCGATGCGGCCTCACCAGTACTGCTCGGCACATAAGCGGGTCATAACTAATCCCTCCGCTGCTGTTGTGACTGATGCGCACACGCTCCCTGCGCCGACGTACCGGTGCCGTATGGCATTCCCTTTCCGTACCCCCACACCGCGCCGTCGGCTGCGCTTTAGGGTGCGGTGCGCTTGTGCCTCTCGACGTCTGTCATGGGGTGATCGACGCACGACACGTTCCCGTCTCTGTTCCTGTTCTCGCCGACGTCCGCGGTCACCGACCCGCGCCGAGGAACTCGTCGAGACGGCTCAGTCCCTCTGTCAACTCTGCCGTCGGGAGGCCGAACCCGATGCGGAAGTAGCCCGGGAACCCGAACGCGTTCCCCGGGGCGAGGACGACCGACGCCTCGTCGACGACGGCGCGACAGAACACCTCGCCGTCTCTGAACCCCTTGGGCACCGTGACGAAGCCGTTGACGCCGACGGGGTCGTGCCACGACAGCCCGTGGGCTGCGACCCAGTCGGCGACGCGGTCGTGGTGGTCGCGGACGAGTTCTCGGTTCTCTCGTAAAATAGCCTGCTCGCGCCGGCCCAGCGCCTGCCGGGCGACGTGCTGGCCGAAGAGCGACGGCGAGATGGTCGTGTAATCCTTCCACTGCCAGGCGCGCTCGACGACCTCCTGGTCTCCCACGAGCCAGCCGAACCGGACCCCAGCGAGACCGTACGCCTTCGTGAGCGACGTCGTCGACAGACCGTGTGGTCCCATCGACGCGACCGGGGGGAGCGGGTCGGCCGTCAGCTGGCGGTACACCTCGTCACAGAGCAGATACGCGTCCGCATCGGCTGCGAGGTCGTAGAGCGCCTGAACCGTCTCCTCGGCGTGGTATCTGCCAGTGGGGTTGTTCGGGTTGTTGAGGACGATGAGCCGTGTGTGCGGTTCGATGGCGTCCGCGACAGCGTCGACGTCGAGTGTCCACCGTGGCGGCGTCAGGTCGACGGTCGTCACCGAGCCGAACGACCGCGGGAGTTCGTGGAGCGACTGGTAGGTCGGAGTGACACAGACCGCGTGGGCGTCGCGGTCCATGAGCGCGATGAACGCGAGGAAGTTCGCCTCCTGCGTCCCGCAGGTACAGAGCACCTCGTCCGCCGTCCGGTCGTAGCGTCCCGCGAGTTCGTCTCTGAGCTCTGGGTCGCCGTTCGTCGGGATGACGTAGTCCAGCGCGCCAGGGTCGGTGTCGAAGCGGTCCGCGGGGAGCGACCGGATTCCCGACTCGGCGAGCATGATGTCGGCATCGTGTTCGACCTCGGCGAACCAGCGTTCGAGCGCGAACGGAGCGATGTCCATGCGTTCGCCTCGCGTGGGTCGCTGAAAGCTGTTGGTCCCCGAGCGGTGACGCCAGACGGGCAATCCTTCGAGCCGAGCGTTCTTGTACGAAGCCGGGGCCCACCACCCGTATGCGTTGAGCGCTACCGGAGGGCGCTTCGCGGGAGCGTGGTGCACCGTCCTCCGTGCGGACGGACACCACCTGTTCGCCCCTTCTCGCTTCACGCCCAGTCTTCGGGCATCCACGCCGCGGGCCCGTGGCTGACCCGGACGAGACTCCCGGCGGCACCGGTGAGGACGTTCGGGAGCGTCACCAAGAGGAGCATGGCCGTCGTCACGTCGCCGGGCGTTCGCGTGTACGGCAGCACGAACTCCAGCGGGAACGGCAGGCCAGTGGTCCGGGTGAGCGTCACGAGGACACCTGCGGGTATCAGGACGATCCCCCACGAGAGCGCGGTCAGGAGCCCGTGCCACGCGCCGTCTGTCACCTCCTCGCTGGCGACGTAGCCGGCGATTGCGCTCCCGACGAGTCCGCCGATGAGCGATAGCCGGCCGGAGATGAGCCAGATGACCGCCTCCATCGTCAACGCGACGAGGAGACCGGTGACGACCGCGTGCCAGCGCGCCATTAGCCCAGGTACGCAGCCACCGGTACATAATAGTCGCACTCGGAATATCGAGTTTGATATTCGGGTGGCTCAGTCGAGCGTCTGCTGGACCGGTCCCCCGCGCTCGTGGGCGAGGAGCCGACGCTTGGCCGCGACGCCGCCGTGCGCAGAGAACCCCCCGAGCGACGACGCACCGACGACCCGGTGACAGGGGACGACGAGGGGAAGCGGGTTGCGTCCGCACGCGCCGCCGACGGCGACAGCACTGGTGTCGAGTTCGTCCGCCAACTCGCCGTACGTCCGTGTCTCACCGTACGGGATTTCGGCCATCGCCCGCATCACCGCGCCGGTGAAGCCTTCGGGGTACGCGACCGCGCACACGAACTCGCGGCTGTCTCCGCGTTCGTACGCTGCGACCGCTCGACGGAGCTCCGCGGGTGTGACGTCGACGAGCGTCTCGTCGAGTTCGAACACGTAGCCGAACACCGAGAGTCTCATCCGAGAAGGGTGGGTCCGGTCGAACAAGAACGAATCGCTGTCGGTCCCGTTCAGTCGCCCCGCCGCTGTCTGAGGTTCTGCCGGGTGAACTGCGGGCGCGCCTTCAGCCCCTTCTTGCGCTTGAACGACCGGTAGAGCAAGAAGACGACCGGGAGGGTGACGGCGGCCGCGACTGCCGCGGGCTCGAAGCCGTCGAAGGCGTAGAGGATGGCCGTCGAGAGGACACCCACCGCGAGCAGGACCCCGTACACGATGCGGCGAGCGAGTTTCGAGAGCACGTCGTTCTTGTCCTCGATGCGGACGTTGACCGTCAGGTCGTCGCGTTCGACCTGGTCGAGGACGCGTTCGAGCTTCGGCGGCACCCGAAAGAGCGAGCGTGTCGTGGCCTGGACCTGCTCGCCCGCCTCGGTAGCGAGCCGCTTGATGGTCTCCTCGCGGTACCCCTGCTCTGTGAGGTAGTCGGTCGCGACGGCGATGAAGTCGAAGTCGGGGTCGAGCGTGACGCACACCCCCTCGACGACGGTCGCGACCCGCAAGACGAGCGCCAGGTTCCGCGGGAGTCGGAGCGGGAACTCGTAGATGGTGGACTCGACCTGCTCGATGATCTGCTGGACGCGATACTGCTCGATGTCCTCGCCGCGGGCGTCCGCGATGGCGAGTTCCATCACGTCGCCCATCACCTGCCGGTCGGCCTCGGGTGAGAGCGTCCCCATCTCGATGAGCGTGTCGAGGATGCCGTCGATGTCCTGGTTCGCGACGGCGATGTAGAACTCGACGATCTTCTCCTGGATGAACGGGTCGACCTGCCCGCTCATGCCGAAGTCGTAGAAGATGATGGCACCCTCGTCGTCCACAGCGAGGTTCCCCGGGTGGGGGTCGGCGTGGAAGTCGCCGTCGTCGACGATCATCTGGAGGTAGATTCGCTGGAGCCGGCTCGCGAGTTCCGTCCGGTCGATGCCGCGCTCGTCGAGCGTGCTCAGGTCGTTGATCTTCACGCCCGGGAGGTACTCCATGGTGAGCACGCGCGGCCCGGAGACCTCGCCGACGAGTTCGGGAATCCTGATGTCGTCGTCGCCGGCGAAGTTCTCTCGAATCGTCGTCAGGACCCGCCCTTCGCGGGTGTAGTCCATCTCCTGACGGATGGTCTTCGCGAACTCGTCGGCGAGGTTCTCCAGGGAGAACGCCCGCCCCTGGCCGATGAACCGCTGAATCAGCGGGAGCGACCAGCGCACCACCCGCAGGTCGGCCTCGACGAGTTCCTCGATGCCGGGGCGACGGACTTTGACCGCGACCTCTTCACCCTCGTAGGTGGCGGTGTACACCTGCCCGAGGGAGGCACCGCTGATGGGGTCGCGGTCGAAGTCGTCGTAGACCTCGTCGACGGGTCCGACTTCCGCTTCGAGCACCGCCTCGACCTGCGCCCAGTCCGCGGGCGGGACGTCGTCTTGGAGCCGCGAGAGCACGTCGACGTACGCCGGTGGGAGGATATCCGGCCGGGTCGACAGCAGTTGGCCGAGTTTGATGAACGTCGGCCCGAGTTTCAAAAGCGAGTCGAGGAGAACGTTCGCCCGGCGTTTCTGCTCCTCGGTGTCGACCTGCCGCGACCCGCCGAACAGCAGGAACCGCCGCTTGTCGCGCGCGTACGCGATGATGAGCGGGAAGAACTGGTAGAGGACGACGAAGAAGCGCCAGTAGGCACGGAGATTGACCAGCGTGACCACCCCACCCGATTACGCGTCCTTGTCCGAGATCGGGATGGTTCGTTGGGGGGCCGAATCGCGCTTCGGCAGACGAAGTTCGAGGACACCGCGGTCGACGGTCGCCTCCGCTCCCGCGCCGGTCGCGTCCGGCGGGAGCGGAAGTTCGGCGTCGAGGAAGAGCGACCGGTTCTCGCGGACGTACCGGAACTCCGGCGGGAGGCTCTTTTCACGGCGCGCCTCGACGACGAGTCGGCCCTTCTCGACGGCGATATCGACCGTCTCGGCGGTGACGCCGGGCAGGTCGAGGACGAGGAGATACTGGTCCTCCGACTCGAGGAGATCCGCGAACACTGCCTCTGGGAGGTCGCGCAGCGCGTCGCGCAGTGCTGACATAGCCGGCTCTAAGGAACCAGGGTGTAAGAAGGCCGCGGTCACGGACGGCCGCGGGTCGCGGTCCCCGTCTCCCGCCGACGCTTTTTATGTTCCGTCCCCCCAGGTCCACGTATGCACGACGACCGGAAACGCTCGGGGTTCAAGACACGAACCCGAGTCGACGACGCCCGCGAGCGGCTGCTCGGGGCGGTGACTCCACACGGGCGCACTGCGCGCGTCGACCTCGCACGAGCCGACGCGCGACCCCTCGCCGAACGCGTCACGGCACCGAATCCAGTGCCGGGCTACGACCGCGCCGCGATGGACGGCTGGGCCGTCCGCGCTCAGGACACCTTCGGGGCGTCCGGCCGGTCGCCCGCCGTCCTTCGGGTCACCGGTGAGGCCGGGAGCGACGCGTCCGTCGGACCGTCCGACGCTGTCAGGGTCCACACCGGGAGCGCCCTCCCCGACGGCGCGGACGCCGTCGTCATGATCGAGGAGACCGAACAGGTCGGCGACGAAATCGAGGTGTTCGACGCCGTCACCGGCGGCGAGAACGTTGGCGACGCCGGCGAGGACGTCGAGGCCGGGCAGACGCTATTCGAGGCCGGACACCGACTGCGCCCGTCGGACCTCGGCCTGCTCAAGTCGGTCGGACTCGCCCGCGTTTCGGTGTTCGAACAGCCGACTGTCGGCGTCATCCCGACCGGCGAGGAACTCGTCCAGGCCAACCCCCAGCCCGGAGAGGTCATCGAGACGAACGGGCTCACCGTCTCCTCGCTCGTCTCTCGGTGGGGCGGCGTGGCGACGTACCGCGACGTCGTCACCGACGACTTCGACGCGCTCCGGGCGGCCATCCAGCGCGACCTCACGAAGGACGTCGTCGTCACGACCGGGGGGTCGTCGGTCGGCAAACGCGACCTCCTCCCCGAAGTCATCGACGAGCTCGGAGAGGTGCTGGTCCACGGCGTCGCGCTCAAACCGGGACACCCCGTTGCGCTCGGCGTCGTCGAGGAGACGCCCGTCATCTCGCTCCCGGGGTATCCCGTCGCCTGCATCGTCAACGCCGTCCAGTTCCTCCGTCCGGTCCTCAAGCACGTCGGCGGGATGGACTGTCGACCGCTCCCGAGCACGGAGGCGCGGCTCGCACGCAAGATTTCGAGCGAGCCCGGTACCCGGACGTTCGCCCGGGTCGAACTGCGCACCGAGGACGGTGAACGCGTCGCGGTTCCGACACGGACCTCCGGGTCGGGAATCCTCTCATCGGTCGCGCTCGCCGACGGCTGGGTCGTCGTCCCCGAGTCGCGCGAGGGGATTCCGGAAGACGAACGCGTCCCGGTCGAGGACTGGGAGTGGTCCGCATGAGCGACCGCAAGGAGTTCCGTGACCTCTCCACCCCCGAGGAGGCCCACGAGGCCATCGCCTCCCTCTCGCTCACGCCGCCTCCCGAGTCGGTCCCCCTCGACGCGGCGCGCGGGCGCGTCCTCGCCGAACGGGTCGATGCGACCATCGACGTCCCCGGCTTCGACCGTGCGAGCATGGACGGCTACGCCGTCCGTGGGCGGGACACCTTCGGTGCGGACGAGTCCGACCCCGTCGTCTTGGACCTGGTCGGCGCGGTCCACGCGGGGGAAGCGCCCGACGTCACGGTCGAACCGGGGACCTGCGCGGAGATCTCGACCGGGGCGGTGCTTCCGCCGGGAGCCGACGCCGTCGTCATGGTCGAACGGACCGACGACCTCGGCGGGGCAATCGAGATCCGGACGGCCGTCGCGCCGGGCGACAGCGTGATGCTCGCGGGGGCGGACATCGCTGCGGGGTCACGCGCGCTCGGTCCCGGCACACGAATCACTCCCCGAGAGATCGGCCTGCTCTCGGCGCTCGGCGTCGACGAGGTACCCGTCCACGGCGCTCCGACGGTCGGCATCGTCTCGACGGGCGACGAACTCGTCCGTCCCGGCGACGAACTCGACTCCTCGCGCGGGGAGATCTACGACGTCAACTCGCAGACCATCGCCGCCGGCGTGGCCGAGGCCGGCGGCGAACCCGTCCTCTACCCACACGCCGGCGACGATTACGAGGAGATGGAGCGGCTGCTGCGAGACGCGGCCGACGAGTGCGACCTCGTCCTCTCCTCGGGGTCGACCTCCGCCTCCGCCGTCGACGTCATCTACCGCGTCATCGAAGAACGCGGCGAGCTCCTGCTCCACGGGGTCGCGGTGAAGCCGGGCAAGCCGATGCTCGTCGGTCGACTCGACTCCGCGGAGACTCCGTCGGCGTACGTCGGTCTCCCCGGCTACCCCGTGTCGGCGCTCACCATCTTCCGGACCTTCGTCGCGCCCGCCATCCGCCGCGCCGCCGGACGCTCGGAGCCGCGGACGGCGACGATGACCGGCGAGTTCGCGGTCCGCGAGCGGTACAGCGAGGGGCGGCTCCGACTGATGCCGGTCGGTCTCGTCGAGCGTGTGGGGACCGACGAACCGCTCGTCTACCCCGTCGACAAGGGAAGCGGCGCGACGACGAGCCTCGTCGAGGCGGACGGCATCGTCGAGGTCCACCCGGACACGGAGTACATCGCCGCCGGCGAGACGGTGACGGTCACGCTGTTCTCGCCGGACGTCCGCGTGCCGCGACTGCTCGGTGTCGGGGAAGACGACCCGCTGCTCTCGCGGCTCCTCGACCGGGTCGACGCGCCGCGATATCTCCCCGTCGGCAGTCGCGAGGGGACCCGTCGGCTCCGCGACGGCGCTCCCGACGTGGCGGTCGTTGCCGGGCCGAGCGAGCGCGAGGTCGACAGCGAGGAACTCGGGGCGTGGACGCGCGAGTGGGGACTCGTCGTCTCCGACCCGCTCGACGGACTCGCCGACCTCGTCGACCGCGACCTCCGGTTCGTGAACCGCGACCGGGCCGCCGGACTCCGCGCGACGTTCGACGCGGCCCTCGCGGCGCTCGCCGACGACCGGGGGAGTTCGCGCGCGGCGCTCGCCGAACAGATCGACGGCTACGACCTGACGGTGAAGGCCCACGAGAGCCCCGCCCGTGCCGTCCGCTCGGGGAAGGCCGACGCCGGACTCGGCCTCCGCGCGACGGCGGAGACGCTCGGACTCGACTTCGTCTCCCTCGGTTACGAACGGGTGGCCCTTCTCGCGGCCCCCGGCCGCGCCGACAAACCGGCCGTCGGCGAACTCGTCGACGCGCTCGCCGACAGCGCGGACGACCGGGCGCTCCTCCCCGGCTACGACGTGGTCTGACCTCGTCACCCTGGCCCGTCGGCGACCGCTCGCCCATCTCACCTGTCACCCGCGCCTCCCAGCCGCGACCGTCGTCCCGACGTGTCTCTCCCGTCGAGAATCAATTCTGATACTTTGACCGCCTCGTTTATGTGGCTCGTCTGCTTCTCGGCGGATATGCCTGCACCCATCTCCGTGCTTCACGTCGACGACGAGCCCGATGTCTTAGACCTCTCGACGAAGCTGTTCGAGCGGCAGGACTCGCGGGTCTCGGTCGTCACGGCGGGAAGCGGCCCGGCGGGTATGGACGTGCTCTCGAGCCGCGACGTCGACTGCGTCGTCTCCGACTCCGTCCGCATGCCCGACGGCCACTCGTTCGTCGAGGCCGCGAGCCGTGAGACGGACGCGCCGATCGTCCTCTTCACCGCCAAAGAGTGGCGGGAAGTCGCCTCCGACGCCGTCGCGGCGGACGTCGCCGAGTACGTCCGGAAGGCGGACGTCTCCGACTACAAATCCGTCCTCAAGCACGTCCTCCGCCTCACCGACGACACGACGAAGGAGACGGCCGCGAACCGGCGCCTCATCGGTCGCCACGACTTCTCCTCACCCACCGAACTCGGCGTCTCTATCGTGCACGCCGTCGAGACGGCCGTCGACGAAGACGTCGACGAGTTCGACCCGCTGTACGACACCATCGACCCCGACGCGCTCGAGTCGCTCTTCGGCCCCGTCCGCGGGAGCGCTGACGGCGGCCAGCTCGAGGTCCACTTCTCCTACCACGGACTCGACCTGGCCGTCTCCGGCGACGGGAACATCGCGATTCGGTCCTGACGCGGACGGGACCGCACGACCGCGAACCGGCGCTGTTGCAGGCTGTCTCCTTACCCGTCACCTGACGCCGAGTTGACTACTGTACACTTATGTTCACGTGCTGTGTACTCCCTGCGAATAGCGAAGACACACTGACAGATGATGTGTACGCCCACAAACAGCAACCTCGGTAATTTATCTCGAACCGATTCGTCCCTAATATTATGGATAGGTCGCCAGTAATCCTTCACGTCGACGACGACGAGGCGTGCCTCGAACTGTCTCGGTCGTCGTTCGAGCGTGCGCTCCCGACGGTGGAGCTCATCACCCGGTCCGACGCGGACGAGGCGCTCGCGACCCTCCGCGTGGAGCAGGTCGACGCCGTCGTCTCGGATTCGGTCGAACTGGCGGACGGCACTCCGTTCGTCGAGGCCGCGCGGAACGCGTATCCCGACCTCCCCATCGTCCTCTACACCGGGCGGGAGTTCACCGACGCCGCTCCCGTCATCACGCGGGCCGGCGTCACCGAGTACGTCCAAAAGCGCACGGACACTCCGGTCCGTGACCTCGTCACTCGCGTCGAACGCGTCGTCGACTCCGACGACCGACTGGGCACGGCGCAGTTCCGGCACGCACCCGAGAGAGCGGACACGCCGCGGGCGCGTGACGACCCGGCCGGTGACCCCAGCGAGACCACGGCCGACGGGTGGACGGAACTCGCCCGCTGTGACCCCACCTCCGTCGACGACCTCCTCGTGACCCTCGTCGACGTCCTCGGCGACCGGGCCGACGAGCGACCCCTGGTCGAACTGTTCGACGCCGAGGCGCTCGCCAGCATCTTCTCCTCACAGAACGGCGACCGCTCCGTGCAGATTCGACTCCGTCTCGACACACACGAGGTCGTCGTCACCGACGCGGGCGTCGTCGCCAGTCGCCCGCTCACGTCCGATTGAGTTCGTCGAACGACGACACGCGGTGGTCCGCGAGCACGCAGTGGCCACGCCGCTCCGGCGGGTGTCGCTCGACGTGAATCCCGTCGAGGCCGGCGTTCCACGCCGCGCCGATATCGCTCGCACCGTCGCCGGCGAGCACCCCTCGCGCCCGTGCAGGCACGTCGAGCTGTGACAGCGTGTACTCGATCGGCGCGGGGTCGGGCTTCCAGCCGACCTCCGAGGTACAACAGAGGACGGCGTCGAACCAGTCGCCGATGTCGAGGTGCTCGAGGACGGGCCGAGCGAGGAACTCCTGACAGTGGGTCACGAGGCCGATGGGCTGGCCCGCGCGCTGGACGTCGCGGACGAGCGCAGCGGCGTCGTCGTGGAGGTAGGTCGCCTCCGCGCGAGCGAGCGGGTCCTCCTCGTCGTGGAAGACGGGCCAGAACTCGGCGGGGTCGATGCCCCATGCTCGAAGTTGGGGGTCCCGTGCGCCGTTGAGGCCGTGCCAGATGATCTCCGCCTCGTGGTCTGTGAACGCTCTACCCAGGCGGGCACCGACGCGCTCGAACACGTCGCGCGTGTACGACCACTCGGCGTCGACGATCGTCCCGTCCAGGTCGAACAGCCAGACGTCGTACGCGCCGACTACCATCAGTGCGGAGAGAGGAGACGAGACGCTAAGTCGTTTGTGCCCCGGCTCTCGCGCGCGAGAACAGACCGCACGTCGCGTCCCCGTCGAGTCGTTAGTCCCGGCCCCGCACGCGAATCGACGACCCGAGGTGGTTGTGTCGGACCTCACGCACCGAATCCGCGTTGTACCGGTCGAGTTCCGCGGCGACGGCGTCCGTCCACGCCTCCAGGTAGGCCTCGCTCACCACGAGTTCGCTGAACGAGACACGGTCGACCGGCACCGAGAGCCACGTCTCCATCACCTCTCGGAATCTCGCCGCGTCGGTCAGTTCGCCGCGCCAGAGCCACTCCTCGAAGAACCGCCACCGTCCCTCGTCGTCGCCCGGTTCGGCGGCGGGGTACCGGACCACGGTCTCGAACGTCTCGGGTTCGGTCTCGACTCCGGGTGCGTCCAGCCGGAACCGCACGCGGAACACGTAGCACGCTTCGTCCGTCCAACGTGTTCGGCCCACGCTACCGCTCGTCGTCGAACAGGTTCGCCAGGCGGATGTCCTTGTCCGTGATGCCGCCCTCCTCGTGGCTCGTCAGCCGGACCTCGACGGTCTTGTATCCGATGACGATTTCGGGGTGGTGGAACTCCTCTTCGGCGACCTCCCCGACGTGCATCGCGAACGAGACGCCGGCGAGGTAGTCGTCGAACTCGTACGTCCGGGAGATCTCGTCGTCGTCCCGCACCCAGCCCTCGGGGAGGCGCTCGTCGACCTCGTCGTCGGAGAGCAGTTCAGCCATACCGGTGGGTCGTCGCCGTCCGGGTTAACTGTTCGGTCTCCGCTAGTCGTCACTCAGGCGGTCGACGACGTGCGGCGGGACGTCGGCGTCCTCGGCGACGCCGTCCGGCATCTCGCCGGCCGGCAGCGTCGGCCGCTCGCCGCCGAACTCGGGGTCGAACAGCTGCATCGCCGTCTGGATGGTGGTCCAGTCGTCCTCGGCGGCGGCTTCCCTGAGACTCTTCGTCGGCGCAGCGAGCAACTGGTTGACGATGGTGTCGGCGAGCGCGCCGACGGTCTCGCGCTGGTCGTCGGTGAGCTCACCCTGTGACTCCAGCTTTCGAAGCGCAGTCTCGACCTCGCGCTGTTTCACCCGTTCGGCGCTCTCGTACATCGCGCCGATGGCTTCGTCCGCGCGGGCCCGCTTGAACCGCTCCATCAGGTGGGTGAACTCGTCGTCGATCATCTCCTCGACGCGTTCGGCCGCTGCCTGGCGCTTGTCGTGGGTCTCTTCGGTGACCGACTCCAGCGCGTCGATGTCGTGGACGGTCACCGCGGCCAGCGAGGCGACCGCCGGGTCGATGTCCCGCGGCTGTGCGATGTCGATGAGAAGCGTCTCGCCCGCCCCAGAGAGCGTCGCGTCGTCGAGAACGTAGTCGGGGCTGGCTGTCGCGCTCACGACGAGTTCGGCCGCGCCGACCGCGGCGGGCAGAGCGTCGAGTGCGACCGCACTCGCCTCACACGTCACGTCTCTGGCGACGTGTTCGGCGTGCGGCACCGTCCGGTTCACGACGAGGAGACGGCCGATACCGGCCGCGTCGAGCGCCCGTGCCGTCAACAGGCCCATCTCCCCCGCGCCGACGACGACCGCCGTCGACTCCGTGAGGTCGAGGTGGCGCTCTGCGAGTCGAACCGCCGCGGAGCCGAGCGAGACGACGCCCTCGTTGATGGCGGTCTCGGTGCGGGCACGCTCGCCGACGTGGAGCGCCTTCGTCAGCGCCTCGTCGAGCATCGGCCCGATGCCGCCGACGGAGCGCGCTTCCTCGATAGCGGTTCTGAACTGACCGAGGATCTGGTCCTCGCCGACGACGAGCGACTCCAGCCCGGTCGCGACCCGCATCAGATGTCTGATGGCTGCCTCGTGGTCGAGGTCGGTGACCGCCCCGTCGCGAACGTCGGGGGCGAAGTCACGCAGGGCACGCCGACCGACCGCCGCGTCGTCGCTGACGATGTACGCCTCGGCGCGGTTGCACGTCCGCAGCGCGAACGCTTCGTCGACGCCCTCGCGAGTGAGGAGGTCGCGGACCATCTCGCGCTCGGAGTCACCGCTGACGCGTTCGATCTCGTCGACGCTCGCGTCGACGTGCGAGACGCTCACACCGGTGATGACGCTTCGGCTCCCGCTCATGAGTCCTCGCGCTCCCGTTCGGAGGGGTTCGTGGTTTCGATTCGAATCACGTCCTCTGCTACTTTTCGAGCGTTCGTCGTGCCCGTACGTAAAGCCTTCCAAACGCGTGACGACCGGACGACGCGACGCATCGCCGCCCGGCGTTCACCGGGGGTGAGGTCGCGCGTCTTGAGGTCGGTCCGCAGGTCTCGCGTCAGGTCCGCCATCGCGCCCGCTCCCGCGAGGTCGGCTTCGAGGCGCTCACGGAGGTACTTCGAGAGCGCGGGACTGGCTCCGCCCGTCGTGACGGCGACGGAGACCGACCCGTCGTCGACCGTCGCGGGGACGACGACGCTTCCCGCGTCGCGCCCGCCGGCCCGGTCCGTGCGGTTGACGAGGACCTGTCGAGACTGTGCGGCGGCGGCGGCAGCCTCGTTCACTGCCTCGATGTCGGTCGCGGCGACCACGAGCGTCGGGTCGACCCTGTCGACCCACCCGGAGACGGTGTCGGCGGTCGGGGCGTCGCGGACGAGTTCGATGCCCGGGCCCTCACCGGACGGTCGCCACGTCTCGTGTGTCGCCTCCCGCACGGTGGTCGTGTCAGCGAGCGCGTCCGTGAACTCGGGGCTCACGACGACGACGCGCGCCTCCGCGGCGAACCGTCGCGCCTTGCGCTCCCCGACGGTCCCGCCACCGAAGACGAGAACGGTCTGGTCGGTGAAGTCGTGGACGAGTGGAATCATCTCGGCTCAGACGGCGTCGGTGGCCGATTCGGTCTCTGACCCGGACTCGGACTCGGACTCGGACTCGGACTCGGACTCGGACTCGGACTCGGACTCGGACTCGGACTCGGACTCGGACTCGGACTCGGACTCGGACGTCCGGCTCGTGTTCGCGTCGGCGCGCTCGTCGAGACGGATGCCCGTCTTCTTCAGGATGCGCGTCGAAAAGAGCGTGTCCCAGTCGTCGTCGTCGACGTCCCAGTACGACTCCATCGTCTCACGAACCTCCTCGACCCGTCGCTCCGACTCCGCCTCGGAGCGGCCGTGCGTCATCGCGAAGAAGTTGTACGGCCAGACTCCCTCGTGGCGCGGTCGCCGGTAACAGTGGGTGACGAACTCCAGTGCGGCGACGGCGGGACCGACCTCCTCGACCAGTTCGTCCGGGACGTTCCAGACGGTCATCCCGTTCTCGGTGTACCCGAGCGCGTAGTGGTTCGGAACGACGCCGACCCGCCGAATCTTCCCCTCCGCGACGAACCGTTTCAGCGTGGCGAGGACCCACTCGGTCTCGACGTCCAGCCGCTCGGCGATGTCGCGGTACGGCGTCGCCGTCACCGGCAGGCCGCCCTGGACCTCCAGGACGAGGTCGCGCTCGTCGGGCGTGAGCGTCGCTCGCCCCTCGGGGTCGACGGCCGGGCCGAGGGCCGAGAGGTCGACGTCGCCCTCCGAGACCGGCCCGTCGACGAGGAACTTCGCCTCGACGCGGAACTCCCGCTCTTTCGGCATGTTGTACGTCGGCTGCCCCGTCTCCTCCTCGATGGCGTCGAGCACCGCCCCGACCGCCTCCGAGTCGGCGACGCTCACCACGAACCACATGTTCAGGTGCGGATGCTCGCGCTCGTAGTTGTGGGCGACCTCACGGTGACTGTTCACCTGCTCCGCCACCTCGTCGAAGCGCTCGGGCGGCGCGTGCATCGCGACGAGCGTCGCGGTACCCCCGATGGCTTCGGCGTTGACGAGCGGGCCGAACCTGGAGAGGACACCCGTCTCGTCGAGGTGTCGAACGCGTTCGACCAACCCGTCGGCGTCGACCTCGACCCCGCGCTCGCAGAGCGCCTCGGCGGCCGGCCCGAAGGGCCGCTCCACCACGGGGAACCCCCCCTGGAAGGCGTTCACGATCGCGCGGTCGAGCGGCGTCAACTCCGCGTCCACCGTCTTCATATACGACCCTCAGGGCGAGGGGCAGTTAAGCGTCTCGTCCCGATTCTCACCGACTGGAAATCGTTACTCGTCGGCCCACACGGTCGACGCACGGTCGACGTGGCCGAGCGCCTCGACGTCCGCGACGAGCGCGTCCTGGTCGACGTCAGCCTCGTAGTAGAAGACGAGGTCGAACGTCCCCTGTCGCAAGAGCTGTTGGCACTCCCAGACGAACGCGTCGTCCGCCAGGGTGAGGCCCTGGAACTGGTTCGAGGCGAAGTCCGTGTTGTCGTTCCCGGCGTAGATGTACGACTCGCCCTTCCCGGCGTGCTCGGCGATGACCTCGTTGAGGCCGACGGTGAGTTCGTGCATCTCGAGGTCTTCCTGCCCGCTCAGGTCGGTGTGGACGATGAGGCCGACGAGGTCGATGTCGCCGGGTTCGATGAGCGCCTTCGTCCGTCGGTAGAGGTCCTCGTCGTAGACGTCGGTCATACGCCCGACTCGGAGCGACGTACATTTACTGGTGACGATAGCCGTCGCGCACCCGCAGCGCCCCTGCCTGGGAACGCACCCGAACACAAGACACATACCAACGGCCACGAGTATCTTGCTGTATGTTGCGCTGGGTCCGCGAACAGATACGGCAGGCGTACATCCGCCATCTCGACCGGGCCATCGAGGACGGACCCACCCACGTCGCCATCATCCAGGACGGGAACCGTCGCTACGCGCGACGACAGGGTGACGACGCCCCCGACGGGCACCGCGCCGGTGCCGAGACCACGGAGCAGGTGCTCGACTGGTGTCACGAACTCGGCATCGAGGAGCTGACCATCTACGCCTTCTCGACCGAGAACTTCTCGCGCCCTCCCGAGGAGCGCGAGCCGCTGTTCGACCTCATCGAGTCGAAACTGTACGAACTGGCCGACGCCGACCGCGTCCACGACAACGGGATGCGCATCCGCGCCGTCGGCGAGATCGAACGACTTCCCGACCGCCTCCGCGAGGCGGTCGACTACGCCGAAGCGCGCACGAGTGAGTACGACGCGTTCAGCCTGAACGTCGCGCTCGCGTACGGTGGCCGCGCCGAACTCCTCGGTGCGGCTCGCGACGTCCTCCGCGACGTCGCCGCTGGCGACCTCGCCGCGAGCGACGTCGACGTCGACGCCATCGACGCTCGCCTCGCGGGTCAACCGGTCCGAGACGTCGACCTCATCATCCGGACGGGCGGGGACGAGCGCACCTCGAACTTCCTCCCGTGGCACGCCAACGGTAACGAGGCCGCCGTGTTCTTCTGTGCCCCCTACTGGCCGGAGTTCTCGAAGGCGGACTTCCTGCGTGCCATCCGAACGTACGAGTCGCGCGAGGACTCGTGGCGTCACACCCGGACCGAACGCGCGGTGGCGCTGGTCCGTGCCGTCGCCGAGACCGAACTGGCGGAAGCGCGGACGGTCTCGGCCCGGCTGCGCGGCCAGCTCTCGTCGGCCGCCGCCCGCGAACTCACCGACGAACTCGAACGCCAGGGTGAGGAGCCGGCCACCGCGGACTGAGCGTGTCGAACCGCCGGGGGATGCTCACCACCCAGTCGCTGTCGTCCGAACGTCCGAACGGCTCGCCACCGCTCGCCGTTCGCCGCTCGGACGGCTCGCTGACGCTCACCGACCGAACCGTCGGTTCCGGTTCTGGTAGTCCAGCACCGCCCGGAGGTAGTCCCGTCGACGGAAGTCGCGCCAGTTGACGTCGGTGAAGTACAGCTCCGCGTAGACGGACTGCCAGATCATGAAGTCCGAGAGCCGCTCGGCTCCGGTCTTGATGACGAGGTCGGGCTCGTCGCGGAAGACGAGGCGGTCCTCGATGTCTGTCTCGTCGACCTCGTCGATCATCGCCGGGTCGACGTCGTGGCCCTCGACCGTCTCGGCGAGCGCCCGGACCGCCTCGGCGAACTCGTGTTTCCCCCCGAGCCCGACGCTCACCTGGATGGGTTCCGTCGCGGGCTCGGTGTCGCCGGGCTGACGCACCGCCAGGGGCCGCGGCGCGTCGACCTCGAGCAGTTCGCGCTCCAGGGTCGGGACCACGGCCTCGTCGAGGACGCTCACCGAGATGGTGACCCGCTCGGCACCGTACTCGAACGCCCACGAGAGGAACTCCTCCAGCGTCGCGTACGCGCCCTGTTCGAGGAGGTCACGCTCGGTGATGATGACGGCGACGTGTTTCGGGGGCTCCTCGGGGTGGAGCCGGTGGCGGACGGCGAGGTACCGGTCGTACAGGCCCACGTGTGGTGGTCTTCACCCGCCAACTAAACCCCGTCGGGTTCGGTCGCTTCGCTCACTCTCTCGACGGCGTCCCGCTCGCGCTGCTCGCCGTTCCTCCATCGCTCTCGAGGGGCCAGTCCCGTCGGCGTTCAGTCCGTCGAATCGGTGTCGGGACCGTTAAGTGTGCGTCCGGGGAAGCAAGCGGTGTGACTTCGACGCTCCGGCGGGCAGGCGGCTTCGCCGCCGTGGGCACGCTCTCGCTCGCAGCGCCCGCGCTCGGCGTCGCCGCCGCCGCCCCGTTCGCGGCCATCGCGCTCCTCGCCGCCTTCGTCATCACCGACGGGCCGCTGTTCGAACTCTTCGCTCGGCCCGGCGACCGCGAGGACGGCCGACTCAACGGGCTCGCGAGCGTCTCGCTCGCTGCGACGGGCCTCGCGCTCCTCGCGACGGTCCCCCGCGACTCGATGCCGCTGACGGTCTTCGTCGCGACCGTCGTCGGCATCACCTACGGCAACCTGGGCGGACAGCTCGCCAGCACCCGGCGGGACGGTCCGTTCGCCACCGTGGCCGGCTTCGCCGCGCTCGGTTTCCCCGCGGCCGTCGTCGGCCAGGGGCTCGTCGCCGTCGTGGCCGGCGCGGCCACGCTCCCGGCGCTCGTCGCGTCGACGCCGGGCTTCGTCTTCGTCGCCGCCTGCGGGACGCTCGTCGCGGCACTCGTCCGCTCGGTGCTGTACGAGCGCGACGACCCGGTCGTGCTCCTGTCGACGGGGCTGCTCGTGTGGGTCTTCGACGCGCTCGTCGTGAGCGTCGACCCCCTGGAAATCGCCGTCGCGCTCGCCGTGACCGTCGCGCTCGGGTACGCCTCCTACGCGCTCGGCACTGCTTCGGTGACGGGGATGCTCACCGGTGTCCTCCTCGGCCTCCTCACCATCGTACTCGGGAGTTTCGGCTGGTTCGTCGTCCTCATCGCGTTCTTCTCTGTCGGCGGGCTCTCGACGAAGTTCCGCTACGACGAGAAACTCGACCGCGGCGTCGCCGAGGACAACGAGGGCGCGCGCGGGTCTTCGAACGTCCTCGGGAACGCCGCCGTCGCGTTCGTCGCCGTCGTCGGCTTCGCCGCCTCCGCGCAGCTCTCGCTGCCCGTCCCGGCCGACACCGCGTTCGGCTTCGCCTTCGCCGGCTCCATCGCGGCCGCGATGAGCGATACGCTCTCCTCGGAGATCGGTGGCCTGTACGACAGCCCGCGGCTCATCACGACCTTCCAGCCGGTCCCGCCGGGGACCGACGGCGCAGTCACCTGGCAGGGTGAGGTGGCCGGGGTCGTCGGTGCGGCGCTCGTCGCCGGCCTCGCACTCGTGCTCATGCCGCTCTCGGGCGCGGCCCCGCTCGCCGCCGGGACCGTGGTCGTCGGGGGCGTCGCGGGCATGACCGTCGATAGTCTCCTCGGCGCGACGCTGGAGGGCGACCGCATCGGCAACGAGGCCGTCAACCTCCTCGCGACGCTCTCCGGCGCGCTCGTCAGCGGTGGTATCGCGCTCGCGGCCCTCGTCTGACCCTCGATGGCACCACCGACCGCTCCGGCCGTCCGGCCTGCTCGCCCCGACGACGAGTCCACGCTCCGCCGACTCCAGCAGCACCTCGACCAGCCCGCACCGGCGCTCCTCGGCGCGTCCCTCGCCGGGACGTTCGGCGAGTGCCTCGTCGCCGTCGACGACGTGGACACACCGGTTGGCTACCTGCTCGCCGTCACCGGCGACGGCGGTGTCCCGGTCGCGAGCGGCACCGCGGCCGACGCACCCGAAGACGGTACGCCGACGACACACGTCGCCGAACTCGTGGTCGCGCCCGGAGCCAGACGGAACGGCCACGCCTCGGCACTCCTCGCGACGGTCCTCTCCACGCACCCGACGGCGACGGTGACGCTCACCGTCGCGCCGGCCAACGAGGCGGCGCGGGCGCTCTACGACCGGTTCGGGTTCGAGGTGTCGCGGACGCTTCCGAGCTTCTTCGACGACGGGCCCGGGCTCTTACTCGCCCGCCGGCCGCGCCCCGAGTAGCTGCTCTGCGGTCCGGATGCGGACGCTCACCGGCCGCTTGACGAACTCGCCGAGCGAGCGCCCGACGACGTGCTCGGTGCCGCGCTGGGCGGCCACGTCGAGGAGCCGCTGTGTCACCTCGCCGTCGACGAACACCGCGTAGGGGGGCTGCTCGGCGTCCTTGAGGAGGTCGAACGCCTCCCCGGCCGGTCCCGACGTGACCACGCGGAACGCGTCGTCTGTCAGGCACGCCTGGTCGGTCTCCGCCGCGATGACGTCGCGCGCGACGCCACGGAGCGTCCCGACATCCTCGTCGCCTCCGACCGCCCGCTCGCCGTCGGCCGCGCCGGCAGGGGCGTCGGTCGTGTCGGCGTCCGGTTCCCCTGCGTCGGCGTCAGTGTCCGTGTCAGCGTCGGCGTCCTCCTCGCTTCCCCGCTCCGCGTCGGTCTCGTCGACGGAATCGGAGGCGACAGTCGGAGCCGTCCGTCCCTCCGCGCCCGACGTGACGACCGCCCCGGCCCCATCGGTCTCGGCGACCGTCGGTGCCGACGCGTCGTCGGTCTCGGAGCCGGAGTCGCCGGCGTGGTCGCTCTCGGTGTCGCCGTCCGCCGTCGGCTCGGTGTCGGCCGCATCCCCGTCGGTCGGTTCCGATTCGGCCGCGTCGCCGCCCGAGAGCGCATCGATGACCGCGTCCGCGCCGTCCTCACCGCCCGTCGCGAACGTCTCGTACGGGACCTTGTCACGGAGCGCCGACATGACCGCCGTGCGGTCGAGGTCCTCGACGGACTTCGCGCTCGGGGCGAACGCGACGTAGTCGACGTTGCCGACCTGCACGAGTTCCCGCAGGATGAGTTCGCCGCCGCGGTCGCCGTCGAGGAAGGCGGTGACCGTCCGGTGCTGGGTGAGGTCCGCCACGGCGTCGGGGACGTTCGTTCCCTCGACGGCGATGGCGTTCTTGATGCCGTACTTGAGCAGCGTGAGGACGTCCGACCGTCCCTCGACGACGACGATGGCGTCGGAGTCGACGACGTTGGGACCGGCGGGTAACCCCTCGTACTCGGTGATGTCCTCGACGCGGACGCTCTCGCGGACCTCGTCGAGTATCTCCGTGGAGGTCATGATACTCTCGCTGAACGACTCGGCGAGGAGCTCTTTCGCCCGCTCGACGACCTCCCGGCGCTTGGCCTCGCGGACGTCTTCGATGTCGGTGACGCGGACCTCCGACCGGCAGGGGCCGACTCTGGTGATCGTCTCGAGGGAGGCGGCGAGAATCGACGTCTCGACGCGGTCGAGGCTCGTGGCGATGGTGACGTGGCCGAACGACTGGCCCCCCTCGCTCTCGATTTCGACGTCGATTCGCCCGACCTTCGACGCTTGCTGGAGGTCCCTGAGGTCGAGTTCGTCGCCGAGCAGTCCCTCTGTCTGTCCGAAGATGGCACCGACGACGTCGCTCCGCTCGACGATGCCGTCGGTCGTGATGGCCGCGTGAATGAGATATTTGGCTGTGTCGTCCATGGCTACTGTCGCGTGGTGAAGCTGCCTCCGGGTGGAGGCGATGATGGTGATGGTGACGAGGCCGCGGTCGGTTCCACGGCTGACTGAATACTAGCCGCTCAGCGTGGAAATACCTATCGTGCTTCTGACGGCTCCCGTTCGAGCCACACCGCCGCTTCACGCACTGTCCTGACCGGTTCCGCGGGGTCGTCGTGCTCGAACACGACCCACTCGACGTCCGCTTCCGCGGCGGCCGCCAGCACTCCCGCGAGGTCGACGTCTCCGGCGCCGAGGTCGACGGGGACGCCCCCACGCGGGGCGTCGCTCTCGACGCGGACGTCCTTCAGGTGGACCAGAGGGATGCGCGCGCCGAACCGCTCGAGGAGCGACACCGGGTCCGCGCCAGCGGCCGTCGCCCAGCCGACGTCGAGTTCGAAGCCCAGCCGCGTCGTGGCGGCGACGACCCGTTCGAACGGCGTCTCTTCGCTCTCCTCGATGCTACCGAACTCGAACTCGTGGTTGTGGTACAGCAGCCGCCCGCCGGCTGCTTCGACCCTGCCGGCGAGCGCGTCGAGTCGCGCGGCGGTCCCCTCGACCGCCGTCGGCGCGAACGCTGCCTCGTCGACGATGGGGACGACGACGGTGTCCGTCCCGACGGCCTGCACCTGTTCGACGACGCCGCCGGGGTCCGCGTCGATCACTCCGACGCCGACGTGGACCGCCGGGACGCCGAGGCCGAGTGCCGCGCAGTCGGTCGAACGCTCGGACAGACCGACGGGTTCGACACCCTCGAAGCCCGCGTCGGCGACCGGCCGACAGCGTTCTGTCAGGGGGAGCGACCGGAGGGTGTAGAGCTGTGTCGCATACTGCATGCGGGTGGGTTTCTCACCGCCGACAAAAAGCGACGGTTCTCGTCGTTCCTCCACCGTCGGGCCGCTCACACCCTCGTCTCGCCCCTTTCCTCGTCTCTCCACGTCTTTCAGGTGTCTCGCACCCTATGAATCTCCCAATTCGCTCAACCGGATAGTGTGAAGAAAATCTTTCTTCAATACTCCACACCGAATTAGAAACAACAACCTTTAGGTGCAACTGACGATTATCTGCTCTGTATGAGCCGACCGAGAACGGATTACCTCTGGATACCGGTCTTCGCGCTCCTCGTGGTCGGAGCGATTCCGTGGTTCCTGTGGGGCGATGCGACTGTCGTCGCCGGGCTTCCCGTGTGGCTGTGGTGGCACATCGGCTGGATGGCCCTCGCCGCGTGCACCTTCGCGCTGTTCACCCGTGGGGCGTGGGACCGCGGGATGGGGGTGCGACATGGCTGACCTCGGCCTCTCGCTCGGCATCGTCGGGGCGTATCTCGTCCTCGCGCTGGGTATCGGCCTCCTCGCGTACCGACTGACGAGTAACGAGGCCGAGGACTACTACCTCGCCTCGCGGTCGATGGGGACCGTCGTCCTGCTCTTCACCACGTTCGCGACGCTGCTCTCCGCGTTCACCTTCTTCGGCGGCCCGAACCTCGCCTACGGTGCCGGCCCCGAGTGGATTCTCGTGATGGGACTCATGGACGGCATCCTCTTCGCCATCCTCTGGTACGTCGTCGGCTACAAGCAGTGGCTCGTCGGCCGAACGTTCGGCTACGTTACCCTCGGCGAGATGCTCGGCGACCGCTTCGGCTCGACGACGCTCCGTGCCCTGGTCGCCGGCGTCTCGCTCTTCTGGCTCTTCCCGTACGTGATGCTTCAGCAGGTCGGCGGCGGGCAGGCGCTCGTCGGCCTCACCGACGGTGCCGTCCCCTACTGGGCCGGCGCGGCGCTCATCACGGTGTTCATGATACTCTACGTGGTCGTCGCCGGCCTCCGAGGCGTCGCGTGGACCGACACCCTCCAGGGCGTGTTCATGCTCGGCGTCGTCTGGGTCGCTGCGGCGTGGGTCGTCACCGGTGCTGGCGGCCTCTCGGCCGTCGGAGCGCAACTGGCGACCGAGAAGCCCGACTTCGTCGCGCTGGGCGGGGGACTGTACTCCGTCCAGTGGATGATCGCGAGCGCCGTCACCATCGCGTTCGGCGTCACGATGTTCCCGCAGATCAACCAGCGGTTCTTCGTCGCAAGGGACGACCGCGTGCTGAAGCGCTCGTTCGCGCTGTGGCCCGTGCTCGTTCTTCTCCTCTTCGTCCCCGCCTTCCTGCTCGGGTCGTGGGCTGCCGGCCTCGGGGTCGCGGTGCCGGAGGGTGGGAACGTCATCCCGGCCCTCCTGAACGAGTACACGCCCGCGTGGTTCGCCGCGCTCGTCATCGCCGGGGCGATGGCCGCGATGATGTCCTCGTCGGATTCGATGCTCCTCTCGGGGTCGTCGTACCTGACCCGGGACCTCTACCGCCCACTTTTGAACCCCGACGCCTCGGAGACGAAGGAGGGGTGGGTGGCCCGACTCGGCGTCGTCGCCTTCGCCGTACTCTCGTTCGTCGCGTCGCTGTTCGTCGCCGGTGGGGCCGGCGGGGGCGGCTTTGACCTCCTCGTCAGCATCGGCGACACCGCCTTCGGCGGCTACGCCCAGCTCGCGCTCCCGGTGATGGTCGCGCTCTACTGGGCGCGGACCACCCGGTTGGGGATGATCGCGGGTATCCTCGGCTCGCAGGCGTTCTACCTCGCACACGTCTTCGGCTCGCTCCCCGCGACGTATCTCGGGTGGGACTACGCCCTCTACGGGATGGCGCTCTCGCTCGTCCTGACCGTCGGCGTCTCGCTCGTGACGACGGCCGCCCCGGAAGAGAAGGCCGCGCGGTTCACTGACAGCGACGCGCTCCAGGCCGACTGAGTCGCCACCCGACGAACACCCGTTCTCGCCGGTAGCTACAGTAGACTTTGAAACTCTTCGCAGCCGATTGCGTCGCTCTGGCCGTCCCAACGGGTTCACAATAGGCCCTGGCAATCGAGTGAGTGGATTCTTTCAAAGTCTACTATAGAAAATGTCACCACGAGTTTATTTCACATGGCGCAGCTACCCGATGACGTCCACGACCTCTTCGAGAAGGCCACGTTCGCGCACTTCGCGACGATGACGCCGATGGGTTACCCGCACGTCACCCCCGTCTGGGTCGACTACGACGCCGAGACGGGTCACCTCCTGATCAACACCGAACGCGAGCGCCGCAAGACGAAGAACGTCGAGGCCAACCCCAAGGTGGGGGTCAGCATGGTCGACCCCGACAACCCCTATCGCTTCCTCTCGGTGTTCGGCGACGTGGACGAGGTCACGACCGACGGCGCACGCGACCACATCGACGCTCTCGCCAAGCGATACATGGGCGAAGACGAGTATCCGAACCCCATCCAGTCCGAACGCGTCATCCTCAAAATCGCGCCAGAACGCGTCTACACCGGCCCCTGACCTGCCCGACGGGCTAGCGGTTCGAAGGGGCTTTGTCCGTCGCGCCCAACACCGGGTATGAACGAATCGGGCTTCTCGGGACTGCTCGACCAGGAGACGCTCGCGGCACGCGTCGAGGCCGGCGACGCGCCCGACTGGGTCGCCGCCCACTGGACCTCGTTCCGCGACGGCCTCCTCGGGGAGCGAAACGGTTCCCCCTTTCCCTGTTTCTTCGGCGTCGAATCCGTCGAGAAGGGGTGGCCGCTCTACTCGGCGGTGGAGTCGGTCACCGACAAGGACGCGCTGCTCGCCTTCCGCGACACCCTCCTCGAGTATCTCGCGACCTACGACGACCACGCGCCGAGCGCCTCGTTCGTCGTCTTCTTCAAGCCCGACGCGGCCGAGACCGAGTCCGAATATCACGAACGCCTCTGGCACGTCCTGCAGTTCCTCCACGTCCACGACCCCGAGCCGTGGCCCGACGACATCCCGACCGACCCCGACGACCCACACTGGGAGTTCTGCTTCGGCGGCGAACCGATGTTCCCGACCTGTCGTGCGCCCTTCTACGGCGAGCGCAAGAGCCGGTACTGCCCCGTGGGGCTCGAAATCACGTTCCAGCCCCGGCAGTTGTTCGACGGGATTACCCACGACACGGACGCGGGACAGCGCGCCCGCGACGTCATCCAGGGTCGCCTCTCCGACTACGACGGCGTCTGCCCCCACGCCGACCTCGGCGACTGGGGCGTCGAGGGCGACCGCGAGTGGGTCCAGTACATGCTCTCGGCGAACGACGAACAGTTCCCCGACGAGTGCCCGCTCACCATCTCCCGCGAGCATCCGAAGGCCGTCTCGACGCCGCTCGACGCGGGACCCGAGACGGCGGCGGACTGACGATGTCGCTCTCGCTTCCCGCCGCCCCCGTTCTGCTCCTCGTCGACCTCCAGACGGGCTTCGACGACCCCCGCTGGGGGGAGCGGAACAACCCCGACGCGGAGGCCCAGACCGCTCGGTTGCTCGACGCGTGGCGCTCGGCGGAACTGCCGGTCGTCCACGTGCGCCACGACTCGACCGAGGAGAACTCCCCCCTGCGTGGTGATTCCCCCGGCTTCGCGTGGAAACCCGACCTCGAACCCCGCGCGGGCGAGCAGACGTTCGTCAAGCGGGTCAACAGCGCCTTCGTCGGGACCGAACTAGAACAGTGGCTCCGAGCGCACGGCCACGAGAGCGTCGTCGTCGTCGGTCTCACGACCGACCACTGTATCTCGACGACGACGCGGATGGCCGAGAACCTGGGCTTCTCGCCCGTGGTGGTGAGCGACGCGACGGCGACCCACGAGCGTGAACTCGACGGCGAGACGTTCGACGCCGACCTGGTACACCGGACGGCGCTGGCACACCTCTCGGGGGAGTTCGCCGACGTGGCGACGACTGACGACGTGTTGACGGCGCTGGAGGGATGAGACGGATTCGGTAGCTGGACCGGTGACGGTGGCGTGTGACGGCGTGGCCTCCGTGCCGCGCCGACACCGCGTGCGGGCCGACTGAGTGACCGAGTGAAACGAGGGAACGACGGAATCGGCTGGGGAGGCCTTCGTGAACGAACGGCTCGAAGCGACTCTGCCGCTTCGGTGACTGCGGTTTCACCGCCCTGGCGGCTCAGCTCTCTGTTAGAGTGGGCGCGCGATTTTAGCGGGTCCATTTCGGAACCTGGAACGCCCACAATTGAGCCGCAGTCGGGACACTGGAACTCGTCGTCGGGGCCTGCTAGGTAGCTCTGATTGACCACACGTACCTCTCCACAGACGGGACAAGGTTCTTCATCGTGTTCTCTGACTGGTTCGAGCGTGTGCTGGCCGACTTCTTCTGAAATTTCAGGCGACGCACACTAATCTGTACTGTTGACACAGATAAATCTGAGAGCACTCGTGTCGCGTATCCCGGTACGAAGTCGCCCTCGTCGTCCGACAGAAGCCAGTGACGGCGTAGACCCGGACCAATGTGGATGTACGGTTCAACGGTCAGGAGTCTGGTGGTTTTTATAACTACCACGCCTCCGTACCACGTATGCAGACGCACATCGTCCCGGTGGGGTTCGATTACGACCGCCTCATCGCGCCGCTCATCCGGGACCAGTTCGACGTCGACCGCGTCGTCCTCCTCGAAGGGGCCGTCGGGAGCGAGGCGAACGTCGAGTACTCGCGTCACCTCTCGAAGAAACTCGAGAAGGACTTCCAGAACCTCCTCGGTGCCGAAACGGAGCGTGTCGTCGTCGACGACGTCTACGACTACGACGCGGCGTTCGAGCAGGCGTACGCGCTCATCAACGCCGAACTCGACACCGGCGCGGAGGTGTGGGTGAACGTCAGCGCCATGCCGCGGCCCGTCTCCTTCGCGTTCGCGACGGCCGCCCACTCCATCATGGTCGAGCGCCAGGAGGACCGCGAGCGAATCCACACCTACTACACGGCCCCGGAGAAGTACCTCGAGACCGAACTCGCCGAGGAACTCCGCGCGGGCAGGGACCTCCTCGCCGAACTGCTCGACGACGCGGACGAGGCGAGCGACGTCACCGTCGACGTCGCCCGCGAGCGGGTCGAGGCGCGCCTCGACGCCGCGTCGAACCTCCTCGAGGAGTTCGACGAGCGCGGGACGACTATCGGCGCAAAGCGCATCGGTGAGAACCACATCGTCGAACTCCCCGTCGCCTCCTTCTCGAACGTCAAGCCGTTCGAGGAGGTCATCCTGTTCAAACTCGGCGAGCGGGGCGTCTTCGAGTCGGTGTCGGAACTCGCCGAGGCGCTCGCGGCGGAACTCGACGAGGAGTACACCGACTCCTTCCGGTCGAAGGTCATCTACAACGTCGACCGACTCGGCCCCGGCGGGAAGGGGTACATCGAGCAGGAAGAGCGTGGGAAGTCATACCGCACCCGGCTCTCGCGCATCGGCGAGCTGTGGGTACGCGCCCACACCGACCGGACCTGACCGTTCGGCCCGCTCAGAAGTCCAGGCCGACCGGCTCGTCTGCCCGGGGTTCGAGCGGACTCGCCGGCAGCTCCTCGGGGAGCTCCGGGTCGTTGTAGACGCCCGGCGCGACGTCGTTGGGGCCGTCGGGGTAGCACAGTGAGGCGAGCGCCTGGATGTGCGCGCGCCCGACGTCGAGTTCGAACTGCCCGCCGCCGTACAGCTGTATCCCCTCTCGCTCGGCGTACGCGAGCGTCTCGAACAGCGATTTGACGGTGCCGAAGCGCGAGGGTTTGATGTTCAGCCAGTTCGGGGGGTACGGGAGCGACTCGACCGACTCGACACCGGTGATGGGGAGGTCCCACGAGAGTCGTTCCGTGTGCGCTTCGACGATGGCTGTGGTCTCGTCGACGAGCGCCGGGTCCTCGACGACGGCGTCGGGGAACCCCTCGAAGACGAGCCGGTAGAGGTCGGCGTCGGGCTCCTGGTCGACCTCGGTCCCCTCGTACTGGCCCTTGATGTCGAGGATTCGGACGGCACCCGTCTCGGCGAGTGCGTCGACGATGTCGGGCGTCCAGTCCGTCGTGGGGTCGAGTTTGAACTCGATGTCGGGGACACGGTCGAGTATCGCGTCCACCCGAGTCGTCGACGGCGGCTCGCCCAGCCGGGTCGACGCGACGAACCGCACGGGGTCGTACTCGCGGCCGACGGCGGAGCCGAGACTCTCGCCGGCCTGTCGGAGCGCGAGGTCCAGTCCGGCTGATTCGAGGCCCCATCGACGGTAGTGGTGGGCGGTCTCGCGTTCGGGGGCCTTCGTCGGGAAGAGGTCGATGTCGTCGAGCCGAGCCGAGAACGACGCGACGGTGTACTCGCCGGCGAGGTCGTACCCCGCCGACTCCCACGCGGCCGCGAGCGCGTCGTGGTCTTCCGTGTCGTACGTCACGTCCTCGCCGCGGCCCGTCTCGCCCGCTCCAGAGAGGACGAACGTCGTCGACTTCCGGTGGAAGCCGCTGGAGGTGTCGCGCGCGTGCTGGGCGATGTCGACTGACTCGACGGTGAGCGGGAGGTCGGCGACCCGTGAGAAGTCCATACGTCTCTTATCGCGGGTTCGGGCTTAAAACGTCAGGTGACACACGGGTTACCGCGGCCGTCCGAGCCTCCGCTCAGCGCGCCGCTTCGAGCAGTTTCACCCGTGTCGACAGCGCGAGGAACGTCGCGGTGAGCGTCAGCACGACGGCACCGGCGGCGGCGAGTTCGTGCGCTGGCGAGACGTGCTGGACGACGCCGTCGACGATGGGTTCGGCCGGAATGAGCGTGTGGTGTGGGGTCCCGACGACGGGGACGAAGTAGTCCACGAGGTCGTTGACGCCGTACCAGACGAGAGCGACGAGCACCGCCTTGACCGGGAAGGCAGAGAACCGGTGGATGACGAACGCCTCGACGACCATGGCGAGGTGGCTCCAGAAGAGGAAGTTGTACATCGCCGGGTGGAGGTACGAGAAGTCCTGCTTGAAGACGAGGAGCACGTACGGCGTCCACGCGCCGAGTTTGAGACAGCCGAAGAAGGCCAGCGCGTTGAGATACTCGTTAGGCCGGCCGAGATACCACGCGCCGAACGCGAGCGCGATGAACAGCGTCGCGACCGGCGAGTCGGGGACGAGCGGCCACATCACCGTCGGTTCGATCGAGAACTGAAAGCGGTAGTACCAGAAGCCGAACGCCGTCCCGACGAGGTTGGTGAGCACGACGAGCGGGACGAGGTTGAGCCCGAGGTTCTCCACCGACCGGGGGAGGGGAGCGAGCCACCGGGGGAGGTCCGCGGGCGCGGGGAGTCCGTCGCCGTCGAACAGTTCGACGAGGCGACGTCGAGCCGTGGCCATGACCCATCGAAAGGAGGGGGGTGACAAAGCCATGGCGGTCCCGTGCGGTCGCCGGGTCTGCCCCGGGTCGTGGTGTTGCACTCCTCGGACGTCTCACCCGACCGGTGGGGCCGAAAGCACGGTTTAAGTGTGTCCGGTCCAAGCCCCCGATATGGCCGAAGAGACCGACCTGGAAGAGCTTCGACGGGGAACCGACCTCGTCAAGCGTGGCTTCGCGCAGATGCAGAAGGGCGGCGTCATCATGGACGTGGTGAACGCCGAACAGGCCCGCATCGCCGAGGAAGCCGGTGCCGTCGCGGTCATGGCGCTCGAGGCTGTTCCCGCCGACATCCGCAAGCGCGGCGGCGTCTCGCGCATGCCTGACCCGGAGAAGGTGTCCGAGATAATCGACGCCGTCTCCATCCCGGTGATGGGGAAGGCCCGCATCGGTCACTACACCGAGGCACAGATCCTCGAGGCCCTCGGGGTCGACATGGTCGACGAGAGCGAGGTCCTCACCCCCGCAGACAACGAGTACCACATCGACAAGCGCGAGTTCACCGCCCCGTTCGTCTGCGGTGCCCGAAACCTCCCCGAGGCGCTCCGTCGCATCGACGAGGGCGCGGCGATGATTCGCACGAAGGGCGAGGCCGGCACCGGCGACGTCAACCAGGCCGTCACCCACCAGCGGACCATCAAACACCAGATCCGCTCCGTCATGGGACTGCAGTACGACGAGCGCGAGAAGTGGGCACGCGAACACGAGGCACCCGCTGCTCTCGTCCACGAGACGGCCGAGATGGGCCGCCTGCCCGTCGTGAACTTCGCCGCGGGCGGTATCGCCACCCCGGCCGACGCGGCGCTCATGATGTACCACGAGTGTGACGGCATCTTCGTCGGCTCCGGCATCTTCGGCGCGGAGAACCCCGAGGCCATGGGCCGCGCCGTCGTCGAAGCGGTCACCAACTGGGACGACCCCGAGGCGCTGGCGGAGATTTCGACGAACATCGGCAAGGGGATGAAGGGCGAGTCGAACGTCGACATGCCCGAAGAGGAGAAGCTCCAGGGTCGCGGCGTCTGAGGACCGGCCGCTCTCACGCCCTCGGTCGGGTTACCCGTAGTCGACTGCGCTCTCGACGCGCCGACCGCCCATTCAACGGAGTGACAAGACACATTACGCACCCGGTCGAACTCCGTTCCGTATGGGATTCTCACTCGCGAACTACTGGGACGAACTCGAACCGACCGCGCTCATCATCGTCGGGTTCGTCCTCTTCGTCATCCCCGAACCGGCGACTTCCACTCTCGGAATCGGCCTGATGCTCCTCGGCATCGCCTGGTGGTTCTACGAGTGGGACCGACCCTGACGCGCCCGGGTCGACCGAAAGAAACGGACCGTGGATGTGGTCGACGAGCTATACACCCGTGGCGGAGACGACCGGGTTCGGGCTGTCTCCACCGTTGAGAATGCGGTCGACGATTTCGCCGAAGTCCGGTGAGTCTTCGTCTTCCGCTGGCTCGTCGGACGGATAGTGTGGTGCGATGGGCATCGGAGTCCACCCCGCCACGTCGGAGTTGACGTTTGTCCTCAATAATAGTTGGGTCCGGACGGGGCTGGTTCGCGCTCTCGTCGCCGTGTCCTGTCGGCCATCGGAGCCACGATGGGCCCGGGTCGCTGTTACTTCAGCACCTCAGCGCCGCGGCCGATCCGCGTCTGGTAGGCGCGGGCGTCGACGCCGACGTCGGCGAACGCGTCGAGCATCGCGCCCGCCACCGCCCGGCGGTCCCCGTCGTAGCAGGCCGCGATGACCGAGGGGCCGGCACCCGAGACCGTCACGCCGGTCGCGCCGGCGTCGAACGCGGCTGTGCGGACCTGGGTGTACCCGGAGATGAGTCCCGCCCGGGCGGGGGTGACGATCTCGTCCGTCATCCCCTCCCCGACGAGTTCGGGGTCCGACCGGCACATCCCGACGGTGAGCGTCGCGGCGTGGCCGACGGTGTCGACGAGGTCGGTCATCTCGGCCGTCGAGGGGACGACCCGCCGCGCGTCGCGGGTCGAGACGGCTATCTCGGGGAGGCAGGCAACGAGCGGGATGTCGGCGTCGACCGAGGTGATTCCGTCGCCCGAGGCGATGGTGAAGCCGCCCAGGAGCGAGGGGGCGACGTTGTCGGCGTGGGGTTCGCCGGAGACCACCGCCTCACCCTTGGCCGCGATGGGGACCAGTTCCTCTCTCGTGAGCCCTCTGTCGTACAGTTCGTTCAGCGCGAGCGCGGCCGCCGCCGCCGAGGCCGCCGACGACCCGAGTCCCGACGAGGGGCGAACCCCCTTGTTGATGTGGATGTGCGCCGGGGCGTCGAGCGCCTCGGCGACGGCACCGACGGTGTTGCCGTCGGGGTCGGTCGGGATGTACGTCGCACCGACGCCCGTCACCTCGATGGTCGTCTCGTCGGCCTTCTCGACGCGCACGACGTCGGCGGGTCGGTCGAGGGCGACGCCGAACACGTCGAAGCCACTCCCGAGGTTTGCGCTCGTCGCGGGTGCCCTGACCGACAGCATGCACCGACTTTTACGAACGGCGAGTAAAAAGGTAGCGAAGCACCAGTGTCGGCGACACGGGCTCGAACCTCCGATTTCGCCGGCGAGAACCCCGCACACGGCGTCTCTCGCCGTCGGTGGCTCCGAGAGCCCACGGTGGCGAGCGGCCGAACCACAAGGTCCTAACACGTTCGCTTCCAACCCCAGACGATGAAACACGTCGTCGGCGGCGGAATCGCCGGCCTCGCCGCCGCGTACCGTCTCAGACAGCAGGGCCACGACGTCCGCGTCTTCGAGGCCGCCGACCAGCTCGGGGGGCTCGCCGCGACGTACGAGACGCCCGGAGACCGTATCGAGGCGTTCTACCACCACCTCTCGAAGTCCGAAGAGACCATCGTCGACCTCGCCGAGGAGCTGGGCGTCGACGACCGCCTCGAGTGGCTCGTCGGGAAGAACGCCTACTACGTCGACGGCGTCGTCCACCCGCTCGACACGCCCTGGGAGATCCTCGCGTACCCCCACCTCTCACTGTACGACAAGTTCCGCCTGGGGATGCTCACGCTCGGGGTCGACCTCCGCGAGTTCCCGCCGCGGTTCGACTCTTACGAGTCGCTGGCGGCGTACGAGGACGTCCCCATCCGCGAGTTCATCGTCGACCACGCCACCGAAGGCGTGTACGAGAACTTCTTCGAACCGCTGCTCGACGCGAAGTTCGGCTCGCGGAAGGAGGACGTGAGCGCGGCGTGGCTGCTCGGGCGGATCAAGTTCCGCGGCGAGCGCGACCTCCTCCGCGGCGAGGTGCTCGGCTACTTCGACGGCGGGTTCGCCCCCTTCGTCGACGCCCTCGTCGACGCGGTCGGCCGCGAGAACATCACGACGGGCGCGCGGGTCACCGACCTCGGTCTCGCCGACGGTGCCGTCTCGACGCTGACTGTCGAGTACGAGGGTGAGTCGACGACCCACGACACCGAGGGCGTCGTCGTCGCGGCGATGCCGAACGTCCTGGAGTCGCTCTGCGGCTACGCGTGCGACATCGACTTCCAGGGGGCGGTGTGTGCGGTCGTCACGATGGACCGGCCGCTGACGGACACCTACTGGCTGAACATCGCCCACGACGCGCCGTTCGGCGCGCTCATCGAGCACACCAACTTCGTCCCGCCGGACAGATACGGCGGCCAGCACCTCCTCTACGTCGCGAGCTACATCCAGTCGTACGACGAGGAGTTGTGGCAGTCGACGGACGAGGAGATACGAGAGCAGTGGCTCACCCACCTCGAGGAGATGTTCCCCGACTTCTCCCGCGACTCGGTGACCCAGTTCCGCCTCGCGCGCAACCCGCGTGCGGCCCCCGTCTACGAGCGGGGGTATCTGGAGAAGGTCGTCCCGTACGACCTCGGTGCGGTCGCCGACGGCCTGTACTACGCGGGGATGGCCTCGCAGGCGCAGTACCCGGAACGCTCCCTGAACGGAGGAATCGTCGCCGGCTTCGAGTGCGCCGACCGCATCGACGCCCGGGCAAGCGAGTCGACGCCCGAGGAGAGTCGGGCCGTCGCGGACGGGTCCGGCGAGGAGTAGCCGCCCACCGCATCACACAGGGACGCCGCGCTCGCGGCGCGGCCGACGGGAACGGCGACTGACCGGTCTCCCGTCGCCAGACTCGTCGGTACCGCGGCCTGGGAGGGACGTCGAGCGTGACAGCCTGGAGAGGAACGAGAGGTCTCGCCCTGCCGAAGCAGGGTGGACGGCGATACCGCGGCGGAGAGAGCGGGACGACGGCCCGCCACACCGGCCTCAGTCGGCCTTCGCGTCTTCGGGGTCGTCGGTGTCGACGTCGTGCATCCCGGGGGCCGCGGTGACGTCGACCTCGTCGTCGTCGGGGTCGATGGCGTCACCGACGTGGAGGTTACCCTCCTCGTCCTCGACGTAGACGTCGTCGGCGAAGCCGCCCTCCGCGTGGGGGTGTTCGGGCGCGTCGAGTTTCTCGGGCGTCGACGGTGCGCTCGGGATGGTCCGCGTGCGGAAGTCCCCGAGCGGGTCGTCGATGGTGATGTCGTACGTGCGGAAGAACTCCTCGTAGCGCTCGTAGTGCGCCTCGAGTTCGTCGGCCGGGAACTCCATCATCTCCGTCCAGCCGTGGTTGTAGAAGTCGAAGTTGGCCTGCACGTGAGTCACCTCCCGCGCTTCGGCCTCGGTGAAGCCGGCGTCGAGCGCGGCGACGTACGTGTCGAACGTGCAGTGGAAGAAGTCGGCCATGTGCGCCTCCCGTTCCTCGCGACGACCCTCCTCGGCCTTCCGGCCGAAGACGTCCACGTGGAGGTCGACGAGTTTGTCGCGGGCGATGTCACCGACGACGGGGGTGGTGAGCGCCTTCTTCGCCGCCCAGTGTCGGAGGTTCTGGCGTATCTTCATTACGTCCGAGTCTTGGAGCGAACTCGGGTAAGGGTTGCGGCACGAGCTGCCACGGCCGACTCCTGCCTGTCGGTTGCAGGGGGCTGTCGGGCCGTCGACTCTCCGGCCGCAGGGGGCTCCTGACGACCGTTTCAGCCTCCGAGCACCTCCGTTGGGCGGTCCCGGACCGATTCTCGCGGATGATGCACGGATAGCAATCCACATTAACCCCGAACTACAACGTGCGGAATATGAGCCAGTCGTATGTGATCATCGGCGACGGCATCGCGGGTTCCTCCGCGGCCGAGACGCTCCGTGAGGAGGCGCCAGACGCCGATGTCACCGTCATCACAGACGAGGGCGAGGCCCTGTACAACCGGATCCTCATCAAGGAGTTCGCAAAGGGCAAACTCCCCGAGGCCCCCATCTCCATCCACTCAGACTCGTGGTACGACGACCGCGACATCGACCTGCGGCTGAACACGGTCGTGACGAACGTCGACCCCGACGCGCACACCCTCTCGACGCACGAGGGGGAGGAGATCGAGTACGACAAACTCCTCGTCGCCACCGGCGGAACGCCGACGCAACTCCCGGTCGAGAACTCCGACGCGGACGGTATCCACCACTTCTGGACGTTCCAGGACGCCCGCGCCATCCGCGAGCACGCCGAGAACTCCGACACCGGCGTCGTCGTCGGTGCAGGGCTGTTAGGAATCGACCTCGCCGCCATCTGTGCCGCCCAGGGTATCGACGCGCACTACCTGATGCGCGGCGAGTGCTGGTGGCGCTACGCGCTGTCGCCCGACGGTGCCGAGATCATCCACGACGCCCTCGAAGAACGCGGCGTGAAGCCGGTCTTCGGCTCGGGCGTCGACCGTTTCGAGACCGACGACGACGGCCACGTCGTCGCCACTGTCGACCCCAACGGCGACCGCTACGACTCGGACTTCGTGGGAATCGCCATCGGCCTCGACTTCAACGTCGAACTCCTGCAGGGCACCGACGTCGAGTGCGACGACGGCATCGTCGTCGACGAGTATATGCAGACGAACGACCCCGACATCTTCGCCGCCGGCGACATCACGGAGTTCCACGACGTCATCCTCGGCGAGCGCACCCAGAACGGCGCGTGGGGCAGCGCGAAAGAGCAAGGGACCATCGCCGCGAAGAACATGGTCGACTACGGCTCCGAGGAGTTCCGCTGGGTCTCCTCGTACTCCATCACGCACTTCGACTTCCCCTTCCTCTCGTTCGGACATCCGACCCTCGGCGACGATGACGCCGAGATGAAGTACGAGGACAACACCTGGCGTCGCATCACGTTCAAAGACGGTAAGATCATCGGCGGCGTCCTCGTCGGCGACCTCTCCGCGCAGTCGGCGTACAAGAAACTGATGCGCGAGGAGCGCGTCGTCTCCGACCAGAAGGACGTCCTCTTGGAGAAGCGCGTCGACCTCGACAAGGTCGCACCCGCCCAGCAGTAACACCGGCGCGGCCAGGCGACTGCGTCGCCCAGTCGCCCCGGCGGGTCGCGTCGCGGCGGATCCGGCCTCCGCTTCGAGCCCTCGCCCCCCTCCGACACGCGCTCTCGTCCCTCGATTCCTCGACTCGGCCTCGACCGACTTGTTCCGTCTGCCGCCCCCCGGGGCAACGTTTATATCTCGACATGTCTTTTGCTAACGCATGTCACGCTCCGCAGGACAGACGCTCGACGGGCACGTCACGCTCGTCCCGACCACCGAGGTCGCCGCGCGCGACGAGGTCCGCCACTTCGACCAGCTCACCCCGCGGGCGAAGCGCGCCGTCATCGCCGCCGCCGAGGGTCGGCCAGCCACCGTCCACGCCCCGTCGCTCACTGCCGTCGACGTCGTCGTCTTCACGGAGTACTACCGCGTCGACTAGCGCCCGCCTGGCCGGAAGCGAAGCCGTTTTTCGCCGTGCCCTGTTCCTTCCGGTATGGACGGCGGCGATACGAGCGGAACGATGACGCTCGCCTTCGAGTTAGACGCGCTCAAAGCGCTCTCGGACCCGACGGCGGCGTTCTCCGACGCTCGACAGTGGACCAAGTACGTCGGCGTCGTGAGCGAACAGCCGACGTACGTCGTGACGAATTACACCCGTAAACACCGCATCAGACAGGACTTCTTCTCCGGTCCTCGTGGGGTCACAGAGAGCCTCGAGAACGTCAAGCGGCAGTTCGACACCGACCGGCACGTCTACGTCGGCACCACGGACGACGACCGTGCGGCCGCCGAGGAGACCGACTGGGAGTACCTCCCGGTCGAACAGGCCGCTGCGGCCGCGGAGTGGGCACTCGGTGACGAGGAACCCGAAGCGGACCCGTTCGAGGACGACGGCCGCGACGACTGGCCCTAGGCACCCAGGGCGTCAGTCGTCGGTCGCGGCCCCTGCGTCGACGACTCCCCGTCGCGGAGCTGGACGAACGCGTCCGAGAGTACCGCGAGCAGGTACAGCGTCGTCAGGACGTTCACCATCGCCACGGCGATGCCGGCGAGACCCGCGCCGGCCGACCCGAGCGCGAGGCCGACGCCGAAGTTGAACACGAACGTCACGGCGAATATCATCGCGACGAGGATGGTAAGCAGCACGAAGAGGCGAATCCAGTTGCCCCGCGTGAGCCGCCAGCTCCGCCGCATCGCCGTGACGAAGTTCACGTTCTCGACGGCGACGAACTGCACCATGAAGATCAGGCTGATGTAGGCGATGATTCCCGGGACGACCAGCAGGACCGACCCGACGAGGACGACCAGCAGGAAGGCGACGCCGCCGACGAAGAGGTTGACGACGGCGAAAGGGAGTCGTTCCGTGAGGAAGCGTCGGGGGATCTGTCCGCGCTCGCGAGCGACAAACGTCCGGACGGCCACGACGCCGACGACGGTGGCCACGACCAGCGAGAGGGCGAGCAGGCCACCGGCGACGGCACCGGGAAGCGGGAGCGTGACGAGCCCAGCCGACGGTGCCTCGGCACCCGGCGGCGTCAGCCCGGCGATGACGGGCTGGAGGAGGGTGTTGAAGCTCAACTGGTAGACGAGCATCGTCACCGCGTACGCGAGGACGATGACGGCACCGCTCCGGCTGAAGAGCTGGGTGGCGCCGCGTTTCAGGGCGGAACCGAGTTGGAGGGACATGCGGGCCTCACTCCACGGTCCCCCGGCAAAATACTGTCGGTAGAGTGACTGAACGTCGTGTGGAGCGCCGACTCACCCCATCGAAAGCCATAATCAGGCCCGGTCCTTGGCTCCGGTAATGAGCCACCAACTGCCCGACGTGCAGGCGACGCGGCCCGACGTGACCGTGGGGCTGAGCCAGGTCGGCGTGACCGGCGTCGAGAAGCTCGTGAAGATCGCGCGCAACGGGAAGCGCCCGCTCGTCCTGATGGCCGAGTTCGAGGTGTTCGTCGACCTCCCAGGGGGGAGAAAGGGAATCGACATGAGCCGGAACATGCAGGTCATCGACGAGGTCCTCGAAGAGGCCGTCTCCGAGCCCGCCTACCGGGTCGAAGACGTCTGCGGCGACGCCGCAGAGCGCCTCCTCGCGAAACACGACTACACCTCGTCGGCGGAGGTCCACATGGAGGCGGAGCTCATCCTCAAAGAGGACACGCCCGAGAGCGGCCTCTCCACCCAGAGCAGTGTCGACATCATCGCCTCCGCGGTCGCAACCGAGGAGGGCACCCGCGAGGAGATCGGCGCGCGAGTCGTCGGAATGACGGTCTGTCCCTGCTCGCAGGGGATGTCCGCCTCCCGCGCCCGTGAGACCTTGCTCGACCTCGGTGTCGACGAGGAGACGACCGAGGAGTTCCTCGAGAAGGTCCCCCAGCCCGGTCACTCACAGCGCGGGCACGCCACGCTCACCGTGACGAGCGACGGCTCGCCCGACGTCGACCTCATCGACATCGTCGACATCGCGCGCGACTCGATGAGCGCACGCATCTACAACCTCGCGAAGCGCCCCGACGAGGACCACATGACGTACCACGCCCACGCGAACGCGAAGTTCGTCGAGGACTGCGTGCGCTCTCTGGCCGAACAGAGCGTCGAGAAGTTCGACCATCTGCCGGACGACGCGGTCATCCACATGAAACAGTCGAACGACGAGTCCATCCACCAGCACAACGCCCACGCCGAACGCGAACTGACGATGGCACAGCTCCGCGAGGAACTCGACGGCTAATCGGCTCCGTCACAGCGACAGCGGCTCGGCATCCACCCACTGCCGGTCGAACGTCTCCCGCAGGTTCGAGGTGAACCCGGGGTCGGTGAGCGCGATCATCGCGAACGCCTGCGTCGGGTCGAGCGGGTTCGGCACCTCGAGACAGACCTCGACGTCGTCGATGAGGTGGAACGAGCCGGTGATGGCGTCGTCGACGCGCGCCTCGAATGCGTCGTTCGTCACCAGCCGGCCGTGGTAGTCGTCCCAGACCGTCTCGGGGATGGAGTCGACGAGGCCCGGCGAGAGGAGCAGCGAGACCTCGACGCCGCGGGCGAGCGCCTCGTCGAGCCGGTCGACGACCCGCTGGCTCACCCGGCCGATATCGAACTGCGGCGAGGGAGTCCCGATGACCATGATGAGCCGCTGGTCGGCGGCCGCCAGGCGTTCGACGAGGAGGTCTGCGCTCTCGTCTGCCCCGACCGCCGCGGTCCAGAACTGCTCGTCGGCCGGGCGGTGTGCGTCGAGTTCCGTCGACAACTCGGAGACGATGGACTCGTACTGCTGGGCCTTCCGCTCGAGTTCGGACTTCCTGTCGTCGAGGAGGCGCTCGAGCCCCGTCTCGGGTTCGACGCCGATGTACTTCTTCGGCCGACTCGACGCCTGGCTCCGGACCAGTCCCCACTGTTCGAGGCTGTTGAGGACGTCGTACACCCGCCCCATCGGGACGTCACTCGCCCGCGAGAGCTCCTTCGCCGTCGCCGGGCCGAGGCGAAGCAGGGCCCGGTACGACCGAGCTTCGTACTCGGACAGCCCGAGGTCGCGCAGTGTCGCCATATCCGCACACGTCGTCCATCGAATAAAAACGCGTCGACAGTTCATCTCCGTGTCTCGCGACTGGCCGGCGTGCGACCTCAGAGCGCCTGTTATCGGGTCACTGGAGCGCCGAGACCGCGTCCATCAACTCTTTCGGTGTTGTCGCCGTCCGCCGGTCGTCGCCGACACGGACCGTCGCAGCGTCGTCCGAACCGGGGACGACGACCTTCTCGTGGTCGGCGATGCGGTGGGCCGCCCGGTGGAGGTCGCTCCCCCGTGGCACCTCGACGACGAGGTCCGGCCGACAGAGCCGTGCCGCGACGGCACCGTAGCCAGCGACCTGGATACCGATCCGCTCTGTCGCCCCGGCGAACGCCGCGACGGTGTCACGGGCGACCTCTCGATACGTCTCCTCGCCCGTCAGGGCCGCGAGGTCCAGACAGGCCTCCGCGAGGTCGACGTTGTCGTCGATGGGTCGGAGCGGGCGGTCGACGAGGCCCGCACCCGTGGCGGGCCCGTCACGGAACGACCCGTCGTCGTGGAGCGTCTCGATGGCGTGGTCGACGACGGCCCGTGCGGTCTCGACGCCCTCGCCGAGGACCTGTTCGGCCCGACAGAAGGCGGCCGCGACACGGGCCTGTTCGGCGAGCAGTCCCTGTTCGCCCGTCTCGCCGCCGTCACGATAGCGCGTCACGACGCCGTCGTCGAGGAGTTCCTGTTCGAGATGGTCGAGGATTCGCTCGGCGGCCTCGCGCGCGTCGTCGTCGTCCGTGTACGCGGAGAGGGTGAGAAGCGCCTCCGCCGCGAGGCCGTTGTCGCCGGCGTAGACGGTCAAATCACGCCGTGGCGGGGCGGCGTCGGCGCGCTCCTCGTCGGCGCGGTCGTAGTAGTTGGACTCCGCGGCCGGGCCGAGACTGCCGCCGACGGCCTGTCCCGTCCAGAGGTCGTCGGTCAGGAAGTCGACGGTCGCCCGCGCCGTCTCGCGGTACCGCTCGTCGCCCGTGTACAGGTAGCCGTTCGCGTACGCGCGAACGAGCGCCGCGTTCGTCGCGAGCAACTTCTCGCGCTCGACCTCGCTCCAGTCGCGGGTCGTCGCGTAGCGGAAGAACCCGCCGTCGACCTCGTCGAACAGGTTGCGCTCGATCACGTCGAGCGTCGACAGCGCCTGGTGGCGCTCGCGTTTCAGGGCGAACTCGACCGTTCGGGGCATCGGGAACTTCGCGTCGGTGCCCCACCCGCCGAAGTCGTGGTCGTACTGCACGCCGAGTTGGCCGGCGAGGTGCTCTTCGATGGCCGTCGTCACCTCGCCCGCGGGCGTTGGGTCGCCGGCGAGCGCGCGCGGAACGCTCCCCGCCGCTTCGCCCCGTTCGGTCCACGTCTCGCGCATCCGGTCGAGTACCTGCTTCATCCCGTCCGGGCCGAGATACGTCGTCCCCGTGAGCACCTCGCCGGCGGGCGTGCAGAACACCGTCGACGGGAAGCCGCCCATGTTGTACCGCTCTCTGACCCTCGGGTGACGGTCGACGTCGACCCGGACCGGTACGTAGCCGTCTCGAATCACCGCGGCGACGCGCGGCGACGCGTACGTCTCGCGGTCCATCTCGTGGCAGGCGCTACACCACGTCGCAGTCAGCGAGAGGAGCACGGGCACGTCGCGCTCGCGTGCCTCCGCGAAACTCGCTTCGCCCCACTCGCGCCAGTCGACGCCGACCGCCGGCTCCGCTGCGCCCTCGTCGTTCATACTCGCGGCTGGGAGGTGGAGGGGTAAAGCCCCTCGGGATTTCCCCCTCCGTTCGCCGGGTCGCGACACGCTCACGCGCCGGGGGCGAGTGCTCACCGTCCGTCCCCGCTCTGACCCGACGCGCAGTGCAGAAAGGCTATGCGTCCCGACCAGCAAACTCGACACATGCCGCGCACGCGCTGGCTCATCGCGTCGCTCCTGCTCATTCCCCTGGCGGACGCGCTGTTCCTCGTGGTCGTCTCGGACTTCGTCGGGTGGAAAGCCACTGTCGCCCTCGTCGTGCTGACGGGGCTCGTCGGGATGTTGCTCGTCCGTGCGGAGGGACGACACACGCTCCGCACGTTCCAGCGGAAGGTTCAGACGGGTGACCTCCCGACGAACGAACTCCTCGACGGGGCACTGCTCATCGCCGCCGGCGCGTTCCTCCTCACGCCGGGGCTCGTCACCGACACCATCGGCTTCCTCCTCGCGGTCCCGGTGACGCGCTACCCCATCCGGGAGGTGCTCAAACGTGTCGTCGTGAAACCGTACCTCGACAAGCGGATGGACGGGTTCGTCTCCGGGAACGTCTGGACGGCCGGCTTCCCACAGGAGAACGTGAGCGGTTCGAGCGAGTACGTCGACGTTGACGGCGGAACCGTGAACGATGATAACCGGTGACGACGCGCTACTGAAAGGAAACCCTTAAACAAACCAGCGCGCAACGACTGAATGCGCTCACCTGGGCCAATAGCTCAGTCAGGTTGAGCGCTCGGCTGATAACCGGGAGGTCCGCGGTTCAAATCCGCGTTGGCCCACCTCCATACCCTCCGGCCCTCGGTCGGAGGAGATTGGTGGGGACAACTCCCCAGCCACCCAATCTCGGCACTTAAGCAATTCTGAGAGGCGTCTATGCGATGTTAAGTTCGTTAGTTTTTGCTGCGGTAGTCACCGCCGTCCGGCGATTGGGTTAGCCGAAACGGGGGTGTCGGCGTGACGCCGCTCTCGGCCGGAACCCCCGAAAACGAGTGTCTCCACTGCGGAGCGCACGTCACGAGCCGATTCTGTCGCGTCTTCGGTGACGAGCAGCGACGAGCCCACCGTTGCACCGAGTGTGACACACATATTCGCATCTCCAAAGGGTCTGCAGCCGGGCTCGACGTCGACGTTCCTGACCCCGAAATCGCGGAGGGTCGCCACGGGGGTGAACCGGCGTGACGTTCGTCCGAGCATCACGACTGTACGACGTCGAGCGTCGCGAGCCACAGTCGTTCACCTGGTCGCGTCCGGACGGTGAGGGCCAGTGAACGGCGGACCGTCTCGCGACCGAGAGCGGTTCCCTGCCGTTCGCGAGCAGATCGGTGAAGACCCCGCTCGATTCCTCGATTACGCGGTTCTCGAATATCTCCGTCTCGCCCACGCTCGCATTCGTGGAATCGACTATCAGCACGTTATCGTCGAGTGGCTTCGCGTCGAGCGTGAGCTGGAGCGCGGACCTCGTGAGACTGTCGTCGAGTGGATCCAGGAGCGGAACCGAGAGCTCATCGAACACGGTGACCGAGACGACCAACTCGCGACCGCGACTCCTCACGACGAAATCCCGTCTACAGAGTCCGTTGCTGTCTGGGCTGACCGTGACGGTGGGCAGCGTTCGTCGACCTACTCACGAACAACGAGACGTCGCCAGCGCGCGGAGACCGAGGGAGGGGCCTGAGCGTGGCGCACGTCGCGAGTCAGGTCCACGAGTGGTCTGGGAACCTTCTGTACGCCGACGACGGTGACACGCCGTACTGGGCGCTCAGGCAGATATTCAGTGACAATGGCATCGGCGGTGGAGCGTCGAACGTTCTCGTCGAGGTCGACGGGACACCGTGGGACGTCTCGTTGTCGCACCAGAAGAGCGGGCTCGAACCCCGCAAGACCGACAACGTCGAGCAGCTGTACGAGTACCGACTGAACGCCCAAGTCGCGCGAGAAGACGACCGACAGACGCTCGCACTTCTGTTCCAGCCGCGTCTCGACTGGAACGACCCAGAGCGGTACCCACAAACGGTTCCAGAGGCCACGCCTGAGTCGGTGAACGTCCGCGTCGAGAAGGCCGTGAACATCGAGCCCACAGACACGAAGAACCTGATTCCGAAGCTGCTGATGAAGGTGTTCCATTCGCTCGCACAGTGGTGGAACGCTGAGTTCTTCGACGGAGAGCTTCACGAGTTTTCCTGTCTCACGCAGTTAGAGCGGTACGTCCGTCTCCAGCGCGAACAGGCACACAAAATCGTCCGGTCGGACGGCGTGTTTCACCGACTCTTCCACACGGTCGCGGACGTGGAGGGCTCGAAGATCGTCTACTCAGCGGACAATCGAGATATCGTGGGCCACAACCACCAGGTCCGACTCGACACCAAAGCAGTGAATCAGGTGCTCTCTGGCTGGCGAACTGGTGGGCAGTTCAAGCACTACCACCCCGAGCACGTGGGCGAGAGAGGAGAAGATGATCCGCTGTACCATCCGAAGGTGGGCTTCCTGTTCAAAAAGAAGTGGAACGACGGGAACTCGGTCCCGTGGTCGAAAGTCGACCAGCTGAACCAGCAGGTCGAGGAGAACTTGATGAACCTCCTGGAGTGGGCAGGTGTCCCAACGAAGCCGGGAGGCTGGTTCGTCGAAGATGACCACTTCGCGCCTGTCGCATCTGAGCGCGACGTCGCGTTGTACGACGACCCGACGCCGGAGATTGAGCGCGAGCAGGACAGCGTCATTCTCCGGACGCTCTCTCGACTAACCGACGCGGACCACGACGTCCTGGAGAGCATCGCTCTCACTGACGGTGGGTGGCACGTCGACGAACTCGAGGAGGAGACTGACTGGAGCTCATCGACGATTTACCGCGTGCTGAACCGCCTCGGTGGACTGCTCGACTCGGACAACGGGAACGTGCAGTTTGTGAGCGCGAAGATTGCCGAGCGCGTTCAGGACGTCCTCAGCGTGGCGAACGACGTCGTCGAGACGACGGCACGGGCGATTGAAGACGTGCTGTCGGTCGACCCGCGCGATCTAGAGCGAAAGGGTCGTGCGTGGCAGAACTGGCTGAATCGGTACGCGGCCGAGCTCGTCGACGAGGGTGGTGAGGACGGTCGCGCGACGATTCGGATTCGGACGCTGATGACCGAGCTGAAGAGTGGAACCGGTGAGTACGCGCCCAAGATACTGAACTACGGATACATCGCGTGGCGTGAGGCCGGGCGTGACGGTGCGGTCTTCCGGAATGCTCGCGTGGTGTTCGATTCGGTTGGAGGGACGGTGACAGCGAACGTGAAGCGCCTCCTGACGGAAGCTCGCGACGACGTCGTTCGGATTCCCGGCTGACGCGGTGTCGTCGTGAGTGGCAACACTACCGTTCTCTCTATTCTTTATATACTGTACACTATATTTCCGGTGAACCTACTTTTCGAGTGGAACTCGTGAGACGCCGAATCGCCGTCTCGACGACGATCTCGGACGGGGCGCTCTCACTGGGTGGGAGCACCTCCTTAGGGTGTGTACCTAAGGGTACACTCAATCAAAATACACCGCATAGCCCCGCGATTCCAGGTGATGCACGTGAAACCCAGCCGGTCATAGGGTGGCCCCGTTGTCTACGTATTTACTTTGACGAAAGAGATCGACAGGTCGGTCTGAGCTTTCAATCGGGACTCGATTATCTCGGCTATGCTATTGCAGACTGCGGATGGTACCTGACGGTCTCCACTGAACCCCGGGGCTTCTCTAACAACGGACGCATAGACAAAAGCCACATCCGCAGGTTTCCCAATATTGGTAGTTTCTATAGTTGGCGCGTTTACGTCGCTTTTCACTTCAAGCAGGACATTATCCTCCTGCACGTTGGCCTCCTTCAGTGCATTTAGTATAGTCTCGTACATCCCCTCGTGGGACGCATCGTCCGACTCAAACACGCCGATGACGACATTCACAACATCATCCAGTGGTGCTGCCCGTCTCTGGGACACCGGTACTCCATCAGACCAGTCCATACAAGATAGTGTTACAGATAGTATATAAGCGTCAGATCAGTCAAATACCTCTCCGATTCCAATCTTCGCCTGCTTCGTCTCTCGATGACCCCCACCGCCGTGCCACGACAGCCGCGGCAGCTGCGACGAGTGAATCATCTTCATCCGCCGGACACGGAGCCCTCGTTTCGTCGGTGTATAGACCACGAACACGTACCGCCCATCGTGCCGCCGAAGCTTCCGGTGGTACGCCTCGTATAGTTTGAAATTCCCCGGCTGACCGTCTGCGTGTTCGTACGCCGTACTCTTGATTTCGACCGGGAAATTGTTCGGATGCTGCGCATCTCGCCAGGAATCACGGTCAGGTTCGAGCCCGTATTGGTCCATCGCCCGCTGCTCGCAGATCGTGCCGTAGTGGTTCGCTCGATGTGACGGCATCAGCGACCCTCGCGCGTATTATATATATTCGACCGCCCGCCCTCTGTCGTGTTAGCACAGCCCATGCGTCTCGGAAGACGACCGAAGGGAGTCGCGCGTATGGGCCGGGAGGGGGGCTGTTGGTGGTGGAGAGGTATCGACCGTCTCGGAGTCATGCGATGAGCTGTTGAATCGTCCCAACTGTCTCGCCGTGCTCTCCACGGTCGTATTCGTTCCACCGACGACGACACCATTCGCCGGAATACAGTCCGCCAAGCCGTCTATTGGCGATTTTCTCGAATGACAGCCTCTCGTCGTCCTTCCCGAGTTCCCTCGTCTTCTCGTGGACCACGGTCCACAGCGCCAACTCTCGCAACACGTCGTCTCGGGCGATTTCTTCGCCGGTTTCGTCCGAATCGCCCGTCTCTGGGCCACCCCACGACCACGGGGCCGGGTCCTTGTCGTTGGGAGACCACATCGAGTCGGGCCATCCCGTGATTTCTGGCGTGATCGGGTTCCTTCCTTTCCGATTCGATACGCTCGCGTAGAACCGCGCTTTCTTTTTATCCGTCTTGTGGAGCACCTTGCACAGCTCTCGAACTGCGGGGTGGAGGTCCTTCCCGTCGTGACCGACGATGACGACCGCACAGCCGAACTTCCGCATCTTGTAGACGAGGACAGCGAGCTTCATCTTCGCCTCGTACCCGTCCTTCCCGCTCCCGCTCGCCTGTGACGACGCCTCGTCGAAGAAGAACAGCGTCGGCGGCACGTTCTCGTCGAGAATGTCGTCCATGTCAGCGTACACCTTCTGTTTGAAGCTACCCCAGCTCGAGGTCCACTCGATAGCGGGGTCTTCTCCTCGAAGCGTTCGGATGTTCGTGAGTACGCGCGCGTTTGTGTGTCCCTCTTCGCGGCGCTCGTCGAGCCAGTGACGGGCGACGAGACAGCCCGATCTCGTCTTTCCGTTCCCTGGTTCGCCGTAGATGTACAGCCTGAGGTTCCGGTCTGTGGCGACGTTTCGGATTCGTTCGATATCGTGCCAGCCGCTCACGTCCACCTCGTCGGATTGGCTCCCGACGTGGTGTCTGAGCCCGTCCGAATCACCCTCTTCGATCCGCTGAGAGAACGATTCGGTGTCGTGGTACGCCCGAACGTCGCGGTAGAACTGCGTCTCCTCGAAGCGGTCAGGCCACTCGTCGTCGATCCAACCGCGCTGATACGCCTTCTCGTAGGCACGACGAATCGCCGTCATGGCCTGCCGCGTGGTTCGATTCCGTATCTCTCCGGCGTGCGGGAGGACGTGCTGGTTCGCACGGCGGTGTCTGCCGTCCTTCCAGTCTTTCGACTCCGAAAACGCCCACGAGTCACCGCCTCTGCCCTCGTTACTCATTCTGTCCTCCGTCGTTCAGCATCGGTCGCTGTTGGTCAGTTATTTCGGGCGAGTCGTTCGGGAGATTGCCGTCGAACTCTCCGAGCCCATGTACTCGCGCGTGCTGTGGGTCGTGGTCGTTGGTCGGACCACTCGGGAGGTCTTCGACGTCTTGCTCCATCTCCTCGATCAGCGAGGTGACGGACACTTTCGGCCCGAGTTGAGACTTCTCGCTCTCGCTCATCATCATCATGACCGTCGCTTCGTGTATCTCGGTCGCGTAGCTGTGGACGGTCGCTTTCAGATTCGAGTACGCTCGACGAATGCTCTGGTGGTGGAGGAACACCTCGTCGACTCGCTTGGCGTTCTCCCACGCTTCACCGGGTTCGAGCGCGGCCTGGTCGACGCCACGCACTTCGAGTTCACCAATCTCCTCGTACCAGTTCAGCTTCGTCACCACGTAGTCGAAGCCCTCGTCAGGCTGGAGCGGCGGCGCACCGACGACGGTCTTCTCGTTCCAGAGTTTCTCGGGGACGCGCTTGGCGTCGTAGAGGTTCGGTCCGCCATCTTCCCCGTTGGTGCCGGGATCTGCGACGCCGACAGTGACACCACCTTTCTGGTGGAGGTACTTCGCGACCTGGAGGCCGAAGACGTACGCGGGCAGGGCGATGATGAACGAGGCAATCGAGAAGTCGACGAGCGCCTGTGGCGGGGTTGGGAGTTCGGGGCGAGCCCATGAGACCCAGACTCCCGCTGCGAGGATCATCACCGACAGTGGGATGCGGTACTCCGCGAGCAGGTATGTGATTCGGTCCTTGTTGCTGGCGAACGTCGGGAGTGGCTCGCTCATTCGAGGTCCTCCGGTCCGTTCTGTTCCTTGTTCTTCCGGCGGTACGCGGCCGTCGAGACCATAGCGGCGGTGACGAGCGTGCCACCGAGCCAGCCCGCGCTCGAGGAGGTTCGCTTGAACGGTGAGCCCGACGACCGCTCTCCAGTCGAGATGTATGGGCATGAGCCAGATCGGATGCACTGACTCGTCGTGATCGAGACGACGGCCGCGCCCGCGTCCTCGCCCGCACCGATCTCAACGCGCGTCCGGCCGGGCGGTGCGCGAACCTGCTTGATGTTGAACGTCCCGGCTCCCTCTTTGACGTCGGGACTCTCCGACAGCGTGATGAGTTGCGGGACGTCGGTCTCGAAGACTATCGAGAAGGAGCCGTCTTGGTAGTCCCAGGAAACGACGCGCGTTACGGGGTCGACGGCCGTCACGTACTCGGTCTGGTTCTCCGCATCGCTGCTCGACTCCTGATCGGCGGCGCTCTCGACAGCTGTCCGTGCAGCTGCTTCGGCGGCGTCGGTCGGGGCGGTCGTGGTGCTGTTCGTCTCGGTCTGAGTCTCCTGTGCGACGACCGCGCCGGGTAGCGCGGCGGCTCCGAGGAGAGCGATTATCAAAAAAATCCTGAGCATGGGTGTTAGTCGCGCGTTCCGGCGAGCAGGACGACGACGGCAGCGAGGGCGATTAGCATCCCCGTTCCGGTCCCTCCGAAGTTGAGTGAGAAACCACCGACACCAGCAGCAGTCTGCTGGCTCTCGTAGTAGTCACGGAGTTCACGGAGTTCGTCAAGCTGCTCAGTGATGTTTGAGGTGTTGGTTGTGGTGTAGTCTCGAACCTCCATTTCGGTCGCATCCATCGACTCACCAGTTTGGGCATTAGTGGTAGAGACGATGGTGAACGGATTTGAGACGTGCATGAAGCGGTCAGCTTCAAGAGCCGAACCGGACTGGGTATCCTCAATAGAGGAGACCGTCATGTACACCTGCCCGCCGAGGTTCGCCGGGTCGTAGGTCGAGGAGTTGTTGAACACCTGACCGTCAGAGCCGGTGTAGAACAACGTCCCAGTGACAGTGACGTTCTGCGTCTCAGTGGTTCCGTCAGTTTCGTTGACGACAGTGCGAGTCGTCTCGATGACGTGGGAAGCGTTGGTGTCCCCGTCGAGGCCCATAGCAGCGAGTTGGGCGTTCGAGAAACCGTAGTACCCCGTCGAGTCGTAGTCAGTAGCAGCTTGCGAGCCGATAGTTGTCGGGCTCATCGAAGCGAGGTCGGTTTCGTTGATGTCACCAGCGGCGTAGGCAGCGAACAGGTCGTCAGCGAACACAGCAACGTTGTCCTTGACCTGCGTGCTGGCAGTCTGCGCAGCGGTGAATCGGGCGTTGTAGTCGTTGTTAGCATGGAGGACGTTCTCGACTTCGCCCTCGTCCGTGACGACGTCGGTTCGGCCGTCAGTGCCGTCACCGACGTTTGTCCACCACGTCCGAATCGTGTCGTTTTCGAACTCACTCTCTTGGACGGGCTGGCTGTCGGCCTGAGCGATGTGCTGGTACGGGTAGAGAGCAGTGCCCTCCTCGGAGCCGTCTCTGGCAAGCGCGCGAGCATACTTCCGAGAGCCGTTGACGAGTTCCGTTTCAGCGCCAATCTCGCGGAACGACGAGTTCACCTCGTAGGTGCTGGCACCGGACTCGAAGTGAACCGAGACGTTCGGGACGCTGTCGAGATAGAGGAGGTGGGACGCGCGAGCATTCCAGTCCTCGATGAGGTTAGACTGTTGGAGAGCGTAGTAGTCCTCAACAGTCTGGTTTGCAGCCGTCTTCGCCTCAGCGACAGACGAGCCGTTGTTCAGTTCGTTGATAAGCGTGAGCTTCGCCTTCATCCACGCGACAGAACGGGAGTCTTGAGCGAGGTTTTCACGAGCCGCCGTGGTCGAATCAACGCCGGATTGCATGGACAGCGCAGCCGACTTAGCGTCGACGGCGGTTGTGTTGTCGGTGTCTCCGTCAAGAACCTCTTGGCAGAGGACAGACTGCCCAAGCTGGATTCCTATCGATGTTTCGACAACATCCGTCAGATACGCATCGAACTGGCATTGTTCAGTGACTCCAGCCTCAGCGGACCCAACCGGAGAGACCGGGCCACCCACGCCGGAGAGCGCGGTGGTCGTCACGACCAGCGCGACCACCGCGACCGTCGCCACGCGCTTCGTCGTCGTTGAGGAGACGACGCGGTCGACGGTCGGGATGTGTGCGCGGAACGCGACCAGACCGAGCAGCAGTGCGAGCCCGACGAAGAGGCCGGCGGCCGGGACGAGACCCTGACCAATAGCCGCGCCTTGGTGGGTGGTTGGTTTGACTTGACCCGAGACGACGGGATGCAGGAGCGAGCCACCGACTAACGCCGAGGAGATGCAACCAACCGACAGGAGCCGGTTATGCAGTCGCATCTGAATCACTCAGCCCAGGAGATGTATATCGTCGCGGCGCTCAGTCCGAGCGAGCTGAAGAACGACGCGATGTCGGAGCTGTTGATGAAATCAGCGACAGGCGGGATGAGGATGTACGCGGGCACCAGAGCGAACATGACGACGATGACGCCGTACTCCCACTGCTCGTAGTTCGAGCCGTCGAGTTCGTTCGTGGCGACGATCCACGTGATACCGAGGACCGTGATGAGTGCCGCCCAGGAGAGTTCGACTCCCGAACCGGACCAGATGAGGTCGGTGAAATTGAAGCCGCCGAAGACGTCGACTCCGAGGGTGATGGTTCCGAGTGCAATCGCGCCCATGAAGGGGACGAGAATCAATGCACCGAGGTCGATTTCGTCGATGTTCTGTTGCATGTCGACGTTTCGGCCGCCACCCGGGACCCTGTAAAACTAAGCAATGAGTAGGTTCTCCTATAGGAGAAAGTCACTGGTGGAAACTGTTAAGTAAGATAGGGTGGGCGGGGTTGTCGGATGTTCAGAAAACTCCGCGATCACGACGGTACTCCGCTCGTCGCGCTCAACAAGGGAGACCTCCAGATTGACGGCGTCCTCGACGACGAGGGCGCACTGCCGATTGACCAGCAGGTACACGTTCAGCGGCTCGGTGACGGGAACGCGTATCTGGTACGGCTCGTTGACGACGGGAAGGTTCCCGACCTTGTCGACGCGCTCCAGCCGCTTGTGAGGGACGAGTGATGCTGCAAGCGTCTGGAGAGGGTTTCTCGAATCCGACCCCGTGGGGTTCGACTCAGATGTATGCAACATCCTCGATGTATGCACCCCTTCGCTTCCAGTCGAACGGTCAGGTGCATAAAATCGGGGCTGGTGCCCGGGGTGATCAGCGCGGTCGCGCCATGGGCGTGGGCTGGGTAGATGAAGAACCAACGCTCAGTCAGCTCAGAACCACGCGCTCGCACCCCCGGTGCATACCTTCATTCATATGACGAAGCGAACGAGTCTGAAACTCACTGACGACCGGCAGCTACTGTTGGACCGTGCGACCGAGATTGTGGCCGAGGGACCGGACGACGACCCGCCGATGTCGGTCGTGCTCGACGCCGCGCTCACGCACTTGGTGGAATCGCGCGAGAATCTGGAGGCCGTTCGGGACCGCTACCCGCCGCAGGAAGTAAAGGACTGCTGTAACACGTCCGTTCTCGGGCTCCGGTATCGGACGAGTATCGAAAGTCGGTGGCGTTGAGTGTCGGCTGGCCCATAGTTTGAAACTACAAATTTCAAATACTAACTCTATCTTCGAGAAATCGCATAAGGAGACACACGTCAGGCTCAATCACTATTCCAGTAGACCGGAATCACTTTTGCAATTATCCTTCGTACACAATGATTAATTATCAAACACCGTCTTTATATGGAGTATGATATAGCAGCTTTCAGGACTGCAGTGCTTTGATTCTCTTTGCTGTGGCCGGACCAATTCCATCTATCTCTTGTAGTTCCTCAATGTCTGCAGCGATTACGTCCGATACACTACCATACACTTCTTTTAGCCTCCCTTCGATAGTGGATCCAATATCTGGCAAATCTTGGAAACTGAAGGTTTCTCCTCTTTCTTCGATTAAATCTGGCATATCTTTATACTCCCCGTACAGGTCAACCACAGCGTCTCTAAATTTATGTCGCGTCGTTTTTCGAAACTGTAGACCAAAGGGGTCCTCGTTCTTCCCGCCAGAAACCAGTTCATACTCTCCTGTAATTGATAGGTCAAATGCGTTCCGCCCTTTCTCCTTAAACCTCAAGGTAATCTCTACACCTCGAGCTCGCTCCGTATTTTCACAGTAGATTTTTGCTGAGTCAAAATAGAACCCATTCTCAATACACTTTTCAACAATCTTGTTCTCACGTACGCTCTGTCCCGTGAGTGCAAGTTCCTTGATATTTGATAGATGATTGTCAACCAAATCTTCGAACTCCCCGGTAGAATCTAATTCATCACTCTCATCGGGGTCTTCATCCTGACGGACTCCAAGATGGCTGACGTTTCTGAGATCCCAATTCCCTGGATTGTATGTTAAGAAATCGTCAAAGAAGTCTACTCTATCCTCTAGTGACGGAATTGCGTCTAGACTTATATCTGCACGACTTACTGAGGATTCACCACTGATTTGCCGCCTCCGGTCCCATTCCCCGAATAAATTCTTCGCGGCAGTAAACTCGTCCGCATTAAAAAACGAGTGATCTACCCGAAAAATATTATCTTCGTTGGTATTTTTTATTTTGAATGAGGTCGTCCGGTTCCTGGCATCCATCAAGTTTCGATTATTCTCTTTCCGGTGGGTATAGCTTATTTCTACCCTGACAGCATTTTCGCTCCGCTTTGTGTCAGAAATAGTTAAATTAGAGTCGTTGTCAAACACCTCCGCGTCTTGTTTTCTGCGCTTGAGATCGCCTTCGATTTCGTCAAGTGATGCCAGAGACTCCACGACAAATGCTGTTGACTTTTCATTTCGGTTCCGCGCGGATAACTTTCGCTTTAGGCGTATCAGACTATCAATGTCGTAGAGTAAGTGGCTACCCACCTTGGCCACATCTGAATCAGACCCTGTGTGTACAAAGAAGCCCATCTCTTCTTTCAGAAATTCTTGGGATTCCTTTCGGCTTAACTTATTTTTAAGAACAACCTCCAAGTCCTTGACTGATGGATACTCCTCGATAATCTGTTGTCTCATTGGTTTCCTCCAATTAGTCTGTCCGCGTAGTTATCGTACTGCACCGAGGGTAATACATAGAAGTTGAAATTTGGATTCTCCTCATCATCTGGCACAATATTATTCCTGAACTGTCTCTTAGCCGCGTCAATATCTTGCATATCACGATCAACATCCGGATCGTGATATATTCGAACCTCGTTGACGTTGAGGAGATTATACAGCACAAGGGACTGGAAAACCACCTCTAATGCTTCAACAGTCATATCCCCATAGTGAAAGACAACCAATATCTCCTCGTGTCCGGTCACCTCTCCGTCAATCGTTCTTGGCTTCTCAACCTTTGCAAATATCAAATCGGAAACTATCGACTCAAGAGCTAACGACTCCGTCTTGTCTGGAAACGGTTTATCAAGCATAGATGGATAATAAAAGTATATCTTTGTAGCCTCGTGGTCGAATTCATTCTTCAAATCAGAGAATTGTTTGGAAGTTCTCGCAAGTCTATTCAACTTTTTATTTCCTAAAATCGCAATCTCATAAGTCCCTCTCTCTTTCCGGTGAATCCCTACATCAGAGACGTAACTAACAAAATCTTCATCATAGTAATCGTCAGGTGCCCACACACTAATGACACCTGCGTTATGATTTCTTGGTACACCGAAATTCAATCGTTGTTCGAACACGTCCGACTCGGGAGCACACTCAATTGTTCCCAATGTTTGGGTCATAAAATTCCTCAGTGACGTCCTATTAACTGACTCCCAGTTTCGAATTTTTGACTCTACAAAAACCCCACGTTCAAGTTCACGGAATGGGTCTTTATACTGGAAATATGCGTCTACCCCGTGGTCGTTCTGCCGATCACTGTGGATTCCGGATGAACACGGGATGTCAACGTTCTCCTTTCCCTGTTGTATCCAGCCGAGTTCACCCAGCACCGCAATAATCCGTTTGTTTGCTCTCTCCCCTCTTTCAGGCTCATCCTCGGGCATTTATGACATCCCCTCAGAACCGCTGATAGTCTTCTTTATAACGTCCATGACTGATGAATATTCACCCAAATCATTGTAAATCAAAACAGAACCGCTGTCATACAATCCAATTGTGACATTATCGCTTGACTTCCCGATTCGAACACCGATATAAGATATATTCCCTTGATATTCAGAAACTAGTTTTTCACCTACGTTCTGATTATCAATATTAACTTGAAAATCTCCAGATATGGAGTCTGCTATCTCATAGTTGGATATCTTTATTGAGGTGATTTCGGTGCGATAGTCCAATTGGATTGCGTCTAATACCTTCTTTGGGGACATGTTTATTGTCTCTACTGAAATCCCCCAGCTCGATAACTGCCCCAATTTGCTTGACACACTACTAGATCTTTTTTTATCAGCTAACACCTCAAGTATGTTGTACCGCGTATCTATCCGGAATGGAACCGTCTCGACTGTTTGTATTTCTTCATCGACAACTGAGCCGGAATCGTCATCATATACCTGCCTAACTTCGGGTCGAGTTACCAGAAGGTAAGCAGATACCAAAGAGGGCTCTACTTCATCAATACTGAATCCATAAGCATCTCCTTTATTATATGTATTTTCTTTGATTAGACCAACCAGGTCAGATATGGATGTTTTATCAAGATATATTCGCCTCATGTTACTCGCAAATGGTGGTGATTCCATCGTTCTGACAACTCCATTATTATGCCGTATACAAGAAGCTACCTCACGATAGAAATCGCCGAGCGCTGATCCCCTCGGCAGCAGAAACAGAGTTGTTCCGACAGAAGGCTACGGGGTTTGAATTCACCCAAACCCAGCCCACCAACCCGGCCTCACCTTATCCGGTGGCCGCATCCCTGGTGTCGGACGATCTAAATCAGCGTCAACCTCGCCCTCTAGATACAGCATTCCCCACGCCGAGATCTCGAACATCTCCACGTCGGGCTCGTCGAGAAACGGCTCAATCAGGCCAGCTTCACACAACACCTGGCACCGCTCGTGAACCCGAGTCTCCGAACCACCCACGCGAGGGTCCCGAGCCATCTGTGACGGCCACGAGAGGCCCTCCCGCGCGAGCTTTTCGAGAATTCGGTCGTCGAGCAGTTGCATCCACTGACCGGTTCGTCGTATCTTGTCCATCTGGGTTACGCTGAAGCAGCTCCGTTCTCTTCGCTCGTATCCTGCAACTCGTCGGCGTCGACCTCGCCGTCCAGGTACTCCTCTCCGATTTCGGTGATGACGTACACCCCGTTCCCGAGGTGATTGAGCATCCCGTGTTCGGCGAGCTTCTTGAGCCGGCGAGAAACGTGTTGGGGCGACACCCGGATATACTTGCTCTCAGCCAGTTCTGTTGGAGATCCCGAACCCTCCCGTTGTATTATCTCCAGAATCCGGTCGTCCCAGATAGTCATCCATGTTCCCGAACGGCGCATTGATTGCGTGAATACACGATGGGAACCTAATTGTCGTGCTTCACCTGTTTAGGTTAGATATACCACTATAAGTTCAGTCATAACCTATATGTGATAAGGCTCCAATTCGGTGAATACGGGACCGAGTGAGATACCGTAGGCTATTGTCGATAAAGTAGGTCCCGCGGGCGTCGCTGGTACCGACGTCCGCGGGTGGTCCCGCCCAGAACGATGAGCGAAACTAGCAACGCGGGGGTTAGGCCCCGCACAGAGTCGGATGTAGCGCTCTCTCAAAAGAACCCCGGACCGGACTCCTGCGAAGTCTGTAGCGACCGAGACGCCGCAGGCCTCGACGCGCGGACGAACCAGCACGTCTGTCGACCGTGTGCGCGACTCCGCGCGGACGGTGGGCTCGACTTCGAAGGGCTGGCTGTCCTGGAGCGCCAGGCAGACGCGCTGGAGCGGCTCGCTGACGAGATGGAGTATCAGAACGCGGTGCTCGCTGAACTCGCGCACGCGGTTCACCAGGTGGCTGTGAACGCCGACGAGCACGCATATCCTGACGAGAAGCGCAGTCGCGTCCCGTCGTACCGTGGGCTCCACGGTCGAATCGACGACCAGCGATTCACTCGTGAAGAGGGGTACAGATGAGCAGCCTCGACCCGCTCGAACCCGAGGCTGCGGTTGACCTCTATCTGGACCACCGGCGTGATGAGGTGAGCGAAGAGACGCTTTCCTCGCACCGCTACCGACTCGGTGCGTTCGTCGACTGGTGTGAGGAGGAAGGAATCTACAATATGAACGATGTCTCAGGGCGTGACCTCCACGCATATCGGGTCTATCGTCGCACCGAGCACGAGCTCCGACCCATGACCCTCCAGGGACAGCTCTCGACGCTCCGTGTGTTCCTCCGGTTCTGTGCCTCTATCGACGCCGTCGAAGACGACACAGCGTCGAAGGTACTCCTGCCGACCGTCCGCGGGGAGGACCAGGCCCGTGAGACGCTCCTCGCCGAGGACCGCGCCGAGGAAATCCTCGAGTATCTCCAGAAGTTCCACTACGGCAGTCGCGCGCACGTCCTGTTCTGCCTGTTCTGGTACACTGGAATGCGCACGGGTGGTGCGCGGGCGATCGACCTTGACGACTACGACTCAGACGACAACGCGATCGAGCTGGTCCACCGCCCCGAAGAGGACACACCGCTGAAGAACGGGACCGGTGGTGAACGATTCATCGCGCTCTCTCCGGGTCTGACGGAGATTCTCGATGACTACATCACGGGACCCAGAATCGACATCGAGGACGAGTACGGCCGTGAACCACTGCTGACGACCACACGTGGTCGGCCGGCGACGGGAACGATTCGGGATATCGTCTACCACTGGACTCGTCCGTGCTACATTGGTCGGGAGTGTCCGCACGACCGCGACCCAGACGAGTGTGATGCGGCGAATGGCGGAGCCCCGACTGGGTGTCCTTCGGTTCGTTCCCCGCACGACATCCGCTCCGGCGCGATCACGTCACACCTGCTCGAAGACGTCCCGGTCGAAGTCGTCAGCGACCGGATGGACGTCAGTCAGGACGTCCTGGATCGTCACTACGACCGACGCACCGAGCGCGAGAAAATGGAACAGCGCCGGGAGTACCTCTGGGACTAACACGATGTTCGATTTCACACCCTCACGGCTAGGGCTCCACGCATATTCTCAAATCCTGCACCCGCGTTGGCCCACCTCCAAAACGGACGGTCTCTGGCCGTCCGAGATGGGTGGGGAACAACTCCCCAGCCACCTAACTTCGTTCCTGATTCCTCGAGTGAGTGCTGTACGTCGTCGGTTCCCACGGCCGAACGAGTGACACCGGCGAACACGTAGTATCTTCCCCATCCCGTCTCCGACCCGTACGGATGTCGCTCAGTTCACGCTAGTGAGAGAACCCGCCCACGCCGCTCCGCCTCTGAGTAAGTCTACTTGTATTAGGTAAATTCTTATTGTTCTTGTGCATGGGACGGGACATGAGCACGATACGTACGCTCCTCGTCGTGTCACTCGTCGTCGTGGCGCTACTCCCAGTCGGCGTCGTTCCCGCAGGTGCCAGCGAGCACTGCACGTTTCCGGTGACATCGACCGACGCGACGGGGACCGCGGTGACCGTGAGCGAGCGGCCCGACGAGATAGTCACACTCGGTCCGAGCGCCGCCCAGACCCTCTACGAGATCGACGCGTGGGACCGCGTGGTCGGCGTCACGGACAACGCCGACTACCTCGCGGGCGCGGACGAAAAGACACAGATCGGCAACCCGTACTTCGAGACGTCGGCCGTGACCGAACGAACCATCGCGGCACAGCCGGATCTCGTCCTCGTCCCGAACGCCTACCGCTTCTCGGTCCAGGTCGACACGCTTCGGCAGGCGGGGGTGACCGTCTACGTCTTCGACCGCGCCACCGATATCGACGACGTCGTCGAGAAGACGCGGCTCATCGGCGACCTCGTCGGCTCCTGTGAATCGGCGGACGAGACTGCGGACACGATGGAGACGCAACTCGACACCGTCCGCGACGCCCTCCGAGACGAGGAGAAGCCGACGGGCCTGTACTACTTTTTCGGCTTCACCGCCGGTTCGGACACGTTCGTCGACGAGATACTGACCACTGCGGGCGTCGAGAACATGGCGGCCACGGGCGGGGCGAACGCGACCCAGTCGAGCGGCTACTTCCTCGCGAGCCCCGAGACGGTCGTCGCCGAGGACCCACAGTGGTTCGTCCTCAACGGCGACGAGTATAGCGAGGCGCGCGTTCCCGCCGGGCCGAACGGCGCGTTCACCGAGACGACGGCGTACGAGCAGGGGAACGCCGTCGTCCTCGACGCGAACGAGGTCTCACAGCCCGCCCCCCGGGTGATGAACGCGCTCTTGGACGTCGTCCAGGCGGTCCACCCTGACGCGTACGAGGAGGAGATTCGCGACCGACTCGACCGCTCTGACGACCTCGGCGGCGCGAAACAGGTCCGGAGTTCGACGGCCGCTGACGGCACCGTCCGACTTGAGGCGCGGAATCTGGGGCGCGACAGACAGGTGAGCTTCGCCGTGCCGCCTCGGGAGAACGCCACGGCGCGACTGCACCACCTGAACGTCTCGCTCTCGACGCTGAACCCCTCCTTCACCGCCGATATCCGGTATCTCGCTAACGAGACCGGGCCCACGGGCCTCAACGGGACGTACGCGTTCTCGCGGTTCTCCCTGAACACGAACGGACTCCCCGACGAGGACGTCGCGCGACTCCGCTTCCGGTTCAGCGTGAACGACTCCGCACTGGCTGTGCGGAACGCTTCCGCCGAGAACGTCACGCTGTACCGTCACGACGGGACTACCTGGAGCGCGCTCGACACGCGCGTGGTCGACGAGACGAACGACACCGTCGTCTTCGAGGCGACGTCGCCCGGGGCGTCGACGTTCGTCATCGGGGTCCCAGAGACCGACGCGGCACAGGCGGTCACCGCGACGCCGACGCCCGAACCGACGCCCACGCCGACGAGCACATCACCGACGCCAGCGCCGGAGACACCCACAACGATGGAGACCTCGCCGACAGCTGACCCGTCGACGACGGACACCAGCGCGCCCGGGTTCGGCATCGCTGTCGTCGCCGTCGCTCTCCTTCTCGCTGTATTACTCAGTCGCGCACGCGTGCGTGAGGAGTAAAACCCGAGAGCGACCGACTCGAATTCGGGAGTGACTGAATCGAGAACGGTTTTACCTCGGGCGACCGCCCTTCCGAGCAGATGCGTCGTCGTCACCTCCTCCTCGCGTCGCTTTCGGCGGTCACGGGCTGTACGACGGCGGGATACCGTCCGACAGGGCCGCGCACCCCACCTCCGGCACCTGAGACGGACGTCCCGTCGTCCGCCTCGGACCCCACAGACCCCACAGAGCGGCGTGCGCAGGCGGTCATCCGGCGACTCAACGAGCTGTATCGGCTTCTCCGGGCACCCCTCGGTAGCTTCGATGTCGAGGACGTCACGCCCGAGACGCTCGAGACGGCCGAGGCGTCGCTCGCTCGCGCCCGGGAGGCGCTCGCCTCGTTCTCCGACGTGGTCGTCGACGCTCCCCCTCGGTATCGGTCGCTCCCCGTACTCGTGACCGCCCACGAGCGCCTGCTCGACGGACTGGCCGGCGCTGTCGAGTGCTGGTCGGCGCTGTCCGGGCTCGAGGGCGAAAGCGTCACCGCCGATGTGTTCGAGCGTGCCCACGCCGCACAGCAGACACTCGTCGCCGCCGCCGCCGGCCTGCGTGAGACCGTCGAACAGCAGCCGACGGTCCCCGCCGCGGTGTTTCTCACTGTCGAGCGTCTGCGTGACTTCGCGACGGCGTTCGAGACGCAGTCGATGGCGGCGGCTCGGCTGGTGGATGCGAGCGAGCGACTCGCCCGGGGGACCGGCGACTGGCGAACCGCACGCGCGGCCCTCGAACGTGACGCGTTCCAGCCGGCCCGGACGGGGTTCGACGACGCCCGAACTCACTACCGCACAGCGGCGGAGACACTGGACAGTATCGAGGATGCAGCGGGCTCGTTCGCGGACCTCGTCGAGACTCGCTCGTGTGTCGCCACCGCGGGTGTCGAGGCGACGGGGACGGGGCTCGATGCCGTCGATGCGGCCGTCGCAGGCGATGTCGCGCGCGCCGAACGGCTCCTCGAACGGGCCGAAACGACCCGGAATCGCTGTGTGCGGTGAGTGGATCGCCCGCGAGACCCCTCCGAGGGGCGAAACGACGTCTGACACAAGAGCTTTATCCGATGACCAAAACCGCACGACAGCGACGCATTTGACAGCTGTTCTCACGACGGGCGAATCACACAAAACTTATTACAGAACCGGACTGCCAATGCCATGTACCCCTACCCATGGTGGCAACACCGAGTATCGCCGCTCACCCGAACGGTGGCCGGCCGAGAAAGTTGCTGTCGCCGACTGCAATCCAATCAAACCATGACAGATAACAACAATAAGGTCCGCGCTGTTGTACTCGCAGCGCTGATGGTCTTCTCCGTCTTCGCGGGGTCCATCGCGTTCGCGGGTACGGCGGCTGCGGTCGCCACTGACGTCAGCAACGCTAGTGTTGCTGACGTTCAGACTGGGTCCGCCGGTACGACTCAGTCCGTTACGTTCGACGTAACGCTTGAAGACGACACAGAGGATAACATTACAATCAGCTACGGTACTGGCGCCATCACTGGCGTTACGGCGTCCGACGTCGGGTCCATTGACGTAACAGCCACCTCGGACGCGGATGACGAGGTCGTTGTCAATGTCGCCGACAACACTGCTGACGGTACGCCTGCAACGGAAACCATCACGGTGACCGTGACGCACGACCTCAGCAGCGGTGTCACGGCATCCGGCATCAACGTCGACTTCTCCGACGATGCTGGTGACGACACTGCCTCGGACACTTTCAGCATCACGTCCGATCGCGCACCGGGTGACCCCGCAACGGTCTACCTCGGTGAGGAAGACGTCGACCTGACGGCCCTGCCCGGCGTCGACGCCGGCAGCGCCGCGACGTTCACCGGCGAGTCCGGTGACGCCGACGGTTCGACGGCCAGCGTCGGCAACGGTGCCTTCGCTGACATCACCGAAGCGAACAACTTCCAGGCTGGCGGCTACGACTCGCCCGGCGCGACGGGCGACGCCGACCGCGAGCTCTTCGTTATCGAGCCCCAGGTCACCGACCTGACGATCTACTCCGGTGCCGGCACGGACGGCGCTGACGTCACGGACGGTTCCATCGTCTCTGACGAGGACGTCATCACCGTCGAGTCCGAGTGGAACTTCGACACGGCTGAAGGCGTCGAAGTCACCATCGAGGACGAGGACGGCCTCGAGGTTCAGTCGCAGCTGACCTCGAACACCGGCTCTCTCGTCATCGGTACCTCGGGCGAGAACGTTGAACTCTCCGGTGTCGACGAGCTCGACACGGGCGAGTACACGGTCACGGTCGAGGGTGAGGACGACCTCGACGGTGCGTCGCGCAGCGCGACGTTCACCATCCGCGACGAGGCCCAGTCCATCTCGCTGAGCCAGTCGACCGTCACCCAGGGCGACACGGCCGTCGCCACGGTCACCGGCACGCCCGGTGAGTACGGTCTCGTCCGCATCTCGGCTGACGACCTCGACGACCTCGACGCGACCGACGCGTCCGCCGAGGACGTCTTCGCCAGCACTGGCGACGTCGAAGACCGCCGCGGCACGGACGCGCTCACCACCGACGACGAATACGTCGGTGCTATCGTTGACCTCGACGACGAGGGTGAAGCGCAGGTCCGCATCCGCAGCGAGTTCCTCGACACCACGACCGTCGACGTTGAGTTCGTCGAACTCGACGCACCGAACACTGACGACGCTAACGTCGAAGCAGGGTTCGATGCCGGCGAGGACGACTCCGCCGAGCTGACGGTCGAAGAACAGTCGATCAACATCACGTCCGCCCCGAGCGTCGTCCGCATCGGTGAGGAGTTCACCATCGAGGGAACTGCTCCCGAGTCCGACGACGTGAAGGCGTACGCCCGCATCGACCAGAACTACGTCCCGCTCGTTGACGAGGACGACGACCTCTCCGAGGACGACGTCGACTCGAACGGCGAGTTCTCGGTCGAGATTGACTCCGGTAGCGAGATCAGCCTGCCTGACTCGTACCGCATCGCGATCGTCGCCGACCCTGTCGACGACGATGGCACGGACTACCTGACGGACACCGACGAGATCAGCTCGGACGTCTACAGCGAGTTCGACACGAAGGCGACGACGACAGTCCGCACCGTCGAGGGTGACCTCACGGCGCAGCTCTCGTCGAGCAACATCGCCGCAGACGTCGGTGACGAGGTCACGCTGTCGGGCAGCGCGCTCGGCCAGGGTGACGCAGTCCGCGTCTACCTCATCGGTCCGCGCGGTAACTTCCTCGACGCCAGCGGTAACTCGCAGGCAGCCGAGTCGATCGACATCGACGAGGAAGAGTTCGACGAGGACTACGACGCCTTCACGCGCCGTGGTCAGTACACGTTCATCGTCGTCGGCCAGGGCCGCGACGGTGACTACGCGTCCGACATCGGCTTCGGTGGCGACGCGCTCCGTTCGGACCTGACGCCGCAGCAGGCAGTCGAAATCATCAACGACGAGTACACGGGCGCCGGTGTCGATGACCAGATCATCGAGCTGACGCTCTCCGCAGAGAACCCGTCGCTGACCATCGACGACTTCACCACGGACGGGCAGGTCGCCCAGGGTGAGGTCACGATCTCGGGTACCTCGAACCGTGAGGACGGCACGACCGTCTTCATCGAGGTCCTCGGCGAGAACGAGAACGTCATCGCCTCGGACGAGGCTGAGGTCAACGGTTCGACCGGCGAATGGTCGACCACGATCGACATGTCTGACGTCGAAACCGGCACGTACACGCTGCGCGCCGATGACGACGAGGCATCCGCCTCGCTCGAGTTCGAGCTCGTTGGCGACGTGAGCACCCCGACTGAGGAGCCCACGCCGACCGAGGAGCCCACGGAAGAGCCGACTGAGGAGATGACCGAGGAGCCCACCGAGGCACCCTCGGACGGCACTGAGGAGCCCACGGAAGAGCCGACTGAGACCTCCACGTCGACGCCCGGCTTCGGCGTCATCGTGGCCCTCGTCGCGCTCATCGCCGCGGCACTCCTCGCCTTCCGCCGCGACTAAGTAACCACGACTGACCGGCGATACCGGTCACCGCGGTCCGCCACACGGCGGTTTCATTTTTTGCGACACTCGCCCGACGAGTGACGACACCGTCGCACCGCGCTCGCGTGGGTGCGTCCGCGTGGTGACGACTCGGGTGTGTCCCGAGGACACCGACCGGTTCCGCACCACTTATGCAACTGTAGTTGTCCTATAACAACCAATGTTGCCCACACGTTCAGGACGGTCGATAGCTCTGATCACGCCCGGTTCAGCACCTGCACACGCGGCTGGGCAGACATGACGAGGAGTCACAGCAGCGTGGTCGCCATCGTCTTCGTCCTCGTGGTAGCGACGGTCGGAGCCGCTGGTGTCCCGGCCCCCGTGAGCGCCGCGGCGACGGGCGTCTCCGCGACGGCTGTCACGCCGTCGACGGTGACTGTCGGGGACGCGACGACCCTCTCGTTCTCGGCGACTGTCGAGGGCGTCGACACCAGCGACGGGACGAGCGGGGCGAGCGTCACTCTCTCGTTCCCCGACACCGTCGACCTCGGCGGTGCGACGGTGACGAACGTCGTCGTCGGTCCCAACGCCACGAGCGCCGCGGGAACCGTCGACACCGACGCGGGGACGGTCACCGTCACCTGGGACGACGACACGGGTGTCTCCGACGAGCGCCTCTCGCTCCAGGTGGACGTCGTTGACGCCGTCGTCACCCGGACGGGCGAATCGGCACTCAGTGTCGACGTCGACGCTGACGCTGCCAGCGGTGCGGAACTGACGGTCGCCGTCGACCCCGTCACCGCCGTGGCTCCGAACAGTGACCGGAGCGTCTCCGAGACGCCCGCGACGGTGTATCTCGGCGAGCAGGACGTCGACGTGACCAGGCTCGACGGCGTGGCACCCGGGGGCAGCTCACAGCAGTTTTACGGAGCCAACGGGAACGCCGAGGGAACCACCGCCCGGACCGCGGACACGCTCGCGGTGGACGTGACCGCCGCGAACGGGTTCGTGACCGGGGGCTACGCGTCCTCGCCGGCCGGGGACACGGTGTTGTCCGTCGTTAACCCGCGTGTGACGGACGTCGCACTGTCTCCGGGGGCGACTTCGTCGAGCGTCGACGTCGCCGACGGCTCGATTCCCCGAGACACCACACAACTGACCGTCTCCGCCGACTACAACTTCGCCGCCGCGGAGAACCTGACCGTCACTGTCGAGGACGAGGACGGGCTGGACGTCACGCCTCAGCTCACCGACGCGCCGACCATCACGACGACAGGGGGGAGCGTGACACTGGACGTCTCGAGACTCGACGCCGGAAGCTACAACGTGACGGTGGAGGGGGCCGACGACCTCGACAACGCCTCCCGGACGGTCTCGGTCCGCCTCCGTGACGCGGAGAAGGTCCTGTCGCTCTCGAAGACACGCGTCACTCGCGGTGAGAGCAGCATCGTCTCGATCGCCGGGGCACCCGGCGACGTCAGGTACGTCCGCGTCGACGCGGAGGCGTTGCGCGAGGAGACGGTGGTCAACACGCCGACGGCACGCGCCGTCTTCGACGACACCGAAGCCATCCAGACGATCGGTGCCGACGCCGACGCGGGTGTCGTGTACGCCGTCGTCACCCTCGACGACGACGGGCTCGCCGACGTCCGGCTTCAGACCGAGCCGTTCGCCGTCGGGTCCGTCGACGTCGAACTCACGACCGGACTCGACGGTCCCGTCGAGGACGACGCCACACTGGAAGTCACCGACCGGGCGTTGACGGTCGACGCGCTTCCGACGACGGCCGTCGGCGAGTCCGTCACCGTCTCCGGAACCGCCGCAGAGAGCGACCGGGTCAAGCTGTACGCCGCCGTCGGAGGGTCGTACCGTCCGCTGTACGAGACGGACGGGCTCGCCGAGGTGGACGTCGACAGCGACGGAACGTGGGAGGTCGACGTCGACACCTCGCGTGTCGTCGACATCCCCGGGGCCTACCGCGTCGTCGCCGTCGGCGACGCCGACACCATGGGGTCGACGGCGTCGGTCGACAGCGAGACGCTCCGTGGGTTCGACGTGCGGGGGTCCGCCTCGCTGACCACCGTCGAGGGTGGCCTCTCGCTCGACTCGTCGCGAGACACTATCGCCGCGACCGGGACGGACGAGTTCACCCTCTCCGGGACGGCCGCCGGTCAGTCGGACCGACTCCGACTCTACCACGTCGGGCCGCGAGGCGAAGCGGACCTGACGCTCGTCGACGAACGCGACGGCGCGTTCGAAACGGAGGTCTCCGGGGTCGACACGCGCGGGACGCACACGTATGTCGTTGTCGGAGCGGGTCGCGACGGACAGTACGCACACGCGCCCGACGAGCCGACCGTCGACGCACTCCTCTCGGGGCGCGAGACACCCACCGCGGCCGTCGAGATAATCCGCGACGCCTACACGGGGGCGGGAGTGGACGACCGGGTCGCCGTCGTGGCGGTACAGGCTGTCGACGAGGGACTCACGATATCGACGCCCGGGGCGCAGGTCGCGCCGACGGCGGTCGCCGTCACCGGACAGTCGACGAACGAGGACGGCTCGACGGTGGTCGTCGAACTCAGCGGGGCGAACGTGACCCGGTTCGCCGAGGCGTCGGTGACGAACGGGACGTGGAACGCGACGCTCGACCTCAGCGACGTCCCGACGGGCACGTACCAGCTCTCCGCGGAGACCGCGACGGTCCGCGAGTCACGTCGGCTGACGGTCACCACGACGGGTGGTGCGTCGTCGACGTCGGGCTCCACGGCCACACCGAGCGAGGAGGTGGCGGAGACGACTGCCACGGACACGCCGTCGGATGCACAACCGACCGGGACGACCGAGCCCGTCGAGCCGACCGGCACGGCGGGCGGGCAGTCGACGACGGACACTCAGCTCCCCGGGTTCGGCGGGGGCAGCGTCCTGGGGGCACTCACGCTCGTCATCGCCGCGCTCGTCGCACTGACCCGACGCGCGACGGAGTGAGGTCGGCGGCGGTCAACCGACTGGCTGGGCCGTGGCGGTGACGTTGCCCGCGTCGGTCTCGAGCGTCACCTCGTACTGACTCGTCGGGCCGACGAACCAGCGTTGGCCGCCGCTCGTCCGTCCGACGCGTTCGCCGTCGACGTAGACGGTGCCGTCGACGGGCGCTCCGGTCGCCGTCTCCTGTGCGACGACCTGCACCGGGCCACCGCCGAAGCTCTGGTTCACTCGGAGCGTCGTCCCGTTCGCTTCCGCGGCGGTCGGTTGGCCGGTCGGCATCCGGCTCAGCGACTTGTACTGGATCTCGCTGAAGACGTTCTGGGTGCTCCCGTCGAGGTAGCTCGTCAGCTGGCCGTGGGTGTGGTCGACGTTGATCCGGTAGAAGCCGTTCTCGAAGTTGGTGTAGGTCCGCACCGAGGAGGTGTCGCCCGTCCACGCCCACGGGTACAGCGCCCCGATGCGGTCGATGACTTCGTTCTCCGTGGCGAAGCCGTCTGAGGTGGTCGAGTCGATGTTCGACGGGTCGTTCGCCTCCCTGATGTAGGTGTTTCCGCGGATGGTGGCCAGCGCGACCGCCTCGCCGGCGACGGAGACGTGAATGCGGGTGGACGCCGCCTCGCCGCGGAAGACCGCACGCGCGTGTTCACGGACGGGACCGCGAAGCGTCGCCAGTTCGACCTGCAGGGACTGGAGACGGGTCTCTGTCGCTGAGAGGAACTGCACCTGTGAGACCTCGTCTTGGAGCAGTGCGACGAGCTGTTCTGCCTGCCGGGCCTCGGCGTCGACGGCCGCGAGCGTCCGAAGGAGGTCACTGACGGAGATGTCACCGCGTTCGTACTGGGCGAGTGCCTGTCGCTCGGTGCGTTCGAGCGCTTCGACCTCCGCGGCGAGACGCTCGGTCTCCTGTCGGAGCACCTGCCGACGCCGGTCGACCGTCGAGGCGTCCCTGAGGCGTTCACGGACGATTCGCTCCCGGAGTTGGATGCCGACGGCACCGTGAGTCGCGCTGACTGCTGGTGCGAGGTCCATCGTCGACTGGGCGTACCCCGACGTGGGCTCGCCGGTCAGGAGCAGGACGCTCGTGGTGTTCTGCCCGGCGATGGGCTGGACCTGTGCGGTCTGCTGGAGTGGCTCCGCCCCGCCAGTGTCCGTGGCGCCGACGAGCGGGGTCGACACCGGGAGGGCGGCGACGACGACGAGGAGGGCACAGAGTGTGCTGAGGGACCGACGCATACTCTCTGTACGACGCCGTCCCGGCGTAAATCTAGTGGTTCATCACCCGAGACGAACGGTCGTGACTCTCTGTCTCCCGACTGTGCCCGCACCTTCACGCGCCGCGGTGCGGTTCCCGAGAATCACGCGCGAAAACCTGCCCACAAAGGACTTACCACCCCATCGACTGAACCACACATGCACCCCTCCCGTGGCCTCGTCGTTGCCGTCTGTGCCACGCTCCTCGTGAGTGTGCTGTCCGTCGCGACGGTTCCGCTCGCCGCGGCCGCACCCGGAACCGGCTTCGGGGTCGACGCCTACGAACAGCAGGCGGGTGACGTCGTCGCGCTCGACCTGTCGGTTCCGAGCGGGTCGACCGTGACGCTCGCGGTCGCCGGGCCGGCCTACGACGTCGAAGCGACCGTCGTCGACGTCGACAGCGACGGGTTCGTCGTCGTCCGGTTGAACACGTTCGCGGCCGGGTGGCGGTCGACGGAACGAGTCGCCTACGAAGCCACCGGCGCAGACCGCGTCGCACACGTCGTCCGTGCGTCCCCGAGACGCGCGGTGCCGCTCGCGACGGGACCGTACGCTCTCGAACTGCGCGGACCCATCGCGGACCGCGCCCGACTCGACCTCGAGGCGGCCACGTTCGAGGCGGCCGTTCCGCGCGTGGCCCCACGCGACGCACATCCCGCCGACTCGGCGGACGTCGCGGCCCTCTCGCCCCCGAACGGGACGGTCGCCGAGGGCGACTGGGCGGTCGTGACGTTCCACGCGAGCGGGCTGGGCGGCGTCGCCCGCCTCGACGAGGCTCCGGTGACGAACCTCGTCTACGCGACAGAGAGCGCCGCGAACGCGGAGTCGACACACATCGTTCGACACACCCTCGCGGCGAACGGGTCGCTGTCGGCGCTCACACTGGATTACGACGCGGGCGACGGTGGGATTCCGGACGGTCTGGCCGGCGTCTCACGAGCGACCCTCGACGTCGGCTACGACCGCGACGGCGACGGCGCTGTGGACGTCGACCTCACGTCCGCCGTCTCGCACGTGACGCTCCCTCGCGCGGGACAGGTCCTGGTCTCGTTCGCCGACGCGCCGCCAGCGGTCGCCGGTGACACGCTCGTCGTCCGACTGCCGGTGACCAACCCCGACGGACGTGGTGGCGACGCCGTCGCACTCACCGTCGACGGACGGCGCACGAACGGAACCCTCGAGTACGGCCTCGCCGGCAGCGGCGCGCTCGGGAACGGGCTCGACCTCCGACTCACGCCCGTCGCGCCCGACGGTCGCGTCGGCGCGGCCCGAGCGGTGTCGCCCGCGGTCCACGAGGTGTTCGTCGACGACACCCGCGACACGCTCTCGGTGGTGTTCGACACCGCGGTCCTCGACCGTGGCACGTACGCGGCGACGCTCGCGCTGACCCCGTCGAACCCGCGTGTGAGCACGCCACAGATGCTCACGACCACGTTCAGCGTCGTCGAGCGACTGGTCACCCTCGACCGACCGGCGCCGTCGTTCGTCGTCGACGGCTCGAGGGTGCCCGTCCAGGTGGACACGACGCTCGCGCCCGGGAGCGAACTCACCCTGCACGTCTCCTCGGGGTCGACACCGGGGGTCCTGCAGGTGTACGTGCTGACGGTCGGGCCGGACCGGACCGCGTCCGTCGACGTCACGCTCACCGACCGACTCGTGGGCGCGGAGGTCCGGGTCGTCCTCCGTGACGACGGCCACGTCGTCGCCGGGCCACACGTCGGGCGACCCGTGTGACTCTTCGCGCCGAGACTGTCTCCCGACCTATCAATTAACTCAATTCCGTATAACAGTAGTATTATATGGAATGCTCACATACGGTGTGGTGATGCCCGAAATCACCGTCTCAGACAGCCTCTACAGACAGCTCATCGACGCGTCCGCTGGTGAGGAACTCGACCAGACGATGTGGCGGATGGTACACAAGTACCAGCGCGGCAACAGCCCGGGCGAGTAGCGCTGTCGACTTGCGGTCCCCGTTCTCCCGTCCCTGTTCTCGGTAGCGTCGACACAGCGGGAACCAGCGGTCTGTTCGACTCGCCCGGTGACCAGGTCGCCGCTTCGGCACCACGCCGCGCTCACGGGAGGAACCCGGTCACTCCGAGGCTCTCGGCGACAAGCCAGCAGACGAAGAGCAGGTAGAGCCCGAGCAGGACGTACGACTCGCGCGTCGTCAACAGCATGTCGGTGCGGAGGATGGCGAAGAAGGCGATCGAGGCGAAGATGAGGAACGCCATCATCGGGACGACGCTCGCGAGGTCGACCGTGACCACGCCCGCGGCGAGCACGCCGGCCGGGAGCGCGACGAGGAGCGCGAAGACGTTCGAGCCGAAGACGTTCGCGAGGCTCATCGAGGCGTTGCCGACGCGCGCGGCCGCGACGGACACGAACGTGTCGGGGATGGACGTCCCGGCCGCGACGACGGTCAGTCCCCAGAGGAACGTGGAGGTCCCGAACAGTTCGCCGAAGCCGACCGCCGCGCGAACCAGGAGGTCGGCACCGACCAGGATGGTGAGGAGCGCTCCCCCCAGAATCGCCCACTGGCGGCCGACGTCGACCTGCGTCCGCGTCGCGGTCCGGCGGTAGTCGACGCTGTCGTGGTACTGGATGAACACGTACAGCCCGTAGAGTGTGAGCGGAAGCAGCGCGAGCAGCCAGGTCAACTGCCCGTCGAGCCGCGCGTCGGTCGCGTCGACGGGGTAGTACAGCACGGCCAGCGTGAACGCCAGCAGCAACACCGCGAGCGAGAGGAGGTAAAACTGCGCCTCCTTGTAGACGAGGTCACGGTTCGAGGCGAGCTGGCCCTCGCCGGCGAGCGCCGACACCGCGGGGATGACGAGGATGTTGTACACCGCCGAACCGATGACCGCGCCGACGCCGATCTCGAACGCCCCGTACCGCAGGGTCGCGATGACGGTGCTCGACAGTTCGGGGAACGACGAGCCGACGGCGGCGATGACCGCCCCCTGGACGACCGGCGGGAGGCCGTAGTGGCCGCCGAGCCGCTCGGAGGCGTTGACCAGGTAGTCGCCGCCCTTCCACGCGAGCGCGGTTCCGGCGACGGTGAACGCGATCAGGAGCGGGAGACTCGGCACAGACGCTTCGAGGGCTGGCGGTTTCAAAAACCCGCCTATGTCCCGTCCCGGTGGCGACACCGGCGCCTCGTCGGGAGTCTCGTAGTCGCCGCCGGCAATTCAGTACTCCTCGACTGGGTACGCTGTTCGATTCGGATACAACCGACGCTGTGAAGTTCTCCGAGACTCCCGCTCAGAACCACTCTCTGAGGTACGGCGCTGGCGATTCGACGGGAAGCAGGGAGTCGAGCTGTGTGACCGCGTCGGCGTCGCCAGCGACGTGTCCGAGTCTGGCGAGCACCGCTGCGGACCGGGCTCCCACGAGGACGCGTGACAGTGCACTGATGTCGATGTCGATGTCGACGTCGACGTTCCCGTCGGCGCCCCCCCGCCGGCAGGTCGTCAGTCCGTCGTCGACGCTCAGCTCGAACCGGTCGTCGTTCCAGTCGTACCGGGGGTCGCGAACCGAGAGGACGACACGCTCGTCCGTGGCCGGCGTCGCCAGTCGCGAAAGCGCCGCTTCCACGTCGACGACACGGACCATCGGGCCGGGCTTCACCGTCGTCGTCACGTCGTCCGCGGGGTCAGAGAGCCGGTCGAGGAGGCTCGTGTCGCCCGCGAAGAGACGGACCTGCGAGACCTGTGAGTCGTGGTTGCGCAGGAAGGTGAGGAGCTGTCGGTACGCTTCGTCGTCGGCCGCACCCCAGTAGGTGACGGCGAGGGTCCGCCCCGGGTCGTCCTCCTCGAACCCGTAGACGAGATACGCCCGGAGTTCCTGGTCGTCCGTGTCGCCCCAGCCGTAGACGAATCGCTCCCCTGTCCAGGTACGGAAGACGCGGTGTCGCCACCAGTCAGGGGAGCGGTCGAGTGCGAGCGGTTCGGGTGCACTCCGTTCGTGCAGGGCGGCGAGTGCCTCGACGTCCGCGGGGTCGTCGGCAGCGAGTCGGCGAAACGACCCGTCTTCGTCGGGTGTCGCCGCCGGCGAATCGAGCGCGTCCGGCGGGAACTCGAACTGGACGTAGTCGTTCGTCCGTCCGTAGTCGAAGCGCCGGTAGAAGGCGTGCGAGAAGGGCCAGAGGGCGGCGACCCCTACGTCGCGCTCGCGGAGTTCCTCGTGGAGGTGGTCGAGGAGCGTTCCGACGTGTCCCCGTCGGCGGTGTTCGGGTGGCGATGCGACGGCTGTGACACCCCCGACGGGGCGAAACGCCCCCCGAATCCGCATCCGGAAGTCGACGAGTGCGCTGGCGACGACGAGGCCGCCGGGAGCGACGTCGGTCGCCTCACGCGGGCGGGCGGAGGCAGTCGGCGTCTCAGTCTCAGTGTCAGTCTCGGCTGTGTCGCCCACACCGCTCGAGGGTTCGTACAGCCCTCTCGGTTCGAACTCGGCGGGCTGTTCGTGTGGGTCGTCGTCCCAGTCCGGGCCGCGCTCGGGAGCGAACGCGTACTGGAGGAGTCGGCGGTAGACGGGGCGGTGCTCGTCGTCGTCGGGGACCGCGCGATACGCCAGGGTCCTGCCACTCATACCTCTTCGTGGCGGCCGGTCGACAAAACTGTCGCGCACGGGCGGGGGAACCGAGAGGTTGAGGTGCGTTCGGCCCAACCGTTCGGTATGGCTGACAGCGTCGACGGCACGGACGAGACGGGCGGCTTCTTCACGCGGGACAAACTGCTCTTGCTCTCGATCGTGGTCGCCGGTATCGTCCTCCCGGGTATCGCCCGGCGATTCCTCGGCGAGGCCGGGTACGGTGGGCTCGGGACCATCGTGTTCGTCCTCGGCTACGCGGGTATGATCTTCCTCGTGTGGTACGGCTGGATTCGTCCGCTGGAGCTCACCGGCCCCGTCGACCGCTGACGGGACAGCGGTCGGCCTGCCGGTGCGTTCGTCGTCCCGCGTCGGGAGCACCGAAGAACGGAACTTTAATTGCCGATTCGTTCGGAATCTCGAACATGGTTCCGCTCCAGCTCATCGACAGCTTCCTGCTCAACTACAACGTGGGGCAGGCGCTGTTGGTCGTCTTCGTCCTCGGGGGTGTCGGGATCCTCCCGTTGAAGTCACAGAAACTCCTCTCGCTGCACGTCATCGGGTTCGGTGTCATCTTCCTCCTGACGCCGCAGGCGCTGGTCCCGACGCACTATCTGTTCCTCGGGATCGTGCTCGTGGTCGTCGGACCGCTGCTGTACGTCACCGCACGCTCCTGACCACACCGCCGCGTTCGGGCCCCCCGTCCGTCCGCTGTCGACACCGGAACCCCCTCCACTCTCGTCTTCTGCTCTCGCGTGTCGTCGGAGCGCGACGTTTAAACGACGACGCTCCCAATCGCGAGTATGAGCGAACCGCGCGTCCCCGGCGGTCGTGGGGCGGAACTCGACCTTCCCTGTGGACGGACCCGGCGTGTTCGAAGCATCGACCTGGGTATGCGGGAGTTCGAATGCCCGTGTGGCGAGTCGCACGCGACGGTGATGGACGTCCACCCGCCCGAACGGTTCCTCCCGGAGTTCCTCGTCGAGGTCCTCCGCGAGGCCATCGAGACGACGAGCGACGAGATGCCCGAGTTCGGCACACCGCATCTGATGGCGCTCGTGAAAGAGGAGTTCCCCGAGCAGGTGGTCTCCGTCGACGTCAGCGACGACGGCGAGGTCGGTGCCGGAATCGTCTGGGTGACCGACTTCCGTTCGCGCCGACTCCACGAGGTCATCGTCGAACTCGTCGTCGAACTGATGGAACACGCCGTCAGTCACGCGGAAGACGACTCCCTGTTACCCGAATTCGAGGCGCAAATGCTGGATTTCGACGTTTCGGAGTTCGTAGACCAGTACCGCGCGGAGCGGGACCTCTCTGAAGAGGACGCGTACGTCTGACGGTTGTCTGACTCCCGTCTCACTGAACGCTAAGTCGTCCCCGTGTGTACGTATGACGTGACGATGCACCCCCAGACGGACTTCGAACCGCTACGGGGTGTGCTCTCTGAGGCCGACGAGCCGTTGACCGCACGGGAGATTCTGTCGCTCCTCGACGAGCACGACCAGTTCGACAGCGCCCACAGAGTGGCAACCGTGCTCGGTCGGTGGGCCCAGCGGGGTGAGGTCGAAGTGCTCCGCGAGAGCCCCTACCGGTACCGCCTCTCTTCGACCTCGTCCTCGGCTTCGTCGTCCTCCTCGACGTACTCTTGACGCGGCGAGCACACCACCGTCCACCCGGCGCTCGCACACGCCGGTCAGCACTGCCGCTCGTCACCTCGAACACCGTCCCTCGCGGTGGTTTACGAAATTCGAAGTTCACTTGCGCTTCTCGTAGAAATTCGTCGCGCTTATTACGATGAACCGGCTTCGACCACGTAATGACCGACGAGCCACAGGAGAAACCCGAGTCGGCCTCGGAGCACAGAACCATCCTCCTCATCGGAAGCGGTCCCATCCAGATCGGCCAGGCGGCGGAGTTCGACTACTCCGGCGCACAGGCCTGCCGCGCCCTCCAGGAGGAAGGTGCCCGAGTCGTCCTCGTCAACTCCAACCCCGCGACCATCATGACCGACCCCGAGATGGCCGACCGGGTGTACATCGAACCCATCACGACCGACGCCATCGCGGAGGTCATCCGGAAGGAGCGCCCCGACGGTGTCATCGCCGGTCTCGGCGGGCAGACCGGACTGAACGTCACGGCCGAACTCGCCGAGGAGGGCATCCTGGACGAGTACGACGTCGACATCATGGGGACGCCGCTCGACACCATCTACGCGACGGAGGACCGCGACCTCTTCCGCCAGAGAATGGAAAAAATCGGCCAGCCCGTCCCCCGGTCGACGACCATCTCGCTCGAAGAGGGTGAGTCCGTCACCGACTTCGACAAGGACACGATGGCGAAGAAGGTCGAAGCCGCCGTCGATGCGGTCGGTGGCTTGCCCGTCATCGCCCGCACCACCTACACGCTCGGTGGCTCCGGGTCCGGCGTCGTCGACGACTTCGAGGAACTCCGCGAGCGCGTCCGCAAGGGCCTGCGCCTCTCGCGGAACTCGGAGGTGCTCATCACCGAGTCCATCTCGGGCTGGGTCGAACTCGAGTACGAGGTGATGCGCGACGCCGACGACTCCTGTATCATCATCTGCAACATGGAGAACATCGACCCGATGGGCATCCACACCGGGGAGTCCATCGTCGTCACGCCCTCGCAGGTCATCCCCGACGAGGGCCACCAGGAGATGCGCGACGCGGCGCTCGAGGTCATCAGGGAACTCGGCATCCAGGGCGGCTGTAACATCCAGTTCGCCTGGCGCGACGACGGCACCCCCGGCGGCGAGTACAGAGTAGTGGAGGTGAACCCCCGCGTCTCCCGTTCCTCGGCGCTGGCGTCGAAGGCGACCGGCTACCCCATCGCCCGCGTGACGGCGAAGGTCGCCCTCGGCAAGCGCCTCCACGAGATCGAAAACGAGATCACCGGCGAGACGACGGCCGCGTTCGAGCCAGCCATCGACTACGTCGTCACGAAGGTGCCGCGCTGGCCCAAGGACAAGTTCGGCGACGTCGACTTCACCCTCGGGACGGCGATGAAGTCGACGGGCGAGGCGATGGCCATCGGTCGGACGTTCGAGGAGTCGCTGTTGAAGGCGCTCCGCTCCTCGGAGTACGACCCGGCGGCCGACTGGGCCGAGGTGAGCGACGAGGAACTCGAGGCAGAGTACCTCGCGAAGCCGACACCCGACCGCGCGTACGCCATGTTCGAGGCGTTCGACCGCGGCTACTCCGTCGAGGACGTCGCCGACCTCACGGGCATCAAGACGTGGTACGTCGAGCGCTACAAGCGCGTCACCGACGCCGTGGAGGCCGCACAGGACGGCGACTTCACCGCCGCCGCCATCGCCGGTCACACGAACGCCTCCATCGCCGCGGCCACGGGCTCCGACGTGGGCACCGTCGAGACGCAGGTGCCGGGGCGGACGTACAAACAGGTCGACACCTGCGCCGGCGAGTTCGCCGCCCAGACGCCGTACTACTACTCCTCGCGGATGACGGAGTTCTTCAAGGGGCCGCTCGAGGGCGACGCCGCCGCGGGCGAACTTCGCGTCGACCGCGACGTCGAGAGCGTCGTGGTGGTCGGCGGCGGCCCAATCCGCATCGGACAGGGCGTCGAGTTCGACTACTGCTCCGTCCACGCCATCCAGGCGCTCCGCGACATGGGCATCGACGCCCACGTCGTCAACAACAACCCCGAGACGGTGTCGACGGACTACGACACCTCCGACGGCCTGTTCTTCGAGCCCATCACGGCCGAGGAGGTCGCCGACGTGGTCGAGGCGACGGGTGCCGACGGCGTGATGGTCCAGTTCGGCGGGCAGACCTCGGTCAACATCGGCCACGAGGTGGAGGCCGAAATCGACCGCCGCGGCCTCGACTGTTCGGTCATGGGGACCTCCGTCGACGCGATGGACCTCGCGGAGGACCGCGACCGGTTCAACCGCCTGATGGACTCTCTCGGTATCGCCCAGCCCGAAGGTGGCTCCGCCACCTCCGAGGCGGAGGCGCTCGACCTCGCCCGCGACATCGGCTACCCGGTGCTCGTCCGCCCCTCGTACGTCCTCGGCGGACGCGCGATGCAGGTGGTCCACTCGGACGACGAACTGAAAGAGTACATCGAGGAGGCCGTCCGCGTCTCGCCCGACAAGCCCATCCTCGTCGACGAGTTCCTCGCCGACGCCATCGAACTCGACGTCGACGCCGTCTCCGACGGCGACCGGGTGCTCATCGGCGGCGTGATGGAGCACGTCGAGAGTGCGGGCGTCCACTCGGGCGACTCGGCGTGTCTCATCCCGCCGCGCTCGCTGGACGACGACGTGATGGCCCGTGTCCGCGCCGTCACCGAGGACATCGCCGGCGCCCTCGAGACCGTCGGCCTGCTCAACGTCCAACTCGCCGTGAAGGACGGCGCTGTCTACGTGCTGGAGGCGAACCCCCGTTCTTCGCGGACGGTCCCGTTCGTCTCGAAGGCGACGGGCGTCCCCATCGCGAAGCTGGCGGCGAAGGTGATGGCCGGCGAGACGCTCGACGACCTCGCTGCCCAGGAACAGATCCCCGAACAGACCTCGGTCAAAGAGGTCGTCCTCCCGTTCGACCGCCTGGAAGGGAGCGACCCACGCCTCGGCCCGGAGATGAAGTCGACGGGTGAGGTGATGGGGACCGCTTCGACGTTCGGCAAGGCCTACGAGAAGGCACAGTCCGCGACTGGCAAGCCTATCCCGACCGAGGGGACCGCCGTCGTGGACCTCTCCGCCGAGGAGTTCCCCGCCGCCGACACCGATGCCGGACGGGAACTCACCGAGGGCTTCGCCGAGTTCTACGACCTCGCCGAGTTCAACTCCGGTGAGGCGTTCCGCACGGCCATCCGCGAGGGCGAAATCGACCTCATCGTCTCGCGCAACCGCGACGCGCTCGAAGTGGCCGTCGAGGAGAAGGTCACGTACTTCTCGACGCACGCCTCGGCGAAGGCCGCGCTCGAGGCCCGCCGTCACCACGACGAGGACATCGACGTCGTCGCCGTGACCGACCGGCCGAAGACCGTCGCTCAGTGGGGCGCACAGGGCGAGTAGGCGCGAACCCTCCTACGGGGCACGTCTCGCGTCTTCCGTGACGCTCTCGTTATCTTTTCTCCGCACGTACGGCTAATCGCAGGTCGGGACGCCGCTGGGAGGACGGTGACCTGTTCACCCTCGGATACACACGAACCGGCGGCCGTCCCGCCTGCGCTCGTCTCTCAGTCGAGCTTGCCGAGCGCCTCGAAGAAGTCCACGGCCGGCCCGGCCAACCGGACGGGCCGGTCGGCGAGCCCGACGTGGACGTCGGTTCCGGGTTCGACCTCACGTTTCGTTCGGCCGTCACTCACGACGACGGCGTAGTCGACGTCGGTGACGGTGACGGTCACGTCGTGGTCCGAGGCCAAGACGAGGGGCGGCATCCCCTCGCGCGCGGCCATCTGATTGACGATGAGGCCGGCGACCTCCGGGTGGACGAGCGGACCGCGCTCGCTCAGGTTGTAGGCGCTCGACCCCGTCGGCGTGGCGACGAGGACGCCGTCCGCTTCGCCTGCGTCGTACAACGCGCCGTCGACACGCACCTCGACGCGTCCGCCACCGCCCCGCCCACGGCGCGGTCCCTGTACGACGACCTCGTTCATCGCCGGTTCGCCGACCCAGTCGTCGGTTCGGGCGGCGATCCGTGGGACCTCTTGTACGCTGAGTTCGCCTCGTCGGTACGCGTCGACCTCGCGCTGGACGGCGCGTTCGGCCTCGTCCGGTCCGACGGCGTTCAGAAACCCGACCTCGCCGAGGTTGACGCCGAGTATCGGTGTCCCGTTGGCCCCGCGCGCGGCGAAGAGGAAGGTCCCGTCCCCCCCGATACTCACCACGAGGTCACACTCGTCGAAACGGTCGACTGAACAACCGACGTCCGCACGGTCCAGCGCGGCGGCCGTCGTCGCGTCGAAGCGTGTCCGGACGTCGCTCTCGTCGAGTCGCGCCCCCAACGTCCGTGCCAGCGCCGCGGCGCGGTCGTTGTCCCGTTGGGCGACGATGCCGACTTCCATACCCCGCGTAACCCCCCCGGTGAGAAAAGCCCACCGTCACCGCGGAATCAATGTTGAGAGACAGGGCGGCAAAATATATACGAACCGGCTCGAAACAGGCTCCAATGGCGGTCCGAGTCGGTCTTGTCGAGTTCGACTGCCGGAGGGGGTTCCGTGAGTAGCGACGACGACTGGTTCGAGCGCGCGTTCGCGGACGACGAGACCGAGGACCACTCCGACGAGGAGCGTCGCGACGAAGCCGGCGAACGAGCCGAACCGACCGAGGCTGTCGCCGAATCCAAGGAGGGGGCCGACCCGGAGCCGTCCGCTCCGTTCGCCGAGACCGAGACCGAGACCGAGACCGAGACTGAAGCCGAAGTCGACGCTGGAGCCGACTCCCCGTTCGCGGAGGACTTCTCGGACGCGTTCGATAGCGCCCCAGACCCCGACGCGGGGCTCGGCGGGTCGTCACGGAACGAGTCCGCCGAGAGCGGCGGCCCGTTCGGTGGCGTGGACGGACTCGCGTTCGGGGATGCGGACGCAGGCGGGTTCTCGACGAACGAGTTCGACGAAGCGGAACTCGACTCTCAACTCGACAGGGTCTCTATCGGTATCGAAGGGCTGGACGAGATGATTCTCGGGGGTATCCCGACCCGGTCACTCATCACCGCCATCGGGAGTGCCGGGACGGGAAAGACCACCATCGGGATGCAGTTTCTCAACACGGCCCTGGCGAACGACGAGCGAGCGGTCTACATCTCGCTGGAGGAGAGCCGACAGCGGGTCCTCGACACCGCAGAGGAGAAAGGCTGGGAGTTCCGGCGGTACGAACGGGAGGGCTCGCTCGCCGTCGTCGACCTCGACCCCGTCGAGATGGCGAACTCGCTCGCGAGCATCCGCAACGACCTGACCCGACTCATCAGCGACTTCGGCGCTGGACGGCTCGTCCTCGACTCGGTCTCGCTCCTCGAGATGATGTACGACCACCCCGCTCGTCGCCGTAGTGAGGTGTTCCAGTTCACGCGGGCGCTCAAGGAGGCCGGTGTGACGACGCTCGTCACGAGCGAGGCGAGCGACACCGACCCCTTCGCCTCTCGACACGGCATCATCGAGTATCTCGCCGACGCCGTCTTGATTCTCCAGTACGTCCGGTCGAACAACTTTCAGGAGACGCGGCTGGCGATCGAGATACAGAAGATTCGTGACGCCAACCACTCGCGGCAGCCGAAGCCGTACGAGATTACGAGCGACGGCATCAGCGTCCACCAGCAGGCGAACCTGTTCTGAGTTCGAGCTACCGCACGATCGTGACGGGAACTGGCGACCGCCGGACGACGGCCTCGGCGACGCTCCCCAGGACGACCCGCGAGACGCCCGTGCGTCCGTGGCTCCCCATGACGACGTGGTCGACGTCTTGTGCGACTTCGACGATGCTCGCCGCCGGCCGGCCGGCTACGACGACCTGTTCGGCGTCGACGCCGACCTCCTCGGCCAACTCCGTGAGGCGCGTTTCGGCCTCTCGGCGTGCCCGCTCGTACCACTCTTCGGCACCGGACGGAAAGGCGCTCCCGGTGTAGCCGGTGTCGACCGGGTCGATGACGCTCAGGAGGACGACGTCGGCGTCGGGCCACTCGTCGGTGACGAACCGTATCGCTTCCGCCGACTGCGGGGAGCCGTCGACGGGAACGAGGATACGTTTCACCATGGCACTGCGAACGCGACCAGCGTGCAAGAATCATGGGGGCGTCGCGCTCGCCGTCGGCGCTCGATGGAAGCTGGCGAACAGGTGGTACACGGGCGGTCACAGGACGGCGTACCACGCGGCCGCGGGACGTCCTGCGATGGCTCGTCAGGGCACGCGGTCAGTAGGCTGCGGCCTCGTATGTGAACGTCCGTGACGACCCACCCCCGGGAACCGAACGCAGCCCACACGACGACCCGCCGCTCCCGACCTCTAGTCGCCGTGGCGCGTCACGCAGGTCGACAGCCCCGTCAGTTCGACGGGCTCGGAGTTGTCGGGCGAGTAGATGACCATCTGTCCCTTCTCCATGTAGGGCACCTTGTCCTCCAGCGTCGAGGGGATGTTCACCGACTTGATGGCGTCCTCGTCGCCGAGGTTGAGCACGAGCTTCGTGTTCACCTGCTTGAACACGGGGTCGGCGATGTCCTGTGGGTCCTGCGTGATGAGGAACAGGCCGAGTCGCTCCTTCCGGCCCTGTTTCGCCGCCTCGGTGAACTTGTGAACGACCTTCCGCGCCTGCACGGAGTCGGCGTCCGCGAGGAAGTTGTGCGCCTCGTCCATCCCCAGCACGACCGGCGTCCGCTTGATGCGGTCGTACGTGGGGTCGTTCGAGAGCTTCTCGTCGACGAGGAGGCTCGCGACGGCGAGGACCACCGTGACGGCAGCCCGCGAGTCGTTGATGTGATACGTCGGGACGACGGTGAGCCCGCCCGGACGGACGAACTCGTGGACCTGTTCGGTGATGGGGCGGGCGGCCTGGTCGAACACGTTGCTGAACGTCGCCGAGCGGACCCGACGCTTCACCGCGTCGAACGTCGCCTCGTGGACGCGGCCGGTCTCGTGGAGGTCCTCTTTGAGCCCCGGGTCGTCGAGGTACGTCTTGAACTGCTCGTACGTTCCGTCGTCGCCCGCTTGCCGGAAGAACCGGTAGATGAGTTCCTCGAGGGCGTTGTACTGGTTGTCGTTGAGGGCCGCACCAGCGACGAGCCAGGGGCGAGCGCGGGTCATCGAGAACGGAATCGTGAACCGCGCCTGCTCGGCGCGATGTCCCTCCCCGGGATAGGTCGAGCCGCCGACCTCGGGGACGAACGCGACGGTGTCGTCGTAGCCGCCGTAGGCGACGCCCTCGCGGTCGAACTGCCGGGCGATGTCGCCGTCGAGCGCCGGGTTGTCGTCGTGCATCTGGGCGTACTCGTCCTGTGGGTCGAACTGGACGACGGCGGGGGCGACGTTGCGGCCGTCGTCCATCCGATACCGGGTGTCGAGGAACTGCCGGAGCACGTTCTTCGAGGCGTGGGTCTTTCCCGACCCCGTCCCACCGGCCACCAGCAGGTGCCTGAACACGAGCGGGTCGCCGTCGGCGTAGTCGTTCTTCAGTCGGTAGTCTATCGTCGGCGGCGACGCCGCGGTGCGGACCTTCTCGCCACCGACCGAGAGGTGTCCAAGGAAGACGCCGTCACGGGGAATCTTCAGCCCCGCCTTGATCTGAGCGGCGTCCGTCGCCTCCTGCACGACCGCGCCGGGCTTCGGCACCCGGTCGGTCATCCGGCGCTTCCACTCCTCGTCCGTCTCGTCGTAGAACAAGACGGCGACGGGGTCGAGTTCGGAGACGAACTTGTAGTCACGCTCTTCGAAGTCGTCGCGACGCATCGCCCGTCGGGCGGCGATCTCCGTCGCGTCGTCCTCGTGGAACTCCTGGGCGTACTCGAGGGCCGTGATTCGACAAAAGAGCAGTTCACGGTCGGGATACGGGACGAGGAGGTACTTCCCCAGTCGGACGGAGTCGCGGTTGCCGACGGTGACGAACGCCTCCATCGCGGTGTCGTCGCCGTCTTCTGCCACCCGGAGGCCGCGGGAGACGGAGACGACGCCGAGGCCGCGGTCCGTTCCGGCGGGGGAGACGTCGTAGGGCTCGAACGGCGTCCTCGCGTCCGCCTCCCGCCCGTTCGTCGTCTCGCCGTCCGCTTCCGCCGCGCCGTCTGCCTGCGCTCCGTCGCCGCGTTCGTCCCCGGTGTCGGGTTCGGGCTCAGCCGCCGTCTCGGACCGTCCAGCAGCGTCACCGAAGTCAGTAAAATCACCGAGGTCGGACATATCTCACGCAGGGAGAGCCGCGGATAAATCCCTTTCCCCGTTTCGGTGTCACCCCGAGCGTGGCGCTTTATCCCTCGGAGCCCCTATCACTCGTATGTTACTGATTCGGGGGCTCGGCGGCGGAACCGGCCTCACGGGGACGCTGTACGAGCGTGGGGAGACGCCGCCGAGTTTCCGGGGAGCGCCGGACGAAGACGCCCCGTACGTCTGGGTCTGCGACGAGTTCTACGAGGTCGAAAGCGGTGGCTCCGTGACGACCATCGACGGCCGGCAGATTCACGTCGCGTTCGAATCGCCCATGCCTCGCGGGTTCGAGACGAAAGAGCAGGCGCTCGACGCGGCCGAAGAACACCTCAGAACCCAGTTCGCACGCGTCGGCGTCCCGTCCGACGAGGTCACCATCGAAGTCGAGCGCACGGAGCCGTGAGCGGACTCGGATTCAGACTCAGCTGAGTCCCCAGCGCTCCTCGTCGTAGCGGCGGACCGCGTCGGAGTCGAGGTATTCCTCCAGTTTCCGGCGGAGCGCCGCCTTCTCGCCCTGGCTGACCCGTGCGAGTTCGTCCGCTTTCTGGACGGCCGGCGGCGGCCCCCGCCCGACGGCGACGTCGTGGAGCACCTGCTGGGTGAGCCGCTCTCGCGTCTCCTCGTCGCGGACGAACGCCGCCGGCGATTCGACCCGATACAGTACGTCGGTCCGAGGGTCGTAGACCGGAAGGAAGGCCACCTCGTAGTCCTCGGGCGAGAACCTCCGGTCGATGCCGAGTGCGTCCCCACGCTTCGACATCGTCTTATCGGTTCCACTCCGGGAGACGAACCAGTTCGTGAAGGTGAGACCGTCCGTCCGGCGCTCGCCGGCCTCGTCGTCCCACCGCTCGAGGAGCCGGGTGAAGAGCGCCGCGTCGTCGGTCCAGGGGGCCTCGACGCCCTTCTTCCGGAGGGTGCGGACGATGCCCCGAGCGGCGGGGTTCTTGACGAACCCGACGAGCGGGACGTCCCGCTCGACGAACGTCTCGACGAGGCGGACGTAGTTCTCGACGACGTCGCGGGGCGCGGCCTCGCTCACGAGGTCCCGAAGCTCCCGCTCGCCGTCCTGCCAGGTGAGGACCTCCATCGGGTACAGCGGGCCGTCGAGGACGAGCAGGTCGTCGACGGTGTCGGCCTGCAACAGCGCGTGCTCGCTCTCGGCGAGGTACAGCGCGAGCGCGTGGACGACCCCCTCGGCGTAGCGGTCGACGCGGGGGGCGTGCAGCACCTTCCGCCGCGAGTAGCCCTCGTCGTCGACGATCCAGTCCGTCTCGCAGTCGACTGTCGGGTCGTTCGCGTGGACGGTCACGACGAGCGTCCGGGCGCGGTGGAGGTCGAGGTCCGAGGGGACCCCGGCCATCGCCGCCTGCGCCACGTCGAGGACGAGGCCGTTCTTGAACGTGGTGGGGTTGATGGTCCCCGAGTCGAGGCCGTGTGTCGTCTCGAACGGTGGTTCGGCGAGGGCGACGTCCTCGATGGGTGCCGACCGGAGGCGTTTCTCGCCGACGGGCTCGACCACGACGCGCGAGCCGTCGCGGAGCGGGTCGAGGAAGTTCTCCCAGACCTCGGTTGCGAGGTCGCCGTGGTCGGCGTCGTCGACGGCCCGGGCGATGGCGCTCGCCAGCCGAGCGATGCCGTCGACGTGGACGCGGTCGAGAGTCATACTCGGTCTCGCGCTCCCGACTACGAAAACCCTGTCCTCGCCCCGGTCCGTTCTCGTGTCTCGCCGTCGCGCCGACATCCTCATCCCCTTGCCCGTCGAAGGCTCTCTCGAATGCCACCCACGGCTGTCGCGTTCGACCTCGACTACACGCTGGCGGTTCCCACCAGGGACCGTCAGACCATCCTCTCCGAGGCCGCGCGGGTCGCCGGTGCGCCGCCGCTCTCTCGGGAGGCGTATCTCGCCGCCCACGCGAAGTGTCTCACCGAGGAGACGCGCGAACCCATCTTCGCGACGCTCCTCGCGGAACACGACCACGACACGGAAGCCTCTCCGGCCGCCGTCGCCGAGGCGTACCGCGACCTCATCGCGGAGGCACTCGTCCCCGTCGCGGGGGTCGAAGGGATGCTCGACACGCTCCGACGCGAGTACCGCGTCGGGTTGCTCACGAACGGCCCCGTCGTCGCCCAGCACGACAAACTCCGAAAGCTCGACTGGGTCGGCGCGTTCGACGTCGAACTCGTCACCGGGTCGCTCGCGGCGGGCAAGCCCGACTCCCGGGCGTTCGAGGCTCTGCTCTCGGAACTCGGCACGCCGCCCGAGGAACTCGTCTACGTCGGCGACGACGTCGACGCGGACATCGAAGGTGCCGCCGCCGCCGGCATCACTCCGGTCCAGGTCACCTTCGACGGGAGTGCCGACCCCCACCCCGACGCCGTCGCGACCCTCGGACGGGACGCGCTCGCGACCGACCTCCCGGCGCTGTTGACCCGACTCTGACCCACCGGCCGACGGGCCCCGGCTCAGGCGCTCGCCGCCCCGTCGACCGCCGCAACGACCGCCTCGAAGACAGTGACGACCCGTTTCACCTCGGCCCCGTCCTCGACGAACACCAGCGTTCGCGGGGGGCGAGACGCCTTCGGCCGGACGCGAAGCCCCTCGTCGCTCGCGACCTCGGCGGCCGTCTCCTGCTCGACGAGGAACTCCACGCGGGCGCGGTCGGGCTGGACGAAGACGACGGCCAGGTCGAACGCCCCGCTCCTGTCGGTACTGTCGTCCCGTCTGGTCACTCGATACGCGTGCGCCCCGTCGGGCGTCGGTGTCACCTCCCTGTCGGCGTCGGTGATGGCGACCCGTGCGAGCGCGTCGCCGAGGCCGTCGAGTTCCGAGGCGAGGAACTCGGCGATGCGCTTCCCGTCTCCGAGGCGGTCGTCGACCATCTACCCCTCCACGAGCGAGCGCCGCACTTCGTCTGCGAGCCCGCCCACGTCGACGTCGCGGCGGCGGGCGTAGAGGACGGCGGCGGCCTCGATGGTCACGCCGAGGTCGCGCTGGAGACGGTTGACCGCGGCGACGGCCTCCTGTTTTTCCACCCCGTCTGCGACGATCTCGTTCAACAGGCGCTCGAACGTCGACTGCGACTGGAGGATGGACTCGTCGGGCGTGAACCCGTCCGGAATCTCGACGTCTCCCGGCGCGAACGCCGCGACCAGGTCGCCCTCGTCGCGCTCGACGAGGCCCCGGCCGGCGGCGATGTCGATGAGGCGCTTCGCCTGGTCGGGTGAGAACCACTCGCGGTCGAGCGACAGCGCGACGACGAACTCCCCCTCGCCGAGTCGGTCGGTCCCGTGCTGGCGGAACGGGACGGCGACGGTGACCTCCATGCTCATACTCCGTGGGGGACGGGCGAGCGGATTAACCGTTGTGTGTCTCTCCGCCGAGTGGGGGAGAGACTGCGGTGGGACGATTCGATGTGTGGACGTGGTGTGGGTGTGGCGGTCCCGGCGACGGCACGGGACACGGGTGCGGTGGCCCGTCGTTCCCTCCTGTGTCCTCCAGCCTGAACGGTCGTGTACCGACCCGGACCCACCGACTCGTCCACGCGGCCACACCGACCCTGTCTGGCTGTCCCGTGTTCGCACAGCTCACCGTAGAGCGCGCGAGTCGTGCGATTCAAGTAGTCGCTGGCTCTCTATCCCCGTATGAAGCACCAGGGACGCTCGATGACGAAGCGGACGGGTGGTCGAATCAAGCCCGCTCGGAACAAGAAACGCTACGAGCAGGGTCGCGAAGCCAGCGAGACTACTGTCGGCGAGCCGCGGTTCCAGACCATCGACTCGCGCGGGAACGCGACCAAGACGCGCGCGCTCTCGACGAACGTCGCACAGATCTCCGACGGCGCGGAGACGGTCCACGGCGAAATCATCGGCGTCGAGGACAACCCCGCGAACGTCAACTACAAGCGACGGAACATCATCACGAAGGGCGCCATCATCACCGTCGAGGTCGACGGCGAGGAGAAGGAAGCGCGCGTCACCTCGCGTCCCGGGCAGGACGGTCAGGTCAACGCCGTCTTCGAGTAACACGACTCGACACGCGCTCTCGACCGGACTCGGTTCGGCTCTTCCGGTTCTCTCGTTCTCACAGTCGTCGGTCAGTCGGCCGACCGCCGCTCGCGTCGTACCCAGCGCCGACGGCATCACTCCGGTCCTGTTCACCCCGACGGGAACCCCAACGCGCAGAACGGGTCGCGCCTCAGGGCGTCGGTGCCGCCTTCTGCAGCGCCGTCTCGGCGATGTTGCCGCCGTAGTCCGCCGAGCGGGAGACCGAGTCGACGATGAGGCCGAGCACCTGCGCGCGGGCGGGGTCGAGTTCACGGAGGTACTCGTCGATGGCGCGGGCGCGTTCGTCGATGGCCTGGACGGCCTCGCGTGCCTCGTTGGCGAGGCGGGTCGCCTCCGAACTGTCCTCTTCGAACAGGGCGTCCATCCCGTCGTCGACGACGTTGGCGGCGTCCTCGCGGAGTTCTTCGAGCGCGTCGACGATCTCGTCGGGGACGGCCTTCTCGAGGTTCAAGGTGAGGTGGGCGATCTTCGTCGCGTGGTCGGCGATGCGTTCGAGTTGGCGGGCAGCCGACTGGTAGTCGAAGCACATCTCGCGGGGGAGGCCGAGTTCCTCGGCGGCCTTCGGGGTCCGGAGCGTGGCTCGGAAGATACGCGAGACGACCATCCAGAGGCGGTCGACGTCCTCGTCGCGCTGGATGACGTCGCGCGCCATGTCCTCGTCGAGGTCACCGAGCGCGAGGAGCGCGTCGTCGAGCATCGACAGTGCGATGAGTCGCATCCGGGTGACGGCGTTGTGAATCGACAGCTCCGAGGAGTCCAGGAGGTCGCGGATGACCACCCGGTCTCGGGTCTCTTCTAACACCTCGAGACCGACGAGACTCTGGGTGGCCTTTCGGATGGTGCGGCGCTGGTCGGTCGTGATGCGGGCGCTCTCGAGGGCGATGATGTCGAACCCCGAGACGTACATGGTCATCACGGCGCGCGTGAGTTCGTCGCCCTCCAGGGTCGTGACGTCCAGCGTCCCCTCGGTCCGCTCTTCTTCCGACCGTGGGGTGAGGAACAACGAGTCTCCCTCCGGATAGAACTCGACCTCGCTCCCCGCCGACACGCCGTTCTCTGTCGCCCAGTCCTTCGGAATCGAGACGGTGTACGTCGAGCCACCGGTGACCTGCACCTTGCGCGTTTCCACCATACCGATTGATTGGTAGGCATCCCACTATAAATTTGGCTATCGATATATATCTCTCAGCTGCCACCGGTCCGAATCCGCTGCTGCGGCGCAGAGCCGTCCAATCGTGCCGGCTTTCTCCCGACCGACTCTCCGCGTCCGCTGTCGCGGAAAGTCGCTCTGCCACCGCTCTCAAGCCTCCGCGAGCCGTTCTGTCCGCCGGCGTGTCTATTGAGATTCTGACCGGGTTTTTCACAAACATAGTACTATATATTTATATTAGTAGAGTATTTACTTGTCTCTCCGCCACTCTGTGATGATGACACGGAAGGGTGATTTCCTCTCGCGACGCGACTTCGTGATCGGCGCCGGCGCGGCCGGCGTGGCCAGCCTCGCAGGCTGTACCCGCCAGAACACCGAGGGTGGCTCCGACGGCTCCGGCGGGTCCAGTGGCTCCGACGGGTCGTCCGATGGCGCGCTCTCTGGCCCCATCGACATCGCGGGCTCGTCGACCGTGTTCCCGCTGGCGACCGCGTTCAGCGAGATCTTCAAAGAGGAACACCCCGACGTCGAGTTCAGCCTCCAGTCGACCGGCTCCGGCGGTGGGTTCCAGAACTTCTTCTGCGTCGGCGAGACGGATTTCAACAACGCCTCCCGCCCCATCTCGCCCGAGGAGGAGACCCTCTGCTCCGACAACAGCGTCGAACCCGTTGAGCTCCAGGTCGCCACCGACGCACTGACCGTCATCGTCAACAACGACAACGACTGGGCGGAGTCACTCACCGTCGAGCAGCTCCGGCAGATCTGGTCCGCAGAGGACCCGCCGAGCACGTGGTCGGACATCGACTCCGACTGGCCCGACGAAGAGCTCGAACTGTTCGGCCCGACCGACGCCTCGGGGACCTACGACTACTTCATCGAGGCCGTCATCGGTGAGGAGGGACCGGGTCACCGCCAGGACTACTCGCCGACGGAACAGGACCGCACCATCATCCGCGGTGTCGAGGGCTCGCAGTACGCCATGGGCTACATGGGCTTCGCGTACTACAGCCAGAGTTCGGACGCGGTGACGGCCATCGCCATCGACAGCGGCGACGGCCCCGTCGAACCGTCACTCGAGACGGCGAAATCCGGCGAGTACACGCCGCTCTCGCGCCCGCTGTTCACCTACCCCGCGACGTCCTCGCTCACCGAGCCGCAGGTCGCCGAGTTCGCCCGCTTCTGGATGGAGAACACGACCAACGAGGAGGTCGTCGCCGACGAGGTCGGGTACGTCCCGCTCGACAGCGACCAGCAGCAGGCGCAACTCGACACGCTCGAAGCCGCCATCGAGGACGCACAGTCGAACTGAGGACCGATTCGGAGACTGACGTTCGAATAACGAGATTTTTCACCAGTGAATATAGGATATATAGGTAAATGAGCACGGACGACATCACGAACGACCTCACACGGAACACGGAGAACGCGCCGGAGGAGCTCCTGACGCGCGCGTTCTTCTTCCTGTGTGCGGCGCTGTCGATCGTCACGACGGTCAGCATCATCCTGCTGCTCGTGACCGAGGCGGCGAAGTTCTTCACCGTCACCGCGCCGCTCATGGGTATCGAGGGGCCGACAGCGTCCGTCGTCGACTTCCTCACCGGCACGACCTGGGAGATCAACAACAACGAGTTCGGCGTCCTCGCGCTCGTCTCCGCCACGCTGATGATCACCATCGGCTCGGCCATCGTCGCACTCCCGCTGGGTGTCGCGACGGCGATCTACCTCAGCGAGTACGCCAACCCCCGCCACCGCGCCTTCCTGAAGCCGGCACTCGAGGTGCTGGCCGGTATCCCGACCGTCGTCTACGGGTTCTTCGCGCTCATCTACATCACGCCCGCCATCCAGACCGTCCTCCCGGGGACCGGCACGTTCAACCTCATCTCGGCCAGCCTCGTCGTCGGCATCATGATCATCCCGATGGTCGCCTCCATCAGCGAGGACGCGATGTCGGCCGTCCCCGACGAACTCCGGCAGGCCGGGTACGGGATGGGTGCGACGAAGTTCGACGTCTCGACGGGTATCGTCGTGCCCGCCGCGCTGTCGGGCATCTTCTCGTCGTTCATCCTCGCGCTCTCGCGAGCCATCGGCGAGACGATGGCCGTCACCGTCGCCGCGGGGTCGCGCGCGCAGTTCCTCAACCCGCTCAACCCCGCCGCGTACCAGGAGGGGGCGCTCCCGATGACCGCCGCGATGGTCCAGTTGCTCCTGGGCGACATCACCGGTGGGGGGCTCGCGTACCGCAGCCTGTTCGCCATCGGCCTCACGCTGTTCGTCATCACGCTCGTCATGAACATCATCAGCGACTTCGTCGCGCAACGCTACCGGGAGGAGTACTGAGATGGCGACCGAGAGAGGCCAGGTCATCGAGAGCTTCGGAACGGTCAACAAGACCGTCGGGACGCTCTTCCAGTACGTGTTGCTGGCGGCGACGCTGTTCGGGCTCGTCACGCTCGGCATCCTCCTCGTGTTCGTCGCCAACGACGCCATCCAGCCGCTCACCGCGGACCCCGGCTGGCACCTGACGTTCTTCGTGACGCTCGTCGTCCCGACACTCCTCGTCGGCGGCTTCCTCTACGTGCGGCACTCGAACGCGCTGACCTTCGGTGCCACGTCGGTCGGACTCTTCGTCGTCAGCCTCATGTTCAGCGGGGGCGTGGCGATGGTCTTCGTCGACATGCTCTCGCCGGTGACGTGGTTCGGCTTCCTCCTCGCGCTCGCCATCCCGCTGGCGGGCGTCGTCGGCATCGAACGCGCCGGCCGACGCCTCCCGTTCTCCGCCAAACTCGTCGTCACGACCCTGCTGTTCTACGTCCCCCTCTTCGGCCTCCCCGGACCGGTCGGGGCCGCCGCGGGCGTCCCGACGCTCGTCCCGAGCGTCGTCGACCTCTTCTCGTCGCTCCCCGTGCTCCCCGTCGACTGGGTGCTGCTCTCGCTCTCGCTCGGCGGTATCGTCGGTGTCGTCGTCGGTACCTACGCCCGCCGCCTCGGTGGCAACCGGGCCGGTGTCGTCGGTGGCGTCGCCGCTCTCGGCATCGTCGCGCTCAGTGCGGTCGTCGGCCCCCTCGCGGGCGTCGACCCCGTCCCGGCGACGGTCATCGCGAGCGTCGCCGTCGTCCCTACTCTCGCGTACCTCGCCGGGGGTGCCGTCGCGCGACCCGACGACCGCGCCGGCCTCCTCGTTCCGGTGGTGATGGTCGGTGGGGCGTTCCTCGGCGCGTTCGTCGTCGAGGCGGCGGGCTTCTCGGGGCCGGCCTCGTGGGTCGACTGGCAGTTCCTCACGAGCGCGCACAGCCGAACCGCCGTCGACGCCGGACTGTACCCCGCCATCGGCGGCTCCATCCTCCTGATGATCACCGTCGCCGTCTTGGCGTTCCCGCTCGGCGTCGGCGCTGCCGTCTACCTCGAGGAGTACGCGCCGAACAACCGCTTCACGCGGTTCATCGACGTCAACATCTCGAACCTCGCCGGCGTGCCGAGCGTGGTGTACGGCCTCCTGGGGCTGGGGGTGTTCGTCACCTACCTCGGCCAGCCGACGGGGACCGTCGCCATCGGCGGCGCGACACTCGGACTGCTCATCCTGCCCATCGTCATCATCTCCTCGCGAGAGGCTATCCGGAGCGTCCCGAACGACCAGCGACAGGCCTCCTACGGGATGGGCGCGACGAAGTGGCAGACCGTCCGGCGCGTCGTGCTCCCGCGAGCGTTCCCCGGCATCCTGACGGGGACCATCCTCGCGCTCGGGCGCGCCATCGGCGAGACCGCGCCGCTCATCATGATCGGCGCACCCAGCGTCATCTTCTCGCTTCCGACGGAGTTCTCCGCGAAGGCGAGCGCGATGCCCCTGCAGGTGTTCGCGTGGGCGAGCCTCTTCGCCAGCGACGACTTCTACACCAAGGCGGTGCCGGCAGGCGTCGTCGTACTCGTGAGCGTGCTGCTCGCGATGAACTCCATCGCGATCGTGCTCCGAAACAAGTACCAGACCGACGGATAATCGACAACCATGAGCGACAAAGAGACACAGACGATGGCCGAATCGACAGCCGGTGAATCGGCGGACCCGACCGAAGAGGACATGCTCGTCCAGACGGACGTGAGCGAGAGCGTCGAACAGGCTCGACGCCCCCCGGCGAAGACCGTCATCCGCGCCGAGGGCATCGACGTCTACTACAACGACGTGCAGGCGCTCGACGGCATCTCGATGGAGATCCCCGAGAACCGCGTCACCGCGATGATCGGGCCGTCGGGGTGTGGGAAGTCGACGTTCCTCCGGTGTGTCAACCGGATGAACGACCTCGTCGACGCCGCGAGAGTGGAAGGAAACCTCTACCTGCGCGGGAAGAACGTCTACGACGACGACGTCGACCCCGTCGCCCTTCGGCGACGCGTCGGGATGGTCTTCCAGAAGCCGAACCCCTTCCCGAAGAGCATCTACGACAACGTCGCGTACGGCCTCGAGATTCAGAACAAGGAGGGCGACTACGACGCCATCGTCGAGGAGTCGCTCAAGCGGGCGGCGCTGTGGGACGAAGTCAAGGACAAACTCGACGAGTCCGGCCTCGACCTCTCGGGCGGCCAGCAACAGCGGCTCTGTATCGCCCGCGCGATCGCGCCGGACCCCGAGGTCATCCTGATGGACGAACCTGCGTCCGCGCTGGACCCCATCGCCACCTCGAAGATCGAAGACCTCATCGCGGACCTCGCCGAGGAGTACACGGTCGTCATCGTGACGCACAACATGCAGCAGGCCGCCCGCATCTCGGACAAGACCGCCGTCTTCCTCACCGGGGGCGAACTCGTCGAGTTCGACGACACCCAGAAGATCTTCGAGAACCCCGAAAGCCAGCGCGTCGAGGACTACATCACCGGCAAGTTCGGGTAGGGACTCGCGCGCTCGCTGTCGCTTCGCCACCCCCGCCCGACGTCTCCGAGTCGCCGTCGTACTGACACCGAACCAAACAGTAATCCACCCTTCCAGAGAAGTATCGACCATGCCTCGTGACGCGTACCAAGACGCTCTCGAGACGCTCCGTGCGGACGTCGTGGCGTTCGGCGAACGGGTGTCGGACCAACTCGACGACGCCCTCCGGGCCATCGAGACCGACGACGACGCCCTCGCCACGGCTGTCATCGAGGGAGACGACGCCATCAACGAGCGCTACCTGGAACTCGAAGGCGACTGTATCGACCTCATCGCCCTCCAGCAACCGGTCGCGAGCGACCTCCGATTCGTCACCGCCTCGTTCAAGATCATCACCGAACTCGAACGGGTCGGCGACCTCGCGACCAACCTCTCGGCGTACGTCCACTCGGTCGACTCGCCACACTTTCCCGACGTGAGCCTCCTCGACGTCGGCCGACTCGCTCGCGAGATGGTCGACGAGGCGCTCGACGCCTACGACGGCGCGGACCCCGACCGCGCGGCGGCCGTCGTCGAACGCGACGACGAACTCGACGGCCTCTGTGAACGGGTCGCCGAGACAGTCGTCCTCGAACTGGTCGAGACGACAGAGACCTTCGCGGACGACGAACTGGCCGACCTGCTCTCGGAGGTGAACCTCCTCTTGCTCACGCTTCGGGACATCGAACGCGTCGGCGACCACGCCGTCAACATCGCCGCCCGGTCGTTCTACATGGTGACGAACCGGACGACGCTGCTGTACTGACCGGCTCGTGCGGTCGGCCTCGGTATTTCGCTCTCGGACGATATACATAGGACTAAATAGCAATATTGTCCCGTGGGAAAGTGATTTATAACCGGACCCACTCGACTCGGGTATGGCTCGACAAGCGTATCAGTCCCGCCTCCAGGGACTCCGCGACGAGGTGCTCTACATGGGCGAACTCGTCGCCGAACAGCTCCGGACGGGGTTCGACGCCCTCGAAGGGAAGGACGACGAGTTGGCACAGGCGGTCATCGACGGCGACGAGGAGATCAACGGACTCTACCTCGAACTCGAGAAGGAGTGTATCGACCTCATCGCGCTCCAACAGCCCGTCGCCGGCGACCTCCGCTTCATCGCGTCGTCGTTCAAAATCATCACCGACCTCGAACGCATCGGCGACCTCGCGACCAACCTCGGCGGCTACGCCCTCCAGGCCGAGCGCGATGCCTACCCCGAGGTCGACATCCGACGCATCGGCGACGCGACGCTCGAGATGCTCGAGCGGGCGCTCGAAGCGTACGCCAACGAGGACGTCGACGGCTGTTACGACATCGCCGACCGCGACGACGAGGTCGACGCGATGTGTCAGGTGGCGAGTCAGACCGTCGTGCGCTCGCTCCTCGAAGCCGACTCGTTGGAACAGGACGTCGACGAGACGTTCCAGGACGTCTCTCGGCTCTTCCTCACGATTCGCGACCTCGAGCGTGTCGGCGACCACGCCGTCAACATCGCCGCCCGCACACTCTACATGGTCGAGCAGAACGACGAACTGCTGTACTGACTCGACCGATACGGTCGCTTCTGGCCGGTCGGTCGCGGTGACGGAAGCTATAACGGACGGGCTCGAGTAGTCACGCGCAATGAGTCACGAGGACCGCGAGCCTGCGCCGAACTCACTCGCCGGCCGCTCGCTGGACGATGCTGTCGACGCCGTCGTGAACCGAGACGAGTCACACGACCCCGACGAGGTCCGTCGGGTACTCTCGTCGGTCACCGAGGACGGGGTCGTCTCGACCGACGCGGCCGACGACGCGGTTGCTCACCTCTCGAAGGTCGTCTCGACGCCAGAGACGCGGACCGAACTGGCGGCCATCGCGCTCGCGGATGCGAAGGAGGCCGCCGAACCGGTCGCCCACCTCGACGTCGTGCAGGCGCGACTCGACCAGTACCAGACGCGACTCGACGAACTGGAGGCGTACGTCCCCGACCTCGGCGAGGAACTCCAGGCCGTCGCCGCCGACGATGGGGACCTCTACGAACGCGCCGTGCGAATCCAGCGGCTCACCACGGCCGCCAACCGCACACAGGGGGCCGCCGACGAACTCCAGGTCGACCTCGAGGAGTTCGAGCGCTGGCTCTCGAACCAGACGGTTCGGTACGACGAGTTCGCCGACGAACTCGACGCGCTCGAAGGGTCCATCGAAGAACTCACCGCCCGGGCCGAGGAGGTCGCATCGGTTCTGGAGACGGCCACCGAGACGCACGTGACGCTGAACGAAGACCCCATGGCGTCCTGGGTGGACGTCAGCCTCCGTCACCGGGCGCTCGGACTCCTCTTCGACGACCTCCGTGCGGAACTCGAGACGCTCCGCGAGTGGCCCAACACCGAGTCCACCGACGGTGCGACCGACTTACAGGCGCGGCTCGCCGACCTCAGAACGCGGTGGGAGACGACCGGCGACCGCCTCGCGGCGGTCGGCTCGGACGAAGCCAGATACACTGACTTCCTCGAGGCCTTCGAGAACGACCTCGACGCGTACGAACCGCCGATCGACTGGCGCGAGGTGCAGTCGACGCTCGACGACTACCGCGAGCGTGTCGACGGGCTCGCGTAACCGTCCCCTCGACGAACCCCACCCGACCCGACAGTCCCGACGTCACAGCCGGTCGTCGCGCATCGCCGCCTGCAGGGCGACGTCGCCGATGGCGTCCCCGTGGTCGAGCGTTCTGCGGAGGGCGTCGAGACACCGTGCGACCGCGACGACGTCCCTCGTGGTGCTCGCCGACATCTCGCTTCGGTCGGCGACCAGTGCGTCCTCGAACGCCTCCAGGGTCGCCCGCGCCTCCGTACCGGTGTCGAGTATCTCGTGGACCCTGTCGGTGTCGCGGCCCTCGAGGACCGCGTTCGAGGCGCCCTCGACGATTCCCCGCGCGGTGTTCGAGAGGACGTCGAGTTCGGCGGCGACCGTCTCGGGGAGCGGCTCCGTCAGCCGTCGACCCGCGCGGGCGATGGTGACGCCGTTTCGTGCGACTCGCCTGAGCCGCCGGGCGGTCTCGTAATACTCGAACAGTTCGGGACGACTCGTCTCGACCCGGTCGACTTCCGCCAGCGAGACGAGCGCGCGACTGAAGTGCCGGACCACCATCCCACAGAGTCGGTCGGTCTCGGTCTCGCGTTCGCACAGCCGGTCGTACGCTCCCGCGTCGGCGTCGACGAACGACCCCGTGGCCTGCTCGTGGACGGAGAGGGCGACGTACTGGAGTTGGACGACGGATTGTCGGACCGAGACGTCGGAGGCGTCGAGCAGGTTCCGGACGGTCAGTTCGCCCTCCTGTTCGTCGACCAGTTCGGTCCCGACGAACTGGCGGACGAGCGACCGGACCGCCCGACACGTCTCGGCGTCGAACGGCTCTCCGGCGGTGAGCGTCACCCGCTCGAAGCCGACGGCCTGCGCCGCGCTGAGGGCACGCGCGACCTGTTCTCTCCCGCCGTCGACCTCGACGGTGATGGTCGAGAGCCCGTCGCTGTCTTTCGCGCGGCTCCGGACGACGATCGAGCCGTCGAGGTGGCTGTAGAGGTTGACAGGGGTCCCCGCCTCGAGGCCGCGGGCGGTCGCCCACTCCTTCGGAATCGAGACCGTGTACGTCCCGCCGCCGACCTGCTGGAGCTTTCGCGTCTCCATCGTCACCCACCGAACGTCGGCCGGTGACGAGACGGGCCGTCGACGTCCGACGAGCGGCTCCCGGTTGCTGTCATCGGTCACCCGAACTTGCCGCTGATGTAGTCTTCGACGCGCTGACTCTCGGGGTCTTCGAAGATCTTGTCCGTATCGTCGAACTCGACGAGTTCGCCCCCGGTGAGGAACACCGCCGTCTGGTCGGAGATCCGCGCCGCCTGCTGCATGTTGTGCGTCACGATGACGACCGTGTAGTCCTCCGAGAGCTGGTGGATGAGGTCTTCGATTTTCGAGGTGGCGATGGGGTCCAGTGCGGACGCGGGCTCGTCCATCAGCAACACCTCGGGGTCGGTCGCCAGCGCCCGTGCGATACAGAGCCGCTGTTGCTGGCCACCCGAGAGACCGAGCGCGTTGTCGTCGAGGCGGTCTTTGACCTCGCTCCACAGCGCGGCGTCGGTGAGACAGCGTTCGACGAGTTCGGCTTCCGCCTCCTCGTCGCTCCGACCGAGTAGCCGCGCGAGAAAGCCTTTCTCGATGTCGCCGTGCTTGCGCGGTCCGTACGAGATGTTGTCACGGATGCTCTTCGGGAACGGGTTCGGCGACTGGAACACCATGCCGACGCGCTTTCGCAACTCGACGAGGTTCACGCCGTCCTGGTATATCTCCTCTCCCTCCAGTCGGACGGAACCGTCGATGCGTGCGGACTTGATGCGGTCGTTCATCCGGTTGAGACACCGGAGGAACGTCGACTTCCCACACCCCGAGGGACCGATGAGTGCGGTGACGCTGTTCTCGGGGATCTCCATCGAGACGCCTTTGAGCGCGTGGTCGTCGCCGTAGTAGACGTCGAGGTCCTCGGCGGTGAGTTTCGCCTCGCCGTCGAACTCGTAGTCGACCCACTCCGGCCTGGCCTGTTCTTCGGTTTCGCCTGCAACCGTCTGCAGGGGTTGGCCGCTCTCGCTGTCGGTGCCGCTCGCCTTCTGTGATTGTCGTGTTTCACTCATTGTTACTCGTGCTGAAGTTTGCTCCGGAAGTAGTACCGGGTCGCGATGCCGATGGCGTAGAACGAGAGGACGACGACGAGAAGGACGAGCGCCGTCGCCCACCGGAACCCCTCGGGGTCAGCGACGCTGTCGCCCAGCCCCACGCCCGCCGTGATGAGTGCGAAGAGCTGGTAGGGCAGCGCCGACGTCGCCTGCAGGAGTTCGGGGTTGGCCACGAACGGCGGTGCCGACGTGAACTCGAAGCCACCGATCACGTCGACTGTCTGCGCGCCAGGGACGAACGTCCCGCCCGCCATCGTCAGCAGAATCGGTGCCGTCTCGCCGGCGATGCGACCGACGCCGAGGATGACGCCGGTGACCACACCCGGCAGTGCCGCCGGCAGGACCACGCTCTTGATCGTCTGCCACCGACTGACGCCGAGTGCCACGCTCGCATCACGGTACTCGTCGGGCACCGCGATCATCGCCTCACGAGACGTGATGACCACCAGCGGGAGGAGCATGAATCCGAGCGTGAGCATCCCCGCGAGCAGCGACTTCTGATTCCCGAACCGCGGAATGAGGAACGCGAAGCCGAACAGCCCGAAGACGATGCTGGGGGTGGACCACAGTCCGTTGGTCGCGACCTCGACGGCCTGGGTGAACCGT